>JBKPQL010000092.1:0-32530 GCA_046734045.1 Verrucomicrobiota bacterium
GGCGCAAATTCAAGCACTTTTCGGTGAGCGCGACGCGGCGATTGCCGCCATTCCGCATTTGCTGAAAGTTCCAGCTGGCATCACCGTTGCCGACCTTCGCTTCGATCCATTCTGGGACCCGCTCCGTAAAGATCCGCGCTTCCAGAAACTCGTCGCCTCGTCCACGCCGAAGTAACATCTGGGGAGCAGTTACCGCGGCCCGTTCGACTTCGCTCCCGCCTTTGCTCCACTCCGCCGTGGCGAGCAGGGCAAGACTCCATGCCCTCCGATCCGTGAAATTCGCGCCATCCGCGGTTCCGACTTAGCGCTTCAACCCTTCAACGATTCTCAAACTTTCCGCGTAACCTCGTACCGGATTTCGGACAGTACACCAGTGAACAGCCAGAAATGACTTCTCACGACGGGGAGTCAAAGAAGGCCAAAACAACAGAAAAGAAATTAAATCATGAAGAACAACAAAACGAAAATACGATTAGTCATGCAAAAGTGCGTGTGGAGTCTTTCGACCCTCGGGGTAGTCATCGGCATCGCAATTGCGACGCTTGTGATCGGCCCTGCAAATGCTCACGCCACGCAAAACCTCCAATTCGATGTCTTCATAGACGCTAACACGATTTATTTCAGTGGCACCCCTGGGCCCAACCCCGGCACCACCTTTATCGTGACAGGATACATCTATCCGGGCGGCACGCTTGCGTCGAATCCTCAGTCAGCCCCGCCGAATCCGATTGGGGAGTGGACCTGCCGTGGAACGTTCACGCGCAATGCTTCAGAAACGCGTCCCGAGGTCTTCACCATTCAGGAGTTTTACCTTCCCGATGACACCACCGCCATCGCAACGGAGGGTATTGAGCATGGACTCGTGGGGATGGACCACCGTGACATGCGTGCCACCATTGGCGGTACGGGCATTTATCAGAACGTTAAGGGACAAAACACGGAATACCGAATCGGCGTCAACGGAACCGGTTTATTCAATCTCTCGTTCACATTCATCCACTAGGGTCGGGTCATGCGACATAGGGTGAAACCCGCACGAGGCGATTGCATCGCGGCGCCCGCAAGTGCGCCGCGATGCCGCCATTGAAGCGCGGCCACCGCAGGCAAATTTTTATCAGGCAGCCATTCACTTATGAAAACTTTCAAACTTCTTTCATGCTCCGTTTCAACGGCATTTCTCATCGTCGCCATGGCCCACGCAGAAGCGGTTACAGACTGGAACACCGCCGCACTCGACGCGATCCGCGCCGGCCACACCGCGCCACCGATCGCCTCCCGCAGTCTTGCCATTCTTCACGTCTCAATCTACGACGCGGTTAACGGCATTGCCCGTACGCACGAACCTTATCTGGTGCAAAGCTTTGCGCCGACCAGCGCGTCGCACGAAGCCGCTGCCAGCGCCGCCGCGCACAAGGCGCTCGTCGGCTTGTTTCCGGCTGCCGCATTGAGCTTCGATGCACTTCATGCTGCGATTCTCGCCACAATCCCCGACGGACCGCAAAAGGCCGCAGGCATCGTGTGGGGCGAATTCGTCGCAAACCAAATCCTCGCTGCCCGCGCCAACGACGGTTCCGATGCCATAGTCCTGCCGCCTGGCGGCAGCGGTGCTGGCGTATGGGTGCCTACTCCTCCGGCATATCTTCCCTATTTGCTACCACAATGGGGATTCGTGGCACCATTTACAATGAGCAGTGGCTCACAGTTCCGTCCGCCGGGCCCGCCCTCGCTCGACAGCGAGCAGTACGCAGCGGACTACATTGAGGTCAGGGAACTCGGCGCAGCTGTCGGCTCAACGCGCACGGAAGAGCAGACGGTGATCGCCTTGTTCTGGGCCGATGGCGCCGGCACCGAGACACCTCCCGGTCACTGGAACAACATTGCGCAGACTATCGCCACTGCGCATGCCAATACGCTGGAACAGAACGCAAGGCTGTTCGCCTTAGTGAACATCGCCATGGCCGACGCGGCCATTTGCGCCTGGGATGCCAAGTACACCTTCCACTTTTGGCGTCCAGTAACCGCGATCAACTACGCCGAGCCAGAACTGGGATGGACCTCTTTCATCGTGACGCCACCGTTTCCCGATTACGTCTCTGGCCACAGCACATTCAGCGGCGCAGCCGCGACGGTGCTGGCACTGCTTTACGGCACCGATGACCTGCCGTTCACCACCGGCTCGGATTTCCTTCCCGGCGTTTACCGCAGTTTCCCAACCTGCCTCGCTGCGGCGGAGGAAGCTGCGGCGAGTCGTCTGTACGGAGGCATTCACTTCCGCTCGGCAAACGAGGATGGGCTGCAAGCGGGCATTAGCATCGGCGAATGGGCAGCGACTCATTACCTCCAGCCGAAAGGCAATCGTTCGCGCAGGTAGCAAAATCTACGCCTCTGCCGGTCCGATGGGCCCTCTGATCAACACGTCGTGGTGACGACGCGCTGCGCTGGCTGGACGCCGTGACGCGGCGTCGCTATCTTGTGTCGCTAGATCCCGGGTTCGCAGCCTCGGGCGACTTTTTCGCCAAATTCATTTCGTTGATTTTTCGATGCAGTGTGCGGCGACTGATGCCCAGCTTTTTGGCCGCGGCGTGTGCCCACCTTGCTTGCTGAGCTTGCTAAATAATTAACGCCACGGACACGGCTGCCGCTGATCATTAGAATTGTTTTGCATCGCAGGCCGATGTAGGCCTATCCTGAATCCTCTCACTATGGACGTGAGTGGTACCATCCGCGCGATTCTAAATCAAAAAAGCGGCGACGTTTTCTCTATTTCGCCGGACGCAACGGTTTTCGAAGCGGTCGAAATAATGGACGCGAAGAACGTCGGCGCACTTTTGGTGATGGAGCAGGAGCGAGTGGTTGGCATCATTTCCGAACGCGATTACACGCGCAAAGTGGTCTTGCGCGGCAAGCGCTCGCGAGAGACGAAGGTCGCCGAGATCATGTCAACGAATGTGACGGTTACGCATCCACGCGAGCCGGTGGAAAAGTGCCTGCGTCTCATGACGGACAAACATATCCGCCATTTACCAGTGCTCGAAGGTGACAAAGTTGTAGGCGTGATTTCCATCGGCGATTTGGTCAAGCACGTTATTTCCTGCCAAAGCGCTGCGATCGCACATTTGGAACATTACATCCACGGCGGATATACAGGGTAATTCTGGCATCGCTGATGCCGGGTCGCGATCGCCGATCGCGACTACAGGTTCCAAACGGTTCTTCCCGCAACAACCGTTCGCACCGCGCGACCTTTCAATTTCCAGCCATCAAACGGTGAATTGCGGGAGGCCGATTCGAACCGATCGACTCTGACTGTCCACTCCAACTCCGGATTAATCAGCGTTACATCAGCCTGCGCGCCGATCGACAGGGTACCGGCATCAATCTTCAACAGACGCGCCGGCTCGACTGTGTACATCTCGATCAAACGCACGATGTCGATCTTGCGATGCTTGTGCACGAGCAGATCAATGAATAAGGCGAGCTCCGTTTCCATGCCGATGATGCCGAACGGCGCGGCATCGAATTCAACTTCCTTTTCGAAATCAGCATGCGGCGCGTGATCGGAACACAGGATCGACAGCGTTCCATCGGCGATTCCTTCCAGCAGCGCATTCACATCTGCCTGCGAGCGCAGCGGCGGATTCATTTTGTAGTTCGTATCAAAATTTTGGATTGCCTCGTCGGTTAACGCGATGTGATGCGGGCAAACTTCGCCGCTGATTTTTACACCGCGCGCCTGCGCTTCACGAATCAGTCGCACACTTCCTGCGGTCGTGACGTGCTGGCAATGAATGTGATGGTCACAGAGGTCCGCGAGCAAAATGTTTCGCATGACCATCGCTTCCTCGCCTGCCGCGGGCCAGCCCGGTAAACCGAGCAGTGTGCTCCAATAGCCTTCGTGCACGACCCCGTTGCCGACCAGATTGTGGTCCTGACAATGATCAAGAACGGGCACATCAACCATGCGCGCGTACTCCACCGCGCGCCGCATCACCTCATGATTTTGAACGCAGTGACCGTCGTCTGTTATGGCAACAACACCAGCCTGCGCGAGCGAGCCGATCGGCGCGAGTTCTTCGCCTGCGAGATTTTTTGAAATCGCGCCGGTTGGCAAAATGTTCACGCACGCGACCAACACGGCGCGATCTTTGATCCACGCGATGGTGCTGGGCTCGTCGGCTGCCGGCGAAGTATTCGGCATGCAAACAACCGTTGTAAATCCGCCGGCTGCTGCGGAGCGCGCGCCCGATTCGATCGTCTCCTTGTGACCGAATCCCGGCTCGCGCAGGTGCACGTGCATGTCGATCAAGCCGGGCGCAACGATCAATCCTCTTGCGTCAATCTCTTCAATTTCGGATTGCCGATTGCGGATTTCGGATTCATCCGCAATCCGACCGTCAATGGCGTAAAGATCGGCAATTTCATCCCGCCTGTTGGCGGGATCGATCAACCGGCCATTGCGGATAATTGTCGCGCTCATTGCGGCGAAATCCCTCCGCAGAGATAGAGAACGGCCATGCGCACGGCGAGACCGTTGGTGACCTGGTCGAGGATGACACTTTGCAATCCGTCGGCGACTTCACTGTCGATCTCGACGCCGCGGTTGATCGGGCCTGGATGCATGATTACGCAATCCGGCTTCAAAAGTTTTGCACGTTCTTTGGTTAGTCCAAACAAGCGGACATATTCGCCAATACCAGGAAAATATTCTCTGCGCTGACGTTCATGCTGAATCCGCAAAAGGTTTACGACATCGACTTTCGAAAGTACGTCGTCGATCTTGTACGAGACTTCCACGCCAAGTTTTTCAAACTCGCGCGGCACGAGCGTGCTCGGTCCCACCAGCGTTACATGCGCGCCGAGTTTCAATAGACCGAAAATGTTTGAGCGCGCGACCCTACTGAACAAAATGTCGCCGATGATCGCCACGTGCAGCCCTGCAATTTTTCCTCTTCGCTCCTGGATCGTGTAAAGATCCAGAAGCGCCTGGGTCGGATGTTCGTGCGCGCCGTCGCCGGCGTTGATTACGCTGGCTTTCAGCCGATTTGCCAAAAACTGCGGCGCGCCGGCGGAGCTGTGACGCAGCACGAGAATGTCAGCATGCAACGCCTCAAGATTGCGCGCGGTGTCCTTGAGCGTTTCGCCTTTCGTCAGGCTAGAAGTGGTCGCCGAGATATTGATCACGTCCGCGCTCAACCGAAACGCAGCCAGCTCGAACGAGGTCCGTGTTCGTGTGCTTGGTTCGACAAAAAAGTTTACGAGGGTCTTTCCGCGCAGGGCTGGAACCTTTTTGATCTCGCGAGTTCCGACTTGTTTGAATGCATCGGCAGTTTCGAGAATGAGATTGATTTCGCCAGCCGATAGTTCGCGCATGCCCAGCAGATCTTTGTGCGTCCAGCGTGTGGTCATCGGGTAGCGTAAACGTTCATTGTCTTTCCAAGTGGACGGCATCCGGCTCGCAGTCAGTCTGTTCGAGCCGTACCCGCACCTTTTGGCTGCCCGAGGTCGGCAAATTCTTTCCGACATAATCAGGGCGAATGGGAAGCTCCCGATGACCGCGATCGATCAGCACGGCCAGCTGAATGCGGGCCGGGCGCCCGAATGAATTGATGGCGTCCATGGCAGCGCGAACGGTGCGGCCAGTGTAAAGAACGTCATCGACAATGATGACGGTGCGTTCCTCCAACGGCAGTGGAAGTTTCGACGTGCGCACCACCGGCAATTCCGAGCGCGTTCCTACGTCGTCGCGATGCATTGCCACGTCGATGACGCCAGTCTCAATCTCAATCTTTTCGATCTCGCGAATAAAGCTCGCGATGCGTCGCGCGATCTCCACCCCCCGAGAAGGAATCCCCGCGAGCACGACCTTATCAAGCTGCGGATTTCGCTCAATGATCTCGTGCGCAATCCGTCGAAGCGCGCGACGAATTGCCTCCGCGTCCATGACCGGGACGGCGGCTGATGAATTTTGTTTTGCCTGGTTCATGCGGTTCCTTGGCGACCTCACGGGATCGCGTTAAAGGAAAAAATTTAGGAGGCGGACTTTTCGGTGCGCGCCTCCTTTCTTCGCCGCTCTCGCCAGTTGGAGCGATGTTTCACGATCCAATCAAGCAAGGCTCTCTCAAAGCCGATGTCTTTGCCGGCTTTTTCGCTCTCAATCCACTTGTGCTTCAATATCTCCGCGCGCTCGGCAAGGAACTCCTTGTAGAGCGCTGAATCCTTCACGAATTGAGCTTGATCTTCTCCCGAAGACGGCATCCCCAGTTCTTCTTTCATAAAACTTGCGGCTAGTCAATAAAATCAAACACCGGAATTCGACGAGAGAATCACTAAATTTATTTAGCTTCCCTCTGCGCCGGACACGGCAAATGCATCGCTACGGCAGAACCTTACGAATATTTTCGGCGATCTTTTTGAACTCGACGGTCACAGTTGATTTCCGATCTTCGCTCACTATCGGGATTCCGCGATCGCCTGCTTCACGCGTGGCGATGTCGATTGGAATTTGGCCTAGTAACGGGACGCGCAGCCGCTTCGCTTCGCGTTCGCCGCCGCCGCTTCCAAAGATATCGTAGTGTTTGGCGTCGGATGGCGAGACGAAGTAACTCATGTTCTCCACCAGGCCGAGCACAGAGACGTTGACCTTGTCGAACATGGTAGCGGCCTTGCGCGCGTCGATGAGAGCAACTTCCTGCGGCGTAGTGACGATGATCGCTCCGGAAAGGGCGACCGTTTGCACGATCGTAAGCTGAATGTCCCCGGTGCCGGGAGGAAGATCGAGCACCAAATAATCCAGCTCGCCCCATTCAACCTGCCGCAGAAATTGTTGCGTATAGCGCGTGACCATCGGTCCGCGCAAAATCGCCGGTGAAGTGTCGTCGAGCAGAAAACCCATCGACATTAGCCGCAGTCCGTATTGCTCGATCGGAACGATCTTGTTTTCTTCCGTGGCCGTTGGCCGCTCGCGCGTGCCGAACATGAGCGAAATGCTGGGCCCGTAGATGTCGCAATCGCACAAGCCCACGCGTGCGCCGGATTGCTCCAGCGCGACAGCGAGATTCGCCGCGACAGTTGATTTGCCGACGCCGCCTTTGCCGCTGGCCACAGCGATCACGTGCTTGACTCCGGGGATCCGCGTCGCGGCCATGCCGGGCCCTGCGCCCCCGGGCGGTGCGTGGATATCGATCAAAACTTTCGCGCTGCGGATCCCTTCAATCGCGCGTAATACGCGCTCGGCATCATTTTTGATAGCTGCCGGAATGTTCGGATCGTTTGTCGCCAGCGCGAGCTGCACCTTCACCTCGCCATCGTCGATGTGGATCGACTTCACCAGGCCGAAAGAAACAATGTCGCGAGTGAAGCCAGGATACTTCACCGACTGCAATGCAGTCTTCACCTGCTCCTCTGAGATCGACATACCTGAACCTTACGTGCGCTGCGGCAAAGGTAAACGGGCGCTGCGGTTATCGATCCTGATAATCTAGTTTGTAGCGAATCTGATAATCGTTTCGGCCAGAGGAGGGGCGAGTAGCTTGCTCGCCGGCTTTCGCAACGAAGTCAGGATTTTGCCACTCAGACCAGGTGCGGTATTTCGCCTTCATCGGATTGTCTGGCAAATGGAGCTGGAAGATGCGATCTTCACCGCCGGGGAATTTCAACACGAAAAGGCGCTTCGATGTGCGAAAATACACTTCGACGTAGCCAGCGCGCACGCCGGAGTTTTCAGGTGCATCCGTATGCCAGTAACCCGGCATCGGCATCCGATTGAGAGGTGTGTCCAGCTCTGGCTCAACTTTGGCAAGGCTTTCGATAGACTGGCCGGCCGGCGGTTTGACTTCGAATTCGAGCAGCGGCGTCGGGCCATTGATGTTCAGAACATGCGGTTGAGCCGCATACCAAATTCCGAAGCTGGACGCTCCAATTCCTGCGATCGAGATACAAACGATCACTAACCCAACGAACAACCAGATGCTCCTCACGCCGCGCCAGTAGAGCGTGAGAAGAATCGAGATTGGCGTGACGATAAGCGCCACGAGGATCGCGATTAAAGCGGCAAAATAGCCGGCCTCGCCTTCGAACGTCGAGACATGAAACGCGGCCGCGAGAGCCGCGGCCAGTGCGAAGCCGAGAAATAGCCCAGCCCCCAGACCAGTGATTCCTCCGAGAATCCCCAGAAGAATTGCGCTAACAGAGAGTTTATTTATCGCAGCCTTCACGGGAATGATTAGGGCGAACTCGCCGGTGTTGGCCGTTCGAAAAAATCGATCCGTCGATGCGTTTTTGCGATTTCCAGAACAAGTCCAGAACAATTCCACCGGCCAAGCGACTTCGTTGCCGCTACGTAAAGTGTTCCTTTTCCTTTTGGACCGGCGACGGGAACGGAGAGGTTGGCTGCTGCTCCGGATGCGCCGTTAACGTTTGTGTTTCCTGACACAAGAAATCCTTCTGTGATCGGCGAACCAAGCGCGTCGATGACAGAAGGGTGCGCCTTGGCGTGTGCCAAAGCATCTTTGTAAACCTCGGTTGATTTGACCGCGCTTAATACGATCAGGACGACTGCGCTAATAAAAGCGACGAACAACAGTGCCATGCTGAAGCAGCCAAGCGGCACGAACCATTTCCAGCTTCGCTTCCACCAATTGGGTCTTGGGGTTCGAGGAAGAGCTGGCGGAATCTGCTCCACGCAGTGTTTCTATCTCGAAGGAAAAGTCCTTGGCAATTAAATCTCTCCGCTGCGATCTAAGCTTGACGGGCTCATCCGCGGCGCGGCAGAATGCCCTCATGAAACTACAACCATCTCTTCGAATTATTTTCGTAGCCGCGTTGCTCACGCTTTTGGGTGCCTGTGCGACGATGACCTCCGGTCCAGCCGCTCTCGTGGGCACATGGACCAACACGCTCGGCGCTGTCTGGACAATTAATGCCGACCGCACATTTCACGTCATGGCCACCAAGCCAAAGGCAGAGATCTGGGGCAACTACACGGTCGCAGGCGATAACATTACAATTCAAGAAACGCGCCGGTCGGGTGCCATTCCCAAATCTTGCAGAGGTCCTGGCGTTTATAAGTTCAGCCGCCCAGACCAAAACACTTTGTCCTTCGTTTTGGTCAGTGACACTTGCAAGCCGCGCATCCAAAACGTGACGCAGCCCTGGCATCGAAAGTGATTGCTACGCAAGCGAGACCGGCAAGTAACTAACCTCAGCTTTCAGCTGAGGCCGCTTACTTCAGGCGCGGTCTTTTAATTGCGTCTTACCTGCCGTGCGCGCGCAATGGACGCAACAGAAGATTCGTCCATCGGCTTCCACGCCATGTCCGACGATCCGGCATTTGCAGTGCGGGCAAACCGGTGCCAGCGCATGGATCGCGCATTCGAAGCTATCGAAGATGTGATGCTTGCCGGCAACGATCACTTCAAACGCTTTGTCATATTCATTTTCGCAAACTTCACATGTAGCCATACTACCAGTCTTTCGCGCGAGGCCACCTCTTCGGTGGTGTGCTTTTTCGTAAGCAACGGACTCTAGGGGCCACTCGGGTCTCGAAAGTAGAGATCGGCCTGGAAAGTGATAGCTTGCTTCCGAGGTCACAATGAAGATCCCGAAACAAGTCGTCGATTGCTTAAACGAACACAAAGTGCGCTACGAAATTCTGCATCATCCGGAGGCGGTGACCGCGCAAAGGATCGCACAAGCCGAACATATAAAAGGCCGGCACCATGCCAAAGTGGTCATACTAAAATCCGGAGAGCAACATTTAATGACAGTGCTCCCAGCTGACCACCAGATCGATTTGGAGAAAGTCGGGAAGGTAATCGGTAAGACTGCTTCACTGGGTAAAGAACAAGAATTCAAATCTTTGTTCCCTGATTGCGCGATTGGCGCGATGCCGCCATTTGGGAATCTCTATGGCCTGCCAACCTATGTGGATAGCCAGCTGGCGCAGCAAGACTACATCGTCTTCGAAGCAGGTACGCACACCGATGCGATCAAAATGAGCTACCGCGATTACGAGAAGATCGTGAAGCCACAGGTCGAGGACCTGGCGATCAAACTTCAGCCGATGAAAGGAGCCTGAGGATTGCGAGGGCTCAGGCAGCGATTCAGAACAAGCGAATGAAGACGGCTTTGACAAGCCTGGTTCTCTGGATCGCTCACGCAATGGCGCCCGCAGCTTTCCCGGCACAGCGCGTTTCTCTAATCAATATCGACGGTGCAATCGGGCCGGCGACGGCGAGTTACATTTCACGAAGTATCGAAGAAGCCCGCGCGCAAAATTCGCAGTGCCTGGTGATTCAACTTAATACGCCGGGCGGTTTGCTCGATTCGACGCAGAAGATTGTGCAAAGTTTTTTGGGCTCTCCCGTGCCGGTGGTAGTTTACGTCGCACCAACGGGCGCGACTGCCACCAGCGCCGGCTGTTTCATCACCATTGCGGCCAGCGTTGCGGCGATGGCCCCCGCCACCACTATTGGCGCTGCACACCCGGTCTCAATCGGCGGCTTTCCCAGCGGCGGGGAAGAGAAGCCGGACGAAACAATGAAGCAAAAATTGGAAAATTTTTCCGTGAGCTACATCGAGACCATCGCAGGCAAGCGCCAGCGCAATATTGAATGGGCCAAGTCCGCCGTAAAAGAGAGCGCATCGATCACAGCAGAGAAGGCGCTGGAATTGAAAGTCATTGATCTGATCGCTTCCGATATCTCGGATCTTTTACAAAAATTGAATGGGCGCGTCGTGGACGGCAAACCGTTGAAGACAGCTGGCGCAGAGGTAGAGGAGGTCAGGATGTCGCCCGCCGAGCATATCTTTCAAAAACTATGGCGACCCGAAGTGATGTTTATCCTCATGCTCATCGCGATTTACGGAATCATTGGCGAGCTGACCACGCCGGGCGCTATTCTTCCGGGCGTGGTAGGCGCGATCGCGCTGATCCTTGCGCTTTATCTGGCGGCGATTCTGCCAGTCAACGTGACAGGTCTTCTTTTAATCGCGCTCGCGCTCATGCTGTTCATCGTCGATGTCTATGCGACTACGCACGGCGTACTAACAGTTGGCGGAGTTATCGCCTTTCTGATCGGGTCGCTCATGCTCTTCAATCGCGCCGATCCACTCTTTCGGTTATCGCTGAACTACATTATTCCGGCCACCGTCATCACCGCGGCCTTCTTTGTTCTCGTCATCGGAAAAGGGCTGCGCGCTCAACTCTTACCGGTGAAAGTGGGAGCGCAAACCTTGATTGGAAAAACCGTCATAGCATTGACACCGATCGATTTGCGCAGCGGCAGGATTTTCGTCGAAGGCGAATACTGGAACGCGGTCAGCGACACGCCGATTGATAAAGATGAAGAAGCTGAGATTGCAGCCGTGCAAGGATTAACTGTAAAACTGAAAGCCAAAGGAAAATAAAGCCATGCCATTAATTGAAGCGCTGCCAAAATTAATTAGTTGGGCCGTACCGCTCATCATCCTCGCCATCGTTATTCTGCCGCAGGCCATCCGCATCCTGCGCGAATACGAGCGTGGCGTGATTTTTCGTCTGGGGAAATTACTCGGCGCGAAAGGGCCAGGATTGATTTTCCTCATCCCGATTGTCGATCGGATGGTGCGAATGGATTTGCGCGTCGTCACCATCAGCGTCGAGCGACAGGAGGTGATGACTCGTGACAACGTGCCGGTGACGGTCGATGCGGTTGTTTATTTCCGCGTGGTCGATCCGCAAGCCGCAGTCGTGAAAGTGGAGAACTTTCTCAAAGCGACCTCGCTGATGTCGCAGACGACACTGCGCAGCGTCCTTGGCCAGGCCCCCTTGGATGACCTGCTTTCGCAGCGCGAGTCGATCAATCTCAAGTTGCAGGAAATCATCGACCGTCAAACCGAACCCTGGGGCGTGAAAGTCACGGCGGTCGAGGTCAAGGATGTCGCGCTGCCCGACACGATGAAGCGCGCCATGGCGAAACAGGCCGAAGCCGAGCGCGAGCGGCGTGCAAAGATCGTCAACGCCGAGGGCGAATTTCAGGCCGCGGAAAAAATGGTGCAGGCGGCGGCGATGATGAGCAAGGAGCCGATCGCGCTGCAACTGCGTTTCCTGCAAACGATGCGCGAAATTTCCAGCGAACATAACACCACGACCTTTCTCCCCGTTCCGATCGATCTCTTCACACCACTTATCAAAAAGAGCGAGCCGCCGAAATCATAGGACAACAAAACGCTCAGCGTTCGGCCCGAGAATAGCAGGTGGACAGTTTGGACGATCAAGGGAAACTAATTACGTTCCTAGAATCGCCCGCGTCATATCCGCACGAGCCCCCCGAAGTGCGCGTGATCCAGACGCACATCTCCTGGGTGTTCATTGCGTCGCCCTTTGTCTTCAAAGTGAAGAAGCCGGTCAATCTCGGCTTTCTGGATTTCAGCTCGTTGGAGAAACGCCGCTATTTCTGCCAACGCGAGGTTGAACTGAACTGGCGGCTCGCTCCCGAGACGTACCTCGGAGTCGTTCCGATCTACAAAGCCGCTAGCGGTTTTTCCTTCGATGCAGGAGGTGAAATCGCCGAATACAGCGTCAAGATGGGAGAACTGGCGCACGGCTGGTTCCTGAGCGACATGCTCGCGAAAGGATTAGTGGGCGAAACCGAGATTAACCGGGTGGTTTCGCGTCTCCATCACTTTTACGAGTCCGAAACTCCAGCGCCCGAGATCGAGCTATGGGGAACGCCCGAAAAACTGAAGATCAGCACGGACGAAAACTTCGCACAGGCCGAGCCGTTCGTTGCCAAAACAATTTCGCCTGCGGCTTTCGAAGCGATTCGCCATTTTACGAATCAGTTCTATGTCACGAACGAAAAACTATTCTTTGAGCGGATTCAGCAGCGCCGGATTCTGGATTGTCACGGCGATCTGCATCTCGATCACATCCACATCACACCGGAACGACTGTCGATCTTCGATTGTATCGAGTTTAATGACCGGTTTCGTTTCATCGACATCGCCAACGATCTTGCGTTTCTGGCGATGGATTTCGATTTTGAGGGCAGACGCGACTTAGCAAATCTGCTTCTGAAAACCGCAGCTCGCGAATTTGGTGATGATGGTTTGCTGAAAATCGCCGATTTCTACAAGTGCTATCGCGCATTCGTGCGCGGAAAGGTGGAAAGCATCCAGGCGATCGAGCCGGAAACGGCAAAGCCAGAGAAGCATGAAAAACAAGCGGCTCGCTATTTTCGGCTCGCGCTGCAGTATGCAATAAGCGGGTCGATACCATTGGTCCTCGTTATCATGGGCCGAGCCGGTGCGGGAAAAACCAGCGTAGCACGCCAGCTCGCTATGGAACTGGACTGGGCAGTCTTTTCCTCAGACGAAATTCGCAAAACGTTGGCCGGCGTACCGCTGACGCAGCGGACTCCGCGGGAGCTCCGCGACAAACTCTATTCCGAGCAGATGACACAAGAGACGTACAAGAAACTTGTGGAGGACGGTCTTGGCGAACTGACAGCGCATGACGGTGTAATCCTCGACGCAACGTTTTCAAGTCGAATGAATCGCGATTTTTTGCGCGAGCAATGCGCTAAAGCCAACGTCCGTCTCCAGGCAGTGGAGCTCGATGCCGATCTTGCAACCATCGAGGACAGACTGCGGGAGCGCGACAAAACCGCCAGCGAAGTCTCCGATGCGCGACTCGAAGATTTTGAAAAACTGATCGCTACTTACGAGCCGCCATCGGAGCTCGCGCCGGATCTGATGAGGATCTCAGCAACGGGCACTCTTGTCGATGCTGTGAAGACAGTTCTGTTGCGTTTGGGTGAGAAATCTGTCAGCCGGTCAGATTCGTTCGATGGCGAATCATGACTAGCAGTCGAGGAGACGAATTCAGTTCGTTATCTCCTACGCGATCAATACAAGTCTGGCCGGCGATGCGCGAATACAGCCATGCGGCTTCGGACGGAATTGATCGCGTCCTCCAGAATTTCCGCTTCCAGTAGCTCTTCGCGATCGACTGACGCACTCGCGACGATTGCGCCCGAAGGATCGACGATCGCCGATGACCCGCAGAAAGTAACGCCGTCATCCGTGCCGACGCGATTGGCCAAGATGAGATAGCACTGGTTTTCGATCGCACGCGCTCGCATCAAAATCTGCAAATGATCCATCCGAACCGACGGCCACGCCGATGAGGTGACGAACAGGTTTACGTTATGTTCGACTGCGAGCGTGCGACACACTTCTGGAAACCGCAGATCGTAGCAGATCGTTAGTCCGGCATTGAACTCGCCGATCTTGCAGCTAACAAACTCATTGCCGGGCGAAAAACAGGAGCGCTCGTCCAACGGAGCAGCCGTAACCAGATGAGTCTTACGATATTTGGCAACAATTTTGCCGCTGGCATCGACAAACACCTGCGCGTTGTAAATGGATTCGTCCTCGCGATCTGAAATTCCACAGATCATTCCTATCCCCGATTTCTTCGCGATCTTTCGCAGTTCCGGCACTGCGCCTTTCTCCCAGGCGGCGGCATGTTGTCTAATCGTCGGCATGGAATAACCCGTGTCGATCATCTCGGGGAAAACGATGAGGTCGGCCCCCGATCGTTTGGCGCGAGACGCCAAGTCATAAACTTTGGAAAGGTTTGCCCCGCGATCGCCGAGAGCGCAGGAAATTTGGGCAGCAGCAACTCGCATAGCCAATTGTCAATCTTACCGCAGGTCTTTGTCGAGTGCGCCGATTTTGCGGGTCTGTGGCCAGCGCAAGGCAACAGCCAGCACTACGATTATTGTTCCGACGCCGCCAGCGACAACGGAAATCACGGGGCCAAATAGCGCCGCTGTCAATCCCGACTCAAGTGCACCGAATTCATTCGATGTGCCGATGAAAATGTTGTTCACAGATGAAACGCGCCCGCGCATTTCATCTGGCGTAACGAGTTGCACAATCGACCCCCGAATGATGACACTGACGCTGTCGAAGGCTCCAATCAGAAACAACAGGCCGAGTGATAACCAAAACACTTTGCACAAGCCGAAAAGGATAGTCGTGATTCCGAAACCGGTAACGCACCAGAGCAGAGTTTTCCCCGCATGTTTCATCGGCGGCAGATGCGCCACCACCAACGCCATCCCGAAAGCCCCGATTGCCGGCGCCGCCCGCATCCAACCGAGTCCGACGGGGCCACGATGCAGGATTTGATCGGCAAAGATCGGCATCAATGCCGTCGCGCCGCCAAGCAGCACTGCAAATAAATCGAGTGTGATCGTGGCCAGGATCACCTTTCTGCGGAACACAAACCGAAGTCCGGCGATGAGGCTTTTCCACGTGCTCGCCTCAGTTTGCTCTCGCTTTTGAGTGCTCCGGCGGATCGGAAGAACAAGAAAGAAAAAAGAAAAGGCGCAGAGCGCATCCAGCAGATACACACAGGGAAACCCCACGTACGCTACCAGCAATCCGCTGACAGCAGGGCCAACTACTGATCCGATTTGAAAAACGCTGTTGTTCCACGTGACTGCATTGGAAAACGCATCACGGGAAACCAGCGTCGGGAAAAATGCACTGCGCGCTGCCCAACTAAATGTGCGAGCCGATGCCCCGATAAACAGAAGCAGGTACATGAGAGGAATCGATGCATCATCGAAATGGAATATTGGATGATGGCGCTCAAAGATCCCGGCGATTGCCGTCAGCACCTGGTTGCCTTCGCGCAACGGCGCAATTGGAGGAACGGACAAATGTTTCCACGAGACCAGCGCGAGAGCCACCGATGCGAACGCACTAAAGACCTGCGAAACTAGAATAATGCGTTTTCGGCTGAATCGATCTGCCAGATGGCCGGCGGGCAGCGACAATGCAACCACCGGTACTGCGATGACCAATCCAACCAGCCCAAGCGCAGTCGCCGAATGGGTCCGCGCATAAATCTCCCATTCCAACGCCACGGCCAGCATCAAACGCCCGGTGATCGAGAGTAAATTACCCGCAGTGAACAGGGCAAAACCACCGAATCGGAAAGCCGCGTATGGATCGTGCGGCCTGCGTTCTAATTCGATCGGTGCTGGTACCGCTGGACGCTCGCCTTCCGGCGGTTCGTAGGATCTTGTATCGGTTCGTCGCGGCATGCTCGAGCGCGTTCGTCCGAACACGCGCACGAAATTCTAAAGTGAGGGGCGAGCGTCGCAACCCTGGTAGGGGCGATTGACCTCAATCGCCCGGGCCGTCCAGGATGAGCCGTCGTGTCAACGTGTTTCCTTAAGATGCTGGCTTGATTTTGGAGCGACTTTTCATTTCGATCAAAACCGTGCCTGCTGATGATCAGGTGACGTCACTGACTGGGGTTTGTCCGGCAGCTGCCGGACAAAACAGAGGGGTCGCGTTTATAACAACTCACTGGAGCGTGGTGCTGACTGCACAGGGTGAATCGCCGGCTGCGCAAGCGGCCCTGGAAAAACTTTGCCGTACCTATTGGCGACCGCTTTATGGCTTCGTAAGACGACAGGGTGCTAGCCCCGAGGAAGCCGAAGATCTTACACAAGGATTTTTGGCGTTGCTCCTGGAACGCCGGGACTTGGATGCTGTGCGCAAGGAAAAAGGGCGCTTGCGTTCTTATCTGCTTACATCACTCAAACATTTTCTCGCCAACGAACGACACCGTGCAATGGCAGTAAAGCGAGGCGAAGGCCGAAGACTGATTCCATTGGAAAAACTACGTTCCGGCGAGCACGCCGATCTGGAACCGGCAGACAATTTGAGCCCGGACCGGATTTATGAGCGCCGGTGGGCGTTAACGATGCTGGAGCAAGTGCTCGTGCGACTTAAGAACGAATATGGCGCAGCGGAGAACGCGCGGCTGTTCGATTGCTTGAAAGAACTACTCACTGGGGAATCGGGCCAGCTTTCGCAGGCTAAAATTGCCGGTGAGTTGGGAATGACCGAGAATGCAGTGAAGCAGGCGTTTCACCGGTTTCGGAAGCGTTACCAACTGTTGTTGCGGGAGGAGATTGCTCACACTGTGGCGGTACCGGGTGACATTGAGGATGAGCTGCGGCATCTTATTGCTGTGTTGCGGGAGTAACCTGTGACGGAATTCGGTGCAGTACCTGATAGGGGACACGACCGATGCTCCGATCATGACGAGCGTAATTAAAATCTGCGGCAAGTGTGGCGCCAAAATCTTCGCTGACGCGCCCCAAGAATTTTGCAGCGCATGTCTGTTAGAAACGGGTCTCGGTTTGGTCGCGGATGATGATCAAGAAGCCGTGTGCCAGGGTGGATCGGCTCGCCGCGGCGAGACGATCAACGCGTTCGGAGAACGCGTTCCACCTCGGCAGAAATCGGCGCGGAGCGGAAAAATGCTCGGAGATTTTGGCGATTACGAATTGCTGGAGGAAATCGGCCGTGGGGGGCAGGGCGTGGTGTATCGCGCGCGGCAGAAAAGTCTCAACCGTACCGTCGCACTCAAAGTCATCGGGCTGGGCCATTGGGCCACCGAAGCGCATCTAAAGCGCTTTCGACGGGAAGCCGAAGCCGCCGCAAGTCTTGATCATTCCGGTATCGTTGCCATCTACGAAGTCGGCGAGCGCGACGGCTCCTGCTATTTCAGCATGAAGCTAGTCGAAGGCGGCCAGCTTGACGCACTGGTCAAGCGTGAGCCAATGCCAATCCGACAGGCGGTTGAATTAATGGCCAAGGTAGCGCGGACGGTTCATTACGCACACGAGCACGGCATTCTTCATCGCGATATCAAACCGGGGAACATCCTGCTTGATCAAAAAGGTGAACCGCATCTGACCGACTTCGACTTGGCGCGTCTGATCGAGACAGAGAGCACAGTGACGCGCACGTTGGAAGTTTTGGGCACGCCAAGTTACATGGCGCCGGAACAAGCTGTGGGAAACAACGACGCGGTCAACAGCGCCACAGATGTTTATGGACTTGGCGCAGTGCTCTACCAACTACTAACAGGTCATCCGCCTTTTGCTGGAGGAACAACTTACGAAACGATTAAGTTACTGCTCGACACAGAGCCGCGGCAACCCCGGCTGTGGAATCCAAAAATAGATCGCGACCTCTCAACAATCTGCCTCAAGTCTTTGGAGAAAAATCCCGCCCGTCGGTATTCTTCCGCGCTCGCACTGGCTGAAGATCTCGAACGCTGGTTGAAGCACGAGCCCATCCTAGCCCGGCGCACCGGGCCATTGATGCGCGGAGTGAAATGGGTGCGACGCAATCCAACAAGTGGGCTTTTGGCCGCGTCCTTGGTTGCGTTGGCAGCAGCAGCGGGATGGATCATTTCGAAAAGTGATTTCACGCGGCATCCACTGACGACTGGCATTGCGGTGCTGCCATTTGAAAATCTTAGCGACGAGAAAGAGCACGCATTCTTTGCCGATGGCGTGCAGGACGACATTTTGACCAAGCTCGCAAAAATCGCCGAGCTCAAAGTCATCAGCCGCACGAGTGTGATGCAATATCGCGGCAAACAGGATGTGCGGCAGATCGGCAATGCGCTGCGTGTGTCGCATGTGCTGGAGGGAACGGTGCGGCGTTCGGGCGGAAAGGTGCACGTCAACGCGCAGCTAGTGGACGCTCGCACAGACGCCGGCATCTGGGCGGAGCAATATGACCGAGACTTGAATGACGTGTTCGCCATTGAAACGGAAGTAGCGCAATCAATCGCCGATCGACTTCGAACCAAGCTTTCAACTCGCGAAAAGGCAGCCATGCAAGAACGGCCGACTAAGGATCTTGTTGCCTACGACTCTTACGTCCGCGCCAAGCCTTTGATCGAGGAGGCAGGGATCACAAATAATGAGAAGACTCTTCGCCACGCGCTGGACTTGCTTAATCAAGCAGTCGGTCGCGATCCCACTTTTCTTCTCGCATATTGCTGGTTGGCTCGGGCGCACGACACGTTTTACAACACGCAAGTTGATCACACGCCCAGCCGTTTAGCCTTGGCGAAGTCGGCAATAGATTCCGCTTTTCGGCTGAAACCGGACTCGGGCGAGGCGCACCTTGCTCTGGCTGTGCACCTCTATTGGGGCTACTTCGATTATGACCGCGCCGGCGCCGAACTTGCCATTGCCCGGCGCACTTTGCCTAACAACCCACAAGTTTTTGAAGTGACTGGATTGATTGACCGCCGGCAGGGTCGGTGGTTGGAGGCCATCCATAATCTGGAACGAGCGAGTGAACTGGATCCTCGAAACATTTTTTTGGTCTTGAATGTTGTAGGGACTTACTTCCGATCGCGAGCTTACGAAGAAACTGGTAAGGCTTTGGATCGCGCGCTCGCTCTCAAACCGAATGATGGCCGGCCGCATTTCGGTTTGAGGATAACCCGCGACGGTGACCTCGAAATGCATTCACGAGCCGATATCCGACCCTGGCACACGGTGATTGAAAGGATTCTGGCGGATGATCCCGCCTCCGCAGAGGATCAAAGTGTGAAGCCGGAGCGCTTTCAACTTGCTCTGTTCGAGCGTGATTTTGTCGCCGCTGGTCGTTTCGCGACGGTACTTCCGGAAAAGAATCCTCTTGATGATGGATTTAGCCGTGACTTTTGGGTAGGCGTAGTCGCTCGTATGAAAGGAGATCTGCCTGCGGCCAGCGCCGCATTTAATGCCGCGCATACAGAGAAGGAAGCAGCCGTGCGCGCACGGCCTGATGACGCGTCTCTGATTTCTAGTTTGGGCGTCATCGACGCCGCACTTGGGCGGAAAGAAGACGCGCTGCGCGAAGGGCGGCGGGCGGTCGAGCTCTTGCCCATCGCAAAAGACACTCTAGATGGTCCGCCGCTTGTATCCAATCTGGCGTGGATTTATGCCTGGACGGGCGAACGCGACCTGGCGATCGAGCAACTCGCGATAGTCGCGAAAATCCCGTGCGGTCCAACGTACGGCGAGCTGCGTCTAAGTCCGGTGTGGGATTCTCTACGCGGCGATCCACGCTTCGAAAAAATCGTCGCCTCCCTCGCGCCAAAACAAGTAGCAAAAAGGTAGGGGCGATTGACCGCAATCGCCCGGGTACCCGCACCATCGCGACCGCGAACTTCTTTCTGAATTTTGCCCGTGAATTACGCTAATGGACGCGAATCAACCAAGGGCGAACTTTCTTTCGTGTCTGTTCGCGTGATGAGCGGTCGTAACTATTTGGTTGCGCTTCCCAAATCCGTGACATCCGCGTGATCCGCGGTTTCTCCTTCGAAAAGATAACGAAGAAAAGGAAGACCGCTCTTCAGAGGTCACGCCGTTTGTAGCTTCGGCTCGTTCTGAATCACTATCGTCGGATTCGGATTGTGTGCAGGCACCGCTAAGCCTTGGTCGCGCAGCATCTCCACATGGTCTGCCATCCCCCAACGCGCCTTGTAGAGACAATCCTCGACAGAGTGGCCGATGCCGGTGAAACCCTCCAGATCGGGAGAATGAAAGCCGAAAAAGTCAGGCTCGTCGGTGGCTTCGATAACCAGTGAATATGGCAGTGTAATCATGATTCTTTATTTTCGTTTCAGACCGGCCGCTTTCAAGATCGCGTGGCAGGTGCCCGTCGGGACCTCCTTCGCTTCGTGGAAATCTACACGAATCAGATGCGGATGGCCAGCTTTCGCGTAGTAGCGAATCGAGCCCTTCTGCTTTATCAAGCGGAAGCCCTCACGCTCGAGCAATCGAACCAACTCGCTGAATTTCATCTCTCACGAGGTTAGCAGTGCCTTGGAAACAACTGCAATCACTTGGTTTTCTCGCTTTCCTTCCGTGTGAAAAACCTTATCCGCGAAATCCGCATAATCCGTGGTTCTCAGGTTTTCTGCATTTCCCCCGTAACCTTTCGCCGGATTTCCTGCAGTACACCAGCGAACGGCCAGAAATGACCCCGAAAGGTTTCGGAGCCAGAGAAGGCCAAAACAACAAAACGAAAAATCATGAAAACCGTCAGCGCGATTGGAAGCATACGCAATACGAGAAATGCATTCACCAAGCCAGCGATCTTTAAGAGCTTAGTGTTGATATCATCACTAGTATCGTCCGTCTCCGGGATCGATTGCGACGCTAGTGAAGCGGCCGCTTTTTTTTCACTTGGAGAGAGCTCACTGATCGCAATTGGCAAGCCTAACCAGGAGAATATGGTTGGCCTCGGTCGCAGCGAAATGAGATCGCTGCAATCTATCAGCGGACAAAATATAGGACGAGGCCCCTCAGGTCACGTTGGCCGGACGCTCGACTTAAACCATGGAAAGCTCGATCCAAACGCCGCGAATGTGAGCACCATACCGCATTGGAGCGATTCGTTCACCTACAACGGCTTGGTTTACAACTACACCATGGTGGGAACTGATCCCAAAAAGGGCTCGGCGACGACCGTCATTCCAACGGTGCTGATTCCAATTCGTTTCGTCTTTGCCGATGGCAACGTGTTCGACGCCAGCACAGACATCATCGACGGGCAAACGCCGATACGAGGGATCATTAATTCTCCCATCTTTCAAAATTACAATTTCAACAACACCAGCGTGCACGTGGGCAATACGCAATGGGGTGACGCTTTTCAACGCGCAAATTTTTGGGATTCGGTTTCGACCAGAGCACCGAATTATCACGTTCTCCTGGGGACGCCGACGGTGGCTCCCACCCAAACCATCAATGTCCCGGATGGGCTGTTTTCTTATTATGATGATGGCGTCGGTCATGTGGTTCCGGTAGTCGATACCGGTTTTGTTTTCAGTATGAATGACCAAATACTAAGCGCTATTCACGTATCTGCCGGTACCCTGCCAATCATGGTCTGGGGCAAGATTGTAACGCCGGATTCTTTTGGTTACCACGGCGTCACCAGCCTTCATGGCAACGATCTCCAAACATTTATCGCTACAGGATACCATTATGCGAATGAGAACGTTCCCGACGTTTACCTTTTAAGCCATGAAATCGCCGAGTGGATGGATGATCCGTTCACAAACAACTTCACGCCCGGATGGGACTTCCCTTTTGTGAGCAATGATCAACGGTGTGATAGCAGTTCCCCCTTTTTGACCGGCGATGCAGGTCTCGATCTTCTCGAGGTTGCCGACCCGGTCTCGATTTTCGAAGAGAGCAGCGTTGCCCTGCCAGGAGGATCGTTTACCTATCATGTGACTGAGGCGATGTTCATCGATTTTTACACGAGATCGACCCGATCACGATCGTATAACGGCCAGTACAATTTCTTTGAGATAGGCGCCCCGTTTGGCCTATTGACGGGCCCATCAGCGGTCTGCACCGGTCATGTGGAGTTTACGCCGACCTTCGTCGATTTCCCGGGCGCGACCTTCACAACCGTGGCTGGAATCAACAACGCCGCGGAAGCGGTTGGTTTTTACAACGACACCGCCGGTAGGCAGCATGGATTCTTCTTTAATGGGTCGAAGTATTCTACCTTGGACTTTCCTGGCGCATTGTTCACCGACGCCTATAAAATTAACGACGGCGGAATGATCGTCGGGACGTTTGCGGATGCGTCGGGGGCACTCCACGGGTTCTCCTATACGGGCGGAACGTGGAAGCAGATAGACTTTCCCGGCTCCCACGCGGACACCGAAGTAACCGGAGTTAACTCGGCTGGCGCCATTGTGGGCATTTACGATCTGTCCCAGCCCGTCGAGCATGCGTTTCTCCTGCAAACCGGACAGTACCAGGACATAGCAAACCCCTTTGGGCCGCAGACAAACGCCTTTGCCATCAATGACGCGGGTTCGATCACCGGCATCGGTTACACCGATCCCTATCCTAAAGGTCCATTCACTCCATTCATTCTGTCGGGAAAAACATTTTCACCGTTTCAATTTCCGGGCTCGGTAACTGCTCGGCTTTCCTCAATCAACGACGGGAACGACCTAGCCGGATCGTTTAGGGATCCGGACGGAACCCGCTCGGGGATGGTTACGGTGAACGGATCTCCCTATCAAGTGTTCGCCTTAGTTTGGGGCAACAATGATCTCCAGCAGATCTGTGGCTCCACTTTTGACTCCAACGGACAAGAGCATGGCTTTATCGGCACGCTGCCGCTTCAGCAAAATGCACATTAAAGAATGCGATACCATCCGTGCAATCCGTGGTTTTTAGTCAGCGCAAAAAATTCGCATTTTTCGCGTAACCTCGCGCCGGATTTCCTGCAGTACATCGGTGAACGGCTAGAAATGACTTCTCACGATGAGAAGTCAAAGAAGGCCAAACCAACAAAAGGAAAATTAAATGAAAAAATTAAACATTATATTCGCAACAATTCTGCTGGTGCTTGGCGTCTTTGCGCTTCCGCCGACGCTGAAAGCGGCCGATGGCGCCCCTATCGTGGGTTTATGGGATGTCACTTATACCAGTAACAATCCCAACAACCCGATGTCGCCGTTTGAAACTTACCAGCAATGGCATAATGACGGGCTGGAAATCGAAAGCCCCAGTTTCTCACTGGGACAGTGCCAGGGCACTTATAAACAGATCTCAGCCAGGGGCGTCAAGCTCTTCCATGTAGGATGGACCGTCGGCAACCCTCCTGGGACCTACCGCTTCGAGTTGACCGAACCAAACACCGTCGTCAGCACCGACCGCAATAGTTTCGACGGTACCTATGTTCAGAAGTTCTTCGACGTTGGTGGAAACTTCCTTTTTGAGGACACAGGCACAGTCCACGCCACGCGCCTTTCTGTGCAGTGATCGATCAAACGCCAGCGCGATTAACGCGAGAGCCTCTTAGGTCGTCCTCAAGATGCACCGGAGAGGCTTTTGCCACTGACTAAACCATTGGGTCCAAGCAGGACGTTCGACAACCCGGCAGAGGCCAGATCGTCGGCTCTGAGGTGGATGTAGTACAGGCGATTGAGTCAATCACCCCTACCACGATCCCTGCCGACAAAGGCAAAAAAGGCTACGGATTTTGCTTCCATTCTGCAAATCGACTGCGGTAGAGTCGGCGGTCTCAGAAGAATGGATAGCATCATCGAGGCGAAAGAACTGCAGATTGAGCGCAAACGTTTCTACGTGGAGCTCCGAGAAAACGAGCGCGGGAAATTTTTGCGCATCACAGAGGAAACCTATGGCCGCCGCAACAGCATCATCGTGCCGACCAGCGGCGCAGATGACTTTACGGCAGCGATTGCTGAGGTTCTGACAAATAACGAAGGCGCACCGGCTTAGTCACTCTGGCTGCTGATTTCGATTCTGAAGAGGCAGCCGTGCCGGCTGCGATGCTCTTTCCTTGCGGGCGACACGCCCGCCACTACAGCCGAGTCTGTTTTCTATGTTCGGCCACGACCAGATCGTTGACACCACACCGCCCGAAACTACTTTGGCGCTTTCCCCTATTTGAGGGTTTCGCAGCTTCAGAGTCATGGTCACAAAACGAAAATTCAGCTCACGAACGACAATTCGAAGAGCGAAAACAAGATCGACACGAACGGCGCGTCTAACCGCTCGCGGAAAAAGGACGAAAGCGCCTCGCTACGTTTATTACTTTGGCGATGGTCATGCTGACGGAGCCGGGAGCATGAAACCGTTGCTCGGTGGCAAGGGCGCAAACCTTCACGAGATGACACGTATTGGTCTGCCTGTCCCGCCGGGTTTCACAATCACAACCGAGCTTTGCACTTACTTTTACGATCACAACCGCTCTTACCCGCCGGAGTTGGAGGCGGAGGTCGCAGCGGCAATGGCTAAGGTCGAGAAATCCGTGGGTAAAAAGCTGGGCGACACGGAGCGGCCGCTGCTGGTTTCCGTGCGTTCGGGCGCGCGAGATTCCATGCCGGGAATGATGGACACCATTTTAAACCTCGGGATGAACGACGCGGTAGTCGAGACTGTTGCAAAGAACACAAACAACGCGCGTTTCGCCTGGGATTCGTATCGGCGCTTTCTGCAGATGTATGGCGACGTCGTGATGGGCGTTCAGAAACGCCCGGGCGAGGACCACGAACCTTTTGAGACCGTGATTGAGCATCTGAAGGACGAGCGTTACGGCAAGCATGACTTCCCGGATGTCAGACTAACCGTCGCGGATTTGAAAGAACTCGTGCAGCGTTTCAAGGCGCTGATAAAGGATCGCACCGGAAAATCGTTTCCCCAAGATCCAAACGAGCAACTCTGGGGCGCAATTGGTGCCGTTTTCGGATCGTGGATGAATGATCGCGCCATCGTTTACCGCCGAAAATACGGAATCCCCCATGATTGGGGAACGGCGGTGAATGTGCAGACGATGGTGTTCGGGAACATGGGAGAAACGAGCGCAACAGGAGTCGCATTCACGCGCGACCCAGCTACAGGCGAGAAAGTTTTCTATGGCGAGTATTTGATCAATGCCCAGGGTGAAGACGTCGTTGCAGGTGTTCGCACGCCGCATCCCATTTCTGATCTGGCAAAGGAAATGCCCTCTGCCCACAAAGAATTAATGAAGGTCCGCACAATTCTAGAGCATCACTTCAAGGACATGCAAGACCTCGAGTTCACCGTCGAGGAAAACCGGCTGTACATTCTGCAAACTCGCAACGGCAAACGCACCGGCCACGCGGCGGTTCGCATTGCGGTCGACATGGTCGATGAAAAATTAATCACAAAAAAGGATGCGGTGCGGCGCATCCCGGCGGACTCGTTGGCTCACCTTTTGGCGCCGATCTTCGACCGACAATCAGCGAAAGCGGCAAAAAAAATCGGCAGCGGTTTGGCCGCCGGGCCAGGCGCCGCTTCCGGTCACGTTGTCTTTAGCGCAGAAGAAGCCGTGCGGCGTGCTGAGAAAGGCGACAAGGTCGTCCTCGCGCGCATCGAAACTTCGCCGGAAGATCTGCGCGGCATGATCGCTGCCGAGGGAATTCTCACTTCGCGCGGCGGTGTTTCGTCGCACGCCGCGTTGGTAGCGCGGCAAATGGGCAAAGTGTGCGTGTGCGGCGCCACCGGGATTCAGATCGATTACCAAAAACGCACTCTGAGCGCGAACGGCACCGCGCTGGCGCAGGGCGATTACATTTCCATCGATGGAACAGCCGGCGAAGTTTTTGCCGGACAAGTCGCCACTGCGCCCTCCGAAATTGTGCAGGTGCTGATCGATCGTTCGCTCGACCCGAAGAAAAGCGAAACATACCGCGAGTATTCCAAGTTGATGAAATGGGCGGATGAGTTCCGCGCGCTCGGCATTCGCACAAACGCGGATACGCCTGAACAAGTGACGAATGCAATCGCGTTTGGCGCCGAAGGCGTTGGGCTTTGCCGCACCGAGCACATGTTTTTTGAAGGTGACCGTATCGACGCCATGCGTGAAATGATTCTCGCCGGCACCAAGGACGAGCGCGCCCGCGCCGTAGCCAAACTGCTTCCATATCAGCGCGGAGATTTCATTGGCATTTTCACTGCGCTAGGAGGTTTGCCCGCCACGATTCGCTTTCTCGATCCCCCGCTGCACGAGTTTCTGCCTAACGATCACGCGCAGCAGAACGAGCTAGCAAACAAACTCGGCGTGCCCGTTGAACAAATCTCTCGCCGTGTTCACGAGCTGCACGAATTCAATCCGATGCTCGGACACCGCGGTTGCCGCCTCGGGATCACGTTTCCGGAGATTTCCGAGATGCAAGCCCGCGCAATCTTTGAAGCCGCCGCGGAAGTACAAGCCAACGGGATCAGGGTGCATCCAGAAATTATGATTCCGCTGGTGGCATTTCCACGCGAGTTAAAGTTGCAGATCGACATTGTCCGCCGTGTCGCTGACGACGTTGCGAAAGAAAGGGGAGCAAAATTCAAATACCTGGTCGGAACAATGATCGAAATTCCTCGCGCCGCGCTCGTGGCGGATCAGATCGCGCGCGACGCCGAGTTCTTCAGCTTCGGCACAAACGATCTCACGCAGACTACGCTTGGAATGAGCCGGGACGATTCCGGCAGTTTTCTTCCCGCCTACGCCGAGCTCGATATCGTGGATACAAATCCGTTCGCGTCGATCGATCAAAAGGGCGTGGGGCGTTTAATGGAAATTACTCGCGACCTCGGCCGCAAGGCGCGCCCAGACATTAAACTGGGGATTTGCGGCGAACACGGCGGGGAACCCGCCAGCGTCAAATTCTGTCACCGGCTCGGCTTGGATTACGTCAGTTGCAGCCCGTTTCGGATTCCGATTGCGCGATTAGCGGCAGCGCAAGCAGCGCTCGAGAGTTGAAGCGCGTCTCGCGCGCCGTAGTCTCTTTCCATGCAAACGCGCGAAGGAAAAATCGACATCGATTCATTCGCGCGTCGCCATATCGGGCCAAGCGAAGAAGAAGTTCGCGCGATGTTGCGCGAAGTGGGCTTTGAAAATCTCGATGCCCTGATCGACGCAGCCGTTCCGAAGAACATCCGGTTAGTTCGCGACCTGAACTTGCCGAAAGCGAAATCGGAAACTGAAGCGCTCGCCGAGCTTCGCGCAATCTCCATGAAAAACAGAGTCGCCCGCTCGTTTATCGGCGCCGGTTACTACGACTGCATTACGCCACCGGTCATCCAGCGAAACATCCTGGAAAATCCCGGGTGGTACACCGCTTACACGCCGTATCAGGCGGAAATTGCACAAGGCCGACTCGAAGCGCTGCTCAATTTTCAGCAAATGATCATCGACCTGACGGCACTCGACGTCGCCAATGCATCGCTGTTGGACGAAGCCACTGCCGCCGCGGAAGCGATGTCGCTTTGTCACGCCGTCGCACCGGATCGGAAAGCCTTCTTCGTCGCCGATAATTGTCACCCGCAAACGATTGCCGTCGTGCAAACGCGTGCGAAGCCGCTCGGGATCGAGATCAAGATCGGCGATTACTCTCGTTGCAAATTCGACGACACTGTTTTTGGTGCCCTCGTCCAGTATCCCGCCACCGACGGCGCGATTTACGATTACCGCGAATTTATCAGTCAAGCGCACGACGCAGGCGCGCTTGTCGTCACCGCGGCAGACATCTTAGCGCTGACGTTGCTGAAACCGCCGGGCGAATTCGGTGCCGATGTTGCGGTCGGTAACACGCAGCGCTTCGGTGTGCCGCTGGGATTCGGCGGGCCGCATGCGGCATACTTTGCCACGCGCGATCAATTCAAGCGTCACATGCCTGGCAGGCTTGTCGGGGTGTCACACGATGCTGAAGGCCGTCCAGCGTACCGCCTCGCATTGCAAACGCGGGAGCAACACATCCGTCGCGACAAAGCGACAAGCAACATCTGCACAGCACAGGTTCTTCTCGCTGTCATCGCATCGATGTACGCGGTTTATCACGGACCGAAGGGACTGCGCGCCATCGCCGAACGCATTCATCGCCTGACGAGCCAATTCGCAGACGGTCTGCAGGCACTTGGCTGCACAGTCGCGCACGAAAATTTCTTCGACACAATTCGCGTGGAAGTTGAATCCAGCGAAGTCATTTTGGAGCACGCTGCAAAAGCCGGCTGCAATCTGCGCGCGCTCGGCCCTCGCGCGGTGGGTATTTCGTTCGACGAAACGACAACACCGCGAGACATCGAACTGCTGATGTCGATCTTTCGCGGCACGACGGTGCGCGATTTCGCAGACGACAATCTTGGCGAACCGCCGATCCGCATCCCGCAACTTGCAATCCGCACTTCAGAATTCCTCACTCATCCGATCTTCAACACGCACGACACCGAGACGGAAATGCTGCGTTATCTCAAGAAACTGGAATCGCGTGATCTGTCGCTTACGACTTCGATGATTCCGCTCGGCTCGTGCACGATGAAACTCAACGCGACCGCGGAAATGTTCCCGATCTCATGGCCCGAGATTTCCAAGCTGCATCCTTTCGCGCCCCCCGATCAAACGGCAGGCTACAAGGAAATTTGCCAGCAGCTTGAGGAGTGGCTAGCCGAGATTACCGGGTTCGCCGCTATTTCATTGCAGCCTAATGCTGGATCGCAAGGTGAATTCGCAGGTCTGCTCGCCATTCGCGAGTTCCACGCGTCGCGCGGTGAAGCGCACCGGAACGTGTGTCTGATTCCCACCTCGGCGCACGGAACTAATCCAGCCAGCGGCGTTATGGCCGGATTCAAAGTTGTCTCGGTCGCCTGTTTGAAGGATGGCGACATTGATATTGCTGATCTGCGCGCCAAGGCCGATGAATACGCGCGCGATCTCGCTGCGTTGATGGTGACGTATCCTTCCACGCATGGCGTTTTCGAGCCGACCATCCGCGAAATCTGCGACATTGTGCATGCGCACGGCGGCCAGGTTTATATGGACGGCGCGAACATGAATGCGCAATGCGGTCTTTGCCGTCCCGGAGATTACGGGACCGATGTTTGCCACCTGAATCTGCACAAAACATTTTGCATTCCGCACGGCGGCGGCGGGCCGGGCGTAGGACCGATCGGGGTTGCCAAACATCTTGCGCCGTATCTTCCGCGCGAATTCGTTCTCGATCCGGAGACCGGCCGAATTCTCTTTGGCGAAGGAGAACACGGGAAGCGTCCGCCCAGCGGCAGAGTCGGCTCTGATTACCGCCACGGCGGAGGCAAAGGCGGTAACATTGCAGCGGCTCCGTGGGGCAGCGCCAGCATTCTTACCATCACGTGGATGTACATCCGCATGATGGGCGCCGAGGGGCTGAAACGCGCCAGCGAGGCCGCAATTCTAAACGCAAATTACATTGCCAAACGGCTTGACTCTTACTTTCCAGTTCTTTTCAAAGGCAAACACGGCCTCGTCGCGCATGAATGCATTGTCGATCTTCGTCAATGGAAAAGCGCCTGGATCGAAGTGGAAGACGTGGCTAAGCGTTTGATGGATTACGGATTTCACGCACCGACGGTTTCCTGGCCGGTCGCCGGAACAATGATGATCGAGCCGACCGAAAGCGAACCGAAACATGAGCTTGATCGTTTTTGCGACGCGATGATTTCCATCCACGCAGAGATCGAAGCGGTCGCCAGCGGAAAACAAGACCGACAAAATAACTTGCTCAAAAACGCGCCGCACACCGCACGGCAAATCGCCTCCGACAAATGGGAGCGGCCTTACTCGCGCCAACAAGCAGCTTTCCCAGCGCCCTGGACGCGCGAACACAAATTCTGGCCAGCCGTGGGGAGGATCGACAACGTTTACGGTGATCGGAACCTGTTTTGCTCGTGCCCGCCAGTGGGAGAATTTGAGGGAAATAGTTAGGGTTCCTCGACCCGTTCGACTTCCCTCGGAATGACAGAGGTAGGAACGGCCGCTATATGATGCGGAGAACGATCTTGCTGATTGTCGCGGGGCTTGCGCTGGTTTGTTTCACTTACTTGTATGCGCATCACGTTTGGCACCCACTGCCGACCGGAACGATGATCGACCGGATTGTCATTGAAAAATCAGCTCGGAAATTGTCGGTCCTCGCCAATGGCAAAACGCTGAAAAGCTATCGTGTTGCGCTCGGCCGCAACCCTGTCGGTGCAAAGGAACAGGAAGGGGACAACAAAACACCCGAAGGCATTTACAACATCGACAGTCGAAATCCGCAGAGCAATTTTCACCTCGGGTTGCACATCTCTTACCCGTCGGCCGAGGATAAGGCACGCGCTGCGGCTCACGGTGTTTCAGCCGGATTCGACATTATGATCCACGGAATCCAAAACGGGCGCGGCTGGATCGGGGCTTTTCATCGCCTGCATGACTGGACGGCTGGCTGCATCGCGCTGACCGACGAGGAGATCGAAGAGCTTTGGCGCGTTACGTCGGACGGAACAATGGTCGAGATTCGCCCGTAAATCCGCCCAAATTATCCTTCCGGCGCGAGCTCGGGAGCGGCGACTACGCGCGTTGGAACAAGCCGTAGCCCTGGGCCGGTTGTTTCTTCAGTCGCTGCGGGACCTGCTTCGTGGTATTCGGCGTCGCTGTTGACCTGCCAGAGATCGTAAAGCTTGGTGTCGGCGAGAATATTTTCCACGCACAACATCGCCGTCATCATGGCGTGGTCCTGATTGTTGTATTTGTGCATGCCGTTGCGACCGACGAGATGCAGATTCGGATAACGCGTCTCCAGTTCCTGACGGATGGTGGCGACATGCCGCGCGTAATCGTCGTCATAAACCGGATACGCTTTCTTCTGGCGAACTACGCAGCCGTCGATGAAGTCGCCTAACCTTGCCAGACCGATCTGAATCAGTTCGCGGCGGGCGAGGTCGATCAACTTGCTGTCACTCGATTCCCAAAGGCCGTCATGTTCGAAACAGAAATATTCGAGACCGTAACAGACCTTGTCCGGATCGGGCACCATCTCCGGGGACCAGGAACGGAAGTTTTGGACGCGGCCGACCTTCACGCTCGGATCGTGAATATAGATCCAGTTGTCGTCGAACATGTGTCGATCTTTCAAGATCAACATCACGGTGAGAAAGTCGCGATACTTGAGGCTTTCAGCCGCGCGTCTCGTCCGCTCACTCACGGCCGGCGACAATCCACACACCAGCTCCCGCATCGGCGCGGATGAAATCAAGTGTTCCGCCCCGATTGTATGCAGATCGTTTTGTCGATCCTTGTACTCAATACTCCAATTGCCGGAGACTTCGTCATACGAGCAACGGGTCACTCTGCAGCCCATCTCGAGCTTGCCACCTAGTGTCTTCATTTTTTGGCCGCACGCCTCCCACATCATTCCCGGACCTCTGCGCGGATAGCGAAAGGAATTGATCAGCGTCTTTATAACTTTGCTGCGGTCGCCGTTGTAGCGCTGCGGAATCAGCGCGTTCTTGATCGCGCTGCCGAGCGAAAGTCCTTTGATGCGCTGCGCGGCCCAGTCGGCGGAAATTTCCTTGCAGCTCATCCCCCAGACTTTTTCGGTGTAGCTCTTGAAGAATGTGTTGAAGAGGCGCTTACCGAATTGATTGCTCACCCACTCCTCGAAATTTCGCGGGTTACGCATTGGAAAAAGGCGCGCTTTTAACCACGAGAGAACGCAGAGTGTGGACCTGACGATCCCAAGCTTGAGCAGCGCTTCGAAGGGTTTGAGCGGGTAGGAATAAAATTTGCCGTCGTAAAAAATACGCGAGGACCGCGGACGCACCAACATGTCGTTAGGCAAAATCTCGGTCCACAGATCTTCGACCGCCTTAGATTTGGAAAAGAAACGGTGCCCGCCGATGTCGAAATGAAACCCCTTGTAAGTCACCGTCCGGGAAATACCGCCGACATAAGTCGGATCGGCTTCCAGAACCGTGACGTCGACGTCCTCCTTCGAAAGGCGGTAGCCCGCAGTCAAACCCGCTGGGCCGGCTCCAATAATGGCGACTTTTGTTTTCATCTTCTGCTAAGCGACCCAGTTGCCCCGAGTGAAATTCCAGACGTACCACCCCTGTACGCACAGCCCAGCAGCGCTGAAAAGCGCTACTGCGGCGATGCCGAATCCCCGCACAAGCATCGGCGGCGTAGGAAATTGACGCAGAAAATTCAAAAACGCCAGAACGATCAAAGCGTGTACGCAAAATTCGTAGCGCAGCATGCTTTCCATACCGACGCAGGCCACGCCACTGACCGAGAGGTAATAGATCGCGGCCGCGCAGAAATAGATGCCAGCACGTGTCGCCCAGGTAGTTCGCTCCCC
>JBKPQL010000093.1:0-6066 GCA_046734045.1 Verrucomicrobiota bacterium
GGGATTGGGCCGGCACGCGCGGGAGAGTTCGATTCGATTCTGCGCTGGCGGAATATTGGACCTTATCGCGGCGGGCGAACACGCGCGATCGCAGGGGTTCCGTCGCAGCCGAATGTTTTCTACATGGCGCCGGTAAACGGCGGCGTTTTCAAATCCATCGACTACGGGTGCACATGGCAGCCGATCTTTGATGATCAGCCGACGGCATCAGTCGGCGCAATCGCGGTTTCAATTTCAAATCCGAATGTTATTTATGTCGGGAGCGGCGAAGGATTGCATCGGCCTGATCTTTCGGTCGGCGACGGCATTTATAAATCGATTGACGCCGGAAAAAGCTGGAGGCATCTCGGATTACGCGACGGTCAGCAGATTGCGCAGGTAGCTGTCGATCCAAAAAATCCGGACCGCATCTTTGTTGCCGTAGCCGGGCATCCCTACGGGCCTAACGAAGAGCGCGGCATTTATCGATCGCTCGATGGCGGGAAGACATTCGAAAAGGTGTTGTACCGCGATGAGAACGTCGGCGCGAGCGATGTGCAGATCGATCCGAGCAATCCGCAGATTGTTTACGCGGCGCTGTGGGAATCGCGCGAAGGACCGTGGGAAAACGGCGTGTTCCACGGCGAGGGCGGCGGCATTTTTAAATCCACCGGCGGCGGCAATACGTGGCGCCAATTAACCAAAGGTCTGCCGAGCAACATCATCCAGGCGAACATGGCGATCGCGCCGAGCGCGCCGAAAACATTGTTCGCCGCGATTCGGACAAAGACGATCGCCAAACTTTATCGTTCGGACGACGCCGGCGAAACCTGGAGCGGCACGACCGACGATCCGCGGCCCGGACTTGCAATCGGCGGTGGCGATCTCCCGGTGGTGCGGTTCGATCCAAAAAATCCGCAGATCGTGTACTCGGCGAGTGTGGTTTGTTGGAAATCGACTGACGGCGGCAAAACGTGGGACGGCTGGCGCGGCGCACCCGGCGGCGACGATTATCAAAACGTTTGGATCAATCCGAATAATCCCGACATCATTCTTCTCGGTTCGGACCAGGGCGCGATCGTCACCGTGAACAGCGGCAAGAGCTGGAGCTCGTGGTATAACCAGCCGACGGCGCAGTTGTATCACGTTAGCGCGGACAACTCGTTTCCATATCGGCTTTACAGCGGCCAACAGGAAAGCGGTTCGGTCGGAATCAAAAGCCGCGGCGATGAGGGCGAGATCACGTTCCGCGATTGGCAGCCGGTCGCGGCAGAGGAATACGGATACGTCGTCGCCGATCCGATCGATTCAGACATTATCATTGGCGGTAAACTGACGCGATTCAATCGCCGAACCGGTCAGGCGCAAAATATACTTCCCGTGCCGGTGCAAACAGAAGACTTCGGGATGTTGCGCACCGAGCCGGTTGTCTTTTCGCCGCTCGATCCGCATTTGCTCTTCTTCGCTGGAAACACGCTCTGGCAGACACGCGATCGTGGCGACCACTGGGGAAAGATCAGTCCGGATTTGTCGCGACCGAACTACGAGCTGCCGGCGAGCATTGGAAAATACAAAGAAGATGCAACAAAGCAGGCTCGTCGGCGCGGCGTGATTTACACCGTTGCGCCGTCACCGCTCGACGCGAGCCGGATCTGGTGCGGGACCGACGACGGCTTGATCCATCTCACGACCGACGGCGGAAAGACCTGGACTAACGTGACGCCGGCAAGTATTTCGGCGTGGCAGAAGATTTCGCTGATCGAAGCGGGACATTTCGATGCGAACACCGCTTACGCGGCGGTCAACGCCATGCGAATCGACGATCTGCGGCCGCACATTTTTGCGACGCACGATGGCGGGAAAACGTGGATCGAGATTACTAACGGAATACCGGTCGGCCAAATCGTCAACGCAGTTCGGGAAGATCCGGAACGAAAAGGTCTCCTGTTCGCTGGAGCCGAAAAAGGCCTTTACGTCTCGTTCGATGACGGCGCGAACTGGGAATCGTTGCGATTGAATCTGCCAGCGAGTTCTGTGCGCGATCTTATGATTAAGCACGACGATCTCATCGTGGCGACGCATGGTCGCGGGTTCTGGGCCCTCGACAACCTCACACCGCTGCGACAACTCAGCAGGAGCCAGCGCGAGAATCTGCTGTTCAAACCGCAAACTGCGTTGCGCGTTCGCGTGAACCTGAACACCGACACGCCCTTGCCGCCGGACGAACCGGCCGGCGAAAATCCGCCCGATGGCGCAATGATCGATTATTTCCTTTTGAAAGATGCGAGTGGTCCGGTAACAATCGAGATCAAAGACGGCAAAGGCCAGTCAGTTAGGAAACATTCGAGCGCGGACGCGCCGGTCGAGGCAAATCCGAAGCGGCTCAAAATTCCGAGCTATTGGATTCGACCGCCGCAATCGGTTTCAACGAAAGCAGGCATGCATCGGTTTCTGTGGGACATGCATTACACACCGGTCCCCGATGTGGAACCGGAGTTTCCGATCTCTGCGACGTATCGCAACACGGCACCGGAGGCGACATCACCGTGGGCCGCGCCGGGTGATTACACGGTTATGTTGGCGATCGGCGGCAAAACCTTCAGCCAACCGTTGACCGTTGCAATGGATCCACGTGTTAAAACGTCGGCCGCCGACCTTCAGGAACAGTTCGATCTCTCGTGGCAGTTGTATCAGCTGCGCCTTAAGCTGGCGCCGATCGGCAAGAAGTTCGACGACATCGCCGAGCAGCTAACGAAACTCAAAGCAAAGGCTGCGGAGCGACCTGACGTCACGCAGAAACTGGAGGCCTTTGCTCAAACACTCATGAAGTTTGGGCCGCCGCATCCGCGGCCAGGTGCTCCACCTTCGCTGTTCGTTTTGGAATCGACGATGCGACTGTTCAACGACATCCAAGGCGCAGATGCTGCGCCGACAGCCTCGGTGAAGGACGCCGTCGCGGATCTCCAGACAAAAGTCGGACCGATGATGGACGCGTGGCACAAATTACTCGAATCCGATCTTCCCGCGTTGAATCAGCAATTGAAGCAAGCGGGATTTCTGGAAATCAAAACAGAAGTTGAGGAGTCAAGTCGGTCTAACAAGGTTCGTCATCCTCTTTCCCATTTTAATCGCCAGCGTTAATGTACGTTAAAATTTGTGGAATAAGACGACACGAAGATGCCTTGATAGCTGCTGAGCTCGGTGCTGACGCCATCGGCCTCTTGGTCGGCCAAAGACATAATAGCCCGGACTTTATTTCTGCTGCTGTTGCGAGGGACATTTCTCGCGCATTGCCGCCGTCGGTGGAAGCAGTGCTGGTAACCCATATAGAAGAAATAGATGAACTTGAGCGGCTGTTGGAGCAAAGCGGAATCACGACCGTCCAGCTTCACAGCGAAATTGCTCCCAACTCTGTGGAACGTTTGCGGGGCCGGCTTCCCTACGTGAAGATATTCAAGTCCGTCAGTATCATTTCTGCCGACAGTGTCGCCTATCCTGAAGCCTTCGAGAAGCTGGTGGACGGTTTCGTTCTCGACAGCATCAACGTAGCAACTGGTCAACTGGGAGGCACCGGAAAGACACACGATTGGTCGGTCAGCCGGCAAATTGTCATGCGCTACCTCGAAATTCCGATTATCCTCGCTGGCGGTCTGAATTCTGAAAATGTGCGATCTGCGATCGAATACGTGCATCCGTTTGGCGTTGACGTGAACTCAGGAACGAAGGCCCCTGACGGATTCAAAGACGCTCGGAAAATGGAAGAGTTCATCGTACAAGCGAAAGGCTTCGCTAAGGCACAAAGGTAATTCGACACCTGAAATAGGTCGCGGCTAAAAGTCGAGCGTCGCACAGCGACGCCGCTACAACTGTTTAGTTTGAGGCGCGAATGCCAGAATCAAAGTTCTGACTGAGGCGGCCAAGGGCCAGTGCGCCTAGAAGCAGCCCCAGGTCGCGCAGGGCGACGTCGAAATAACCTGGGATGGCCAGGAGATTCAGGATGATAAGGAATAACCAAGCGGCTACGACGTAGGCGAAGATCCTTGGTTTGATGGCTACTCCGATACCGGCTATGATTTCGATCACGCCCACGGCAAGCATCAATTCATGGCCGTGCCCTCCTACGAGCCGGTTCGCGATTCCAGGTAAATACTGGTCCCAGTTCACGAGGAGATGCAGGAACTTGTCAAGCCCGGCCAGGATTGGCGCCACAGTATAACCGAAACGCAGGATGAGGTATGCCTGTCGCGCGGCTTCCGTCGGTGCGGGCGAAGAATCAGCGGATGATTGAGTCATAATTTTTTCCTTTCCAAGATTGCAGATTCCGCGCATGCGGAGATCAAAGCCATCCTAGCCGCGCTCGATAAATAGTCAAAATAATTTTGACTTATTCCCGGTGATGAATTGTTTGTTCTGGTACCGCGATGAAAAAAAGCGCATCTCTCAGGAAAGCCCGCTTCGGCAGCCGCCGCGAAGAAGTGGTGAAGCTTTTGCAGCGCGGGTTCGTCACCGTCGCCGAGATCGCTTCCCATACCGGCCTGACCGATAACGCTATTCGCTCCCATCTTCTCGCACTCGAACGGCACGGACTGTTAAAACGGAAAGGCTCGCGGCCCGGAAGTCGCCGCCCACATCATCTCTATCAGTTGACTTCGCGGGCGCAGAAATTCCTGGCCCGCGCATCCGAGACTGCCCTCACCGCTTTGCTCGATGCCATTAAACAACGCCTTTCCGTCAGACAGTTGCGGCAACTGCTGAAAACGGGCGGAACGGCGCTGGCCGCGCGCGTGGCATCAAAGCGCGGGAAGAAATCGTTACGGACACGCGTGCAAAACGCGGCGCGACTTCTCAATGCCCTGGGAGGCGCGGCCACGGTTGAGAACGATGCCAACGGATTTCATATTCGCAGCCATGGATGTCCGCTCAACTCCGTTGTTGCTGAGCACCCTGAAGCCTGCCTTCTGGTGGAGAATTTCCTCGCCCATATCATTGGCGCGCAGGTCCGTGAGCATTGCATTCGCGGATCGCAGTCCCGCTGCTGTTTCGCCATCACCGCCGCGGAATAATCGAACTGCGGGCGACACTCGACGCCTTGGACTTGGCGACACGCCACCACAGCGATATTGCAGGCGACACGCCTGCCACTACAGTTTTTGCCGCTACCCGCCTTCGCCTCTGCCTGAGCTACGGCGCGGCAGGCTTTTTCTCCAAAAGCGACAGGAACGCTTCGTAACCTTCATCTTTCATTCGTTCTTTCGGAATGAAATGGAAGGCCGCCGAGTAAACTAAGTAATTTTGTCCAGTGGGCGATTTCGGGTCGGGAAGGAGATAGCCAAGGTGGGCGTTACTTCGTTTGGCGCGCACCTCGGTGCGCTTCACGTCGATCGAAGTGTCCAGGTTCTCGACGAGGAGAGCTTTCGAGATCGGTTTGCTAAACGCGGGCAGGCCGAGGCCGCTTTCGAATTTGTCGAGCGACGTAAACAGTGGTTCGCCAGTAATGACATCGACGTAGATGCCGGTACGCTCGTTATTCCAGAACTCGTTTTGAAAAGGCGTTTGGGTGCCACCTCCCCGCACGACGAAATATTCCTCGGCCTTTAATCGGCGCTTCAAGACGGCGTCGCTCGGGACAGGCCGGTTCGGATCGAAACCTGTGGTTTCCTTTTTCTCTTTCCGCTCGAGCAAGAAGAAATAGAGCGCCGCGGCGATGAGCGCGATCGCGATGCCGGTACCGACGTACGTGCTGATGGCCGATCTTTCCTCGCTGGTGATTCGGCCCCCGTACATCAGATCGCGATCAACGTTATTGAATCAGAGATTGGCCACGTCTGTCACTTATTTTTCTCAAAGAGAGGGAGGACTGATTGCGGTCAAGTCTCAATGCGTTGACCAGCCGATCGGTCGCTTGTGGCAACATCCCGATCGACTACGCTTGGTTGCGATGTCTCGATACGTTTTGGATCACCATTTAGAAGGCGAGAAAAAGCGGCTTGCCTTGATGTCCGAATTACTTGATCCAATGCACCGGCGACTCATTGAGTCGCTCGAAATCAGCCGCGAGGCCCGGGTGCTGGAAGTCGGTTGCGGCAA
>JBKPQL010000094.1:0-3787 GCA_046734045.1 Verrucomicrobiota bacterium
TCATCTCCTGTGCCGGCTTTCAACCATGCCTCCCATTCGCCCATGTCGTTGGATGCTCCGAGGTTTGTGTTTCCGTAACTCCCGCCGATCTCCAGCCCACGGAACCTGTGGATCAAAAAAAAGTTGATCACGCCGGCGACAGCGTCGGAGCCATACACCGCCGACGCGCCATCCTTCAAGATATCGATGTGGTCAATCATAGGAAATGGAATCAGATTAATGTCCACACCGCTGCCGAACCCTACGCCGTTCAATGAACCAAAGGCGACACGTTTGCCGTCAACTAGCACGAGAGTTTCTTTGGGCAACAAGCCGCGCACGTTGAATTGGACAGTACCGTCACCGCCATTCCCAATGTTCAGATTGACGGTGCCGCCCGCCTCCTGCGGCAGAAAAGTTGTCAGGTCCGTAGCATTGCGGATGCCCAGTTTTTCGATGTCTGCCGGACGATACGTATCCACTGGGTTCGGGCCGACTTCTTCCGCCGTCGGAATGTTCGAGCCCGTCACGATTACCCGCACAAAGGTAACGCTAGCCGGGTCAGCTGTCTGTGGCGCGGACCAAGGATTCTGCGCGAACGTCACGAGCCTCGGACAAAAGACACCCGCTATAAGCGCGACCCACAGACCGGTCTCGTAAGGTTTGTTCATTGCGGGGTGCTCCTGTAGCGTCCCCTCGCGAATTCCTCACCGACAGGCGTAACACTTTCTTACATTTGCAAACAAGCTTTCTTTTGAAATTCCATCGACGAACCTAGTGTTGGGGGTTGGGGGCGTTCGGTAGAGAAACAGGCTGATTCGCGGCCGGAAAGAGCGTTAGTAATTCCGGCGGATTCGCGCGCGAATCTTGTAACTGGCCGTCGAAATACACCAGGACGATGAACCCGCCGTATCGCCGTCCCTCAGATAAAGATATTTGGCTCTTGGGACGCACGTAAGTCGCGGCCAGGAATTTCGGAGTCGCATTGGACCAGTCTTCTGCGGGCATAAGCCAATTGTAACCAACCCGCGCATTAGTTGGTTTCATTTTGTTATCTTTCGTTAGGTCGTAGAAAGAGACAATGATATCTACAACGTGACCATTCGGCGTCCCGGGTCGTGGCTTTACCCCAACTCGGAGAATCAAGTGAGTCTGCGCCTTGGGATCAGTTATCTCTGATAGCGTTGTCTCGGTAATCTTTAAAGTTGTGTTCTGCGAAGCATTGATTCGCCGCAGAAGCTGAGGGAAACGTACGTCGGAGTGGAGAGCGCGAAATTCGGGAAGAAACGCGATCCACTGTAATACGCCCGAGTGCTCCTCGTAGGCGCGCTCCAGCCAGCGGAAAGCTTTTTCTTTGTCACCTAAGGCGGTCGAAACTGCTGCGATCAAAGGTGCCGAGACGTATCGCTTCTCCCTCGCTTGAACAAGCTGAGCGAGAATTTTTCGCGCCGCGGTTTGCTGCTCCATGCGCGCGTAGGTGACGGCAAGACCGCTACTCGGCAGATGCGTTGCGTCCTGAGCTTTGGTGTAAAGCGCAATCGCTTCAGGAAAATTGCCCTTCTCGCGATAGGCGGCGGCCAGAACCGAATCCAGATAAAAGTAATTTGGGTCGAGCTGGAGTGTCCGCTGGCCTTCGACAACTGCATCATCCACGCGGTCGTTAGCCAGGTAGGCAGCGGTGGCGACGTAGCTGGTGATAGGGGACACCGGATCTAACTTCTCAGCCTCAAGGATAAGTTGAAGACCGTCTTTTAGCTCACCGCGAAAGAGCGGATGCAGTCCCGCGAAGAAGTGAGCCGGTGCAGAGTTGGGATCGAGTTCGAGCGTGCGCTTCAACTCTGCATCCGCGCCGGCCAGGTCCCAATCGAGGACACGTTTTGCTTCGCTAAGGTAGCAATGCGCCTCAGCATCTTTCTCGTCGAGCGCGATTGCCTTTAACGCTGCTTCCTTTGACGCCGGGTAAGCGTCGAGCGGTTTTACGTAAACGTCAGCCAAAAAATACCAAACCTTCGCGATCCCCGTCCAAGCGCGTGAAAATGTGGGATCCTTCTGGACAGCACCCTGAAAGAAATTGAGGGCCCGCCGCAAATCCTCCTCGCTGCTCTTGTTTGAGAAATAAAGGCCTTGGAGATAAAGATCGTAAATCTCTGTGTTACGTTGTTCACGGGCGGGAAACGAAACCGCGAGCTTGATCTTGAGCGCGTCAACAACTGCGCGAGTGATTTCATCCTGCAGCGCAAACACGCCTGTGAGTTCGCGGTCATAGGTTTCCGTCCAAAGGTGGAAACCGCTGCGCGCATTGATCAATTCAGCGGTAACACGAACGCGGTTACCTTCGCGTCGCAAACTTCCCTCTAGTACGTCTTCGACGTTGAGCTTTTTCCCAATCTCGTTCACGTCCGTGCCTTTTCCTTTGAATGAAAACGACGAGGCGCGGGCAACGACACGCAGCCCATCGACTTTAGCCAGGGCGTCGATAATCTCCTCGCTCATGCCGTCGCAGAAATACTGCTGGTCCTTTGTCTCGCTAAGATCGAGAAATGGAAGCACGGCGATGCTTTTTTCGGGCGGTGAGCTCGTCGTCAGGTTCCGATGCCAGTAGAACGGAACCGCCACCGCCGTTGCAACTACTAACAATCCGAGCACAACAGCGTCAGGTGATCGTATCCAGCGCAGCGATGGAGGCGCCGCGGTTGAACGCTTCAACTCAGCCTCGACTTCCAGTTTATGGCGAAGGCCTTTGAACGCCTCCAGTAACTCGTGCGCGCTGCAATATCGTTCCTCGCGATCCTTACGCAGCGCCTTGCTGATGATCTGCTGAAGCTCAGTGAAAGAGTGCGCGATGTAATGCGTGAGCGGCGGTGGCTCCTTCTCAAGAATCGAAGACATCACCTCTTTTGGTGTGTCGCCGGTGAATGGCGTATGGCCGGTTACCATTTCGTAAAGAACCACGCCGAGACTCCAGATGTCGGTGCTTTTATCAACGTGCGCGCCGCACGCCTGCTCGGGCGACATGTAACGAACGGTTCCGAGTATGGACCCGAGATTGGTCTCAACCAGCAACAGCGCTTCGTCTCGCGGTATCGTTATCGGGACTTCCTGTTCGGCAAGCTTAGCAATCCCAAAGTCGAGCACTTTCACGTATCCGTCCGGGCGAAGCATGATGTTGTCGGGCTTGATGTCGCGATGGACAATTCCCGCTTGATGCGCGGCGGCGAGCGCACTCGCCACTTGTATCGCGACGTCAACAGCTTCACCGACCTCGATCGGTCCACGCGTCAGCCGTTCGCGCAGTGTCTCGCCTTCGATCAGTTCACTCGCGATGTAATGAATTGAGTGATCTTCGCCGATCTCGTAAACCGTCAGTATATTTGGATGATTGAGCGCGACTACGGCGTGCGCTTCTTGTTGAAACCGCTTCAGGCGCTCGGCGTCTCCCGTAAAGCGCAAGGGGAGAAGCTTGAGCGCGGCTTTGCGGCCGGCGACAACGTCAGTGGCCAGATAGACCTCACCCATCCCACCAGCACCGATCGATTCAGAAATCTTGTAGTGATCGATGGTTTGGCCGACGAGCGAATCGGCTTCCTGGTTCTGAATAACCTTCGTCGCGAGACCAACAGCCGACTTTTCTATAAACCGCCCCGCTCGTTGATCTGAAGCCAGAAGCGCTTCAACTTCACGGCGCAAGACCGCGTCGCCGTCGCAGGCCCTGTCGAGGAATGCGCCAACCTGGTCCGGCTCTTGTTCCAGCGCTGCAAGAAAGATTTGCTCAATCGTTTGGAACCGCGCCGGTTTCATTTGTGGACCA
>JBKPQL010000095.1:0-5484 GCA_046734045.1 Verrucomicrobiota bacterium
GTCGTAAAATAATTTTGCGCCATCGGTGGACTGGCGGATGCAACCATGCGAAGCCGGGTACCCGGGCAAAATTCCAACGTGCATGCCTACGCCCTCTTCGGTCAAACGCAAGAACCATCTCATCGGTGCACCGGCGAAGTGTGTGCCACTGGGAGCCGAGTCGATGCGGGCACTGACCCCGGCACGCACTACACGGCCTGAAGCATCCACAAAGTCGCCGTACAGATTGGAACGGTGATTCGGGTCTTTCTCAAGCACGCGCATCTGGCCCGTGGGCGACTCGTGCCCACGTCTGCCAGACGAGACTGGACCATCAGCAACGATTTGGTCACCGATCATGAGGTAAGCTCGCTGCTTGGGAATTGAGACGACGATGTGAGTATTGTCCGGCGTCGCTTGTTTGAGTAGAGATTGATTCACCTTCAATGGGTCCTGCCGGCGAATGAACTCTGATGCTTTGCGTACTGGTTGTGGTGTTGGCCGTGGTCCAAAAAGCCGTATCTGACCGCTGATTGAACAGGCAAGAACAGTCAGCAAAAATGCGCAAAGCAGTATGGAAAGTTTTACCGGCATAAATTAGCCACGACTGTAGCTACGGACCCGGTTAAGCCAGCCTGGCAACCATCGTGCTTCGCCGCGTTCGGGCGGCGAATTCGCAACTCTGCGCTTCAGCACTATGACAGCTGCCCGTGAAAATTCTTTGAGCGCGTCGCCCTCATCGGCGGGCATTTGCTCCAGCACCTGAAGCAGGCCCCATCCCTGGCTTTGGTAACGCTCAGTGTGCAAGACGCCTTCACCTTTAAAGTTCACATAATCAACAAGGGCATAAGAGCCTTGTGGCGTTCTCGCCACGCGTTTAAATTGCCGCTCAACATTCGGGCGATCGGCGGGCGCGACTTCGGCGAGCATTTTCGGAAGCGAATTTTGCAGGCGGACGATCAGAAATTCCGCCTGAAGATCAACCGTTCCAGCAAGAAACTGGCGTAACTGTTTCATCTCTTGTCCATGCTGAGCGCGAAGAAATTCCCCGCGCGAGTTCCACGGACACGGCCGTTCTCCCGCCTCCAGGAGCAACGCTGGCAATTTGACACCACGAGTCATCATAAAGCTCACGAGTTTGGGAAAACTTTCGTCGAACGGACCGCGCTGCCCTTTCGGATACCAGATGAAATGACCAATGCCGAGCGACGCGAAGTTTTCGCCTTCATTCCACGCGGTTAACCCGGTAATAGTTCCCTTGCATTCGTTTTGCCAAATTCTTTTTCCTATTCTGAGAGTGTCGGTGCGCGAGAGCGTAATCGCGCCGGCATCGGGCGTGCCGATGGCGATGCATACTACAATGGCGAAGCTGACCAGACGCTGCGTTCGGCGCTCCTGGCTGCGCCGTTGTGTTCTTGACGTGTCATGTTTATCCGTTAGCATTGCCACTTCCCGCGATCTTAGCGTAAGGCAAAGCCGCGCGGGGCTCGTTACATTATGAAACATCTCATCCTCATTTTCGCAGTATTATCACTTCTCTTACCCGTATTGGGCGAGGAGAAATCGCTGCAGCTCAAAGATCAGAACGACAAGGTTAGTTACAGCATCGGCCTCAATATCGGAATGAACCTCAGCAAGCAGAAAGTCTCGGTCAATCCCGAAATACTCACGGCCGGTATCAAGGATGGAATAGCCGGCAAACCGCAGCTTACCCAGGAGCAAATCAAGGAAGTTATGACGACACTCGAAAAAGATATGCAGCAAAAACAGAAGGTCGCGGCGGAAAAAAATGCCGCGGACGGCACGAAGTTTCTTGAGGAGAACAAAAAGAAAGAGGGCGTAAAGACAACCGCCAGCGGTCTCCAATACAAGGTGATCAAAGAGGGAAGCGGCCCACAGCCGAAAGCGACTGATGTTGTGACTGTCAATTATCGAGGCACGCTCATTGACGGCACCGAGTTCGACAGCTCGTACAAACGTGGCGAGCCTGCGACTTTCCCGCTCAATGGGGTTATCAAAGGGTGGACGGAAGCGGTTCAACTGATGAAAATCGGATCAAAATATCAGTTCTTCATCCCATCGAGCCTCGCCTATGGCGATCGCGCTGTCGGGCCAGACATCACTCCCAATTCGACTTTGATTTTCGAGGTGGAGTTGTTAGGGGTTAAACCTCCGGAAGGCGGCGCTGCCAGCCCTGCGCGACAAGCGCCCGCGGCATCGCCATCGCCAAAGAAGTAACTGCGCACAGCCCCGGGCCAAGCGCATTTACCGTGCCCAATCAATGGACTGGGGCCGTCTCCCAGTGTACCAGCGGCGCGTCGCCCCAAAGGTCTTGGAGGCTGTAGAACGCGCGTTTGTCCCGGTGAAAAACGTGGACAACGACCTGCAGATAATCGAGCACCACCCATTGACTGCCTGGAAAGCCGTCGATCGCCACAGGGCGAATCGCATGGTCCTCTCGCAACCTCGTTTCAACTTCGTTCGCAATTGCTTTTAACTGCGGCTCAGACGTGGCCGAGCAAATCACGAAGAAATCGGTAAACGTGGAAATCTCGCGCAGGTCCAAAATGACGATGTCTTCCGCCTTTTTGTTCGACGCGAGTTCTGCGCAATTTCTTGCTAGGTTTTCTGGCGTTATTTCGCTTGCTCCCGGTAAAGTTTTTCCCGCCGAATGATTTCCTCGACTGCCTCCGGTACGAAATAGCGAATCGATTGCCCGGAGGCAACTCTCTTTCTAATTTCCGTGGCAGAGATGTCGATCCTTCGATGGACTATGGGATAATCGGATTTCGTTCCCACGTTGATGCGACCGAGAACTACGAAACGAACCGCTTTCTCCAGCTCAGCAAAGCGATGCCATTTTGGCAGGTCGCGCACATTATCGTTGCCGACAAGCAAATAAATCTTGGCATCATGTTCGCGTTTCCGAATTTCGTCTACGGTAGCGATGGTGTAAGAAGGAGGCGGCCGGCGCACTTCGCAATCATCTATTACAAATCCTGGTTCCCCTTCGATGGCAGCTCGCAACATCGACAAACGCATTTCTGCGCTGACATGCGGCGCCTTTTTGAAAGGCGAAACCGCTGCGGGAACGAAGATGATCTTGTCCAATCCGAACGTCTCGCGCGCTTCGCGTGCAAGAATTAAGTGCCCATGATGAATGGGATCAAATGTGCCACCGTAAATGCCGATCTTCATACCGGCACAAGGCCGCAACTCGCGCTTGCGCTTTTATCGGCGTGCAAGTTAGAAGCTTGCGCCACAATTTTATTTCCGTTGCGCAACATCGACACCTAGGTTCCGCAAAGTATGAAGAGTAGTTCTTCGGGTCAACTAATCCTGACCGGCGTCCCGGGCAAAGAACTGGACGAGGAAACTGCGAAATTGTTTCGGCGCGTCCAACCGGGCGGATTTATTTTGTTCGGACGCAACATCGAAAGCCCCAGTCAACTGCGCAGACTAATTGATGATCTTCGCAGCCTGAGCAATGTGGAGCCGATTATCACGATCGACCAGGAAGGCGGTCGCGTCTCGCGGCTGCGTCTGATCGGTAACGAGCCGCCGAACGCACAGCAATTGCGCGACAAAGACGATGTCGATCTGATCCGGCGTCATGGCGACATCACTGGACGCTTGCTCCGTCTTTTCGGATTCAACCTGGATCTTTGCCCCGTGCTGGACATTTCTTTCGACGACGACGCCGATAATTCGTTACGCGGTCGATATTATGGGAAAACGGTCGAACAAGTAGCGCGCAATGCCGGCGCATTCAATGAAGCCATGAGAGGGCAGGGGATCGCAAGCTGCGGCAAACATTTTCCCGGCTATTCCGCCGCGACTTCAGATGCGCATTACGCATTGCCGCGGATCGATCGCACCCGCGAACAACTTGATCAAAATGAGTTAGCCGTTTACCGACATTTCATAGGCAGGGGCGCTTCACCAAACCGCCCGAAGACGATTGACGGCAGCAATCGCCCCTACCCAGGTCATGGCATCGTCGACAGTATGATGATCTGTCACGCCTGGTATCCGTGTTTCGAGCCGAAGAAAACTCCGGCTACTTTATCGGGCCGGATTATCACGGATTTGTTGCGCAACGAAGTTGGGTTCAATGGTCTGATCATGACGGACGATTTGGATATGGGTGCGATTCTTAACGGATACCGGCTCGATGACACAATTCGTCTCGCTATTGCGGCCGGAAACGATCTCGCCATGATTTGCCATCGCGTCCCCGAAATCGAGAATGCGCGTCGGATTTTGGGCACATTGCCGCGCAGCCAAATCGATCGCGCGTTGGAGAACATCTCGCGCTTCAAGAAAAGACTTGTAGCGCCCGACAAATTCTCCGAAGGCGCGTTCCGCAAGATCGACAGTGAGATCTGGGACCTGCGCGTCGCCGTTCTGGGTGAAGAGCGTGCCAAGCAACGCAGCCCCGAAGACGCCAAACGCTCGCCCGTGGAGAGTTATTAGTCACCTTCGATGTTTCGGAGTCGCTCCGTGGCCAAGGTCTTGAAGACCGCCGAAGCAGGACTTCTCGCCGCAATTCTATGCTCATGCACCGGCGCTTCGTCATCGAAGCACAAAATCGCGCAAGTTCTTCTCGAGTACCTACCGAAACGGCAGGTTCTCCGGATCTGCGTTAGTCGGATACGGAGACGCAATCGTTTATGAAGGAGCATTTGGTTATGCCGACGAGACATGGAAGGTTGCCAACACTCCTTTGACACGGTTTCAAATTGGCTCGCTGACAAAGCAGTTTACAGCCGCCCTGATCCTGGAGCTTGCACAGCAAGGTCACATCGATCTTGACGCGACCCTTTCGGCGTACCGGATTTCGTCCACAGATCTGACATCATGCAGATCGTCAAAGAACCAGCCGCGCCGCGAGAGGTGATTAGTAAGTACTGCAGTAACGCGCTTGAGTTCACTCCTGGCACACAGTTCAATTACAGCAATTGCGGCTACTTGATCTTAGGTGCGCTCTACGAGCGGGTAACCGGCGAGACCTACGCAGATGCGCTTCGACGGTTGACCGCTCGCGCCGGCCTGACGGATACGGGCATTAGCGGTCCGCGGGCGATTGTACCTCGGTTGGCAACGGCGTACGTCGTCGAAAACGGCCAGCAAATAAAGGCCCCATACATCGACTGGTCCGTCGCATTTTCTTCCGGTGGCGTGTATTCTACCGTGCGAGATCTCTGGCGGTGGCGCCGAGAGTTGCTCGCGGGGCAAGTCCTCGGCGGGGAAGCGACGAAGGAGGTGTTTGCAATTGGACCGTTTGGCTATTCGTTCGGTTGGCATGTTGGCCGAACTAGTCAGACGCAACTTCGCACTTTTCTGGCAAGCGACTACGACGCGCAACCAGCAACCAAAAGCGCCAATCTGTTGCTAGCCTCACACTCGGGCGACCTTCCCGGCTTTCACAGCTGCATGACATTGTTTCTCGACGGCACTTGGACCGTTATCCTGCTCGATAATCACGACAGCAAGTCGCTTCCC
>JBKPQL010000096.1:0-30422 GCA_046734045.1 Verrucomicrobiota bacterium
GAAGTCGCTCCCGGTAAAAGTCACCTACGCGCGCACGGGCATGCTCGAAGCCGATTTGGCCAACAAACAAATCCTGATGCATCTGTATCAGGCCCGCTACCAGGAGCGCGATGCGAAGGATCCATTCAACCTGCGAAAGATCCGGGACGGAATTAACATGGTGGAGGGGACGTTGCCCATCAGTCTCGAGGAGCTTTATGAGAAGGAGAAAAAGCGGCCCAGCCGTTCCGCATTGTCGATCGAGCAGCTGCTGGAGCAACTCAAGAGCGAGAATCAACACGAGCGCAGCGCCAGTCGCACGGAAATAAACAAACGTTTTTCCTTCCCGTTCGCGTGCGTTGCATTTGCGATCATCGGAGTGCCGCTGGGGGTCACGGCGCATCGGCGGGAGACGTCAATTGGCTTCGCCATGGCGTTGATCGTCGCGGTTACATATTTTTTATTTGTCATCATTGGCGACACCTTGCGTGGCAACCCGCAGGTGCACCCCGAGCTGCTGGTCTGGTCTCCAAATGTGCTGTTCATTGTGCTCGGTGCGGTCTTGTTCCGACGACTCGCCCGGCAGTAGGTACGTCTTCGCGATTTGGTTAACGCGAAGATTTACACGAGCTCAATTCATTTTCTGGCGAATCAAAGCAGAATAGGCCTCAGCTAAGTGGCAGCGGCGTAACAGTGGGGGTAGCCGTCGGTGACTCAGTCGGTAGGGCTGGGTTAGGAACAATCGGTGGCGCCGGATTTGGAGTGGTTGAAGGAGCTGGATTGGGAGTGATGGGAGGCGCCGGGTTTGATGGAATTGGTGGTGCGGGATTCGCCGGCACTGGCGGAGCTGGATTTGGTGCAACTGGCGGAGCCGGATTTGGTCACACTGGCGGCGCTGGATTTGGCCTGACGGGCGGCACGGGCGCTTGAGCGAAGCAGGTTGTCGCGGCCTGAATCGAGATCGCTGTGGCGGCGCAAACGCAAAGCTTCGCTCGTCGAAGGAGTTTCCTTGTCATGATTCCACTCAAGAGTTCGAGTCCAATACGGCGTTTGGACTTCTCTATCATGCCGCCCAAGAGTCGCTTTTCGCTGGCGCTTTTTTTCAGTCCGCTGATTGCAATGGTGGGCAGTTCTCCGCCGATCACGGCGCCGGCGCTGACAATTGTCCGTGCGATGATGATGCAGAACATAAACAAGATTGACTGGAAAGATTACACCGAATCAATTCCCGCGTTCTTGATTATCATCGGCATTCCGCTGTCGTATTCGATTGCGGACGGCCTGGCGCTTGGCTTTATCACCTATCCGATCCTCAAAGCGCTGAGCGGCCGCGGTCGTGAATAAGCTGGCTCACCTACCTCCTCGCAATCGTGCTCCTGCTGTATTTCGTCTTTATCCGCGGCCGGATGGCTTAGAAGCTGTATTCAAATAGCGCGAACTTCCTGTCCGCGGTGGTAACGAAGCACAGCTGCAGGCACGGCAGTGAAGTAACAGCCAGAGTGAACCCGAGCTGCCGGCTTACTGTTTCTTCTCCGGCTCGACCTTGGGCAGTTTTTTTCCCGGTGGCTCCAATTCTCCTGAGAAGGCTTTTATGAAAGCATTGCGAAAAGCGTTTCCGATCGTCGTGAGTATGTCCGGGTTCGGGTGCTCAAAGGTGCCGGAGAACGGCACCTTCGTGCCGAACCGATCTTTTGAATAGTTGCGCACAATTCGTGTGATGCCTTCGAGAATTGCTTCCCAAACCGCCGTGATGGGGTTGTCCTCCTTCGCAGGATTAAAGATGCTCATGTGATCAAATACCGGTTCGACGTAACCGTGGTAGGCGCCGTTTTTCGCGCTCGCCTCCATTGCGACTTTAAGTGTGCCGGTGTCGAAAGTGAAATTGCCGTAAGCCTTGGAGAAACCGTTTAATTTAACCAGTGGCACTTCTTTGACCTCGAGATTGAATGCAAACGTGGGCCTTGCCGCGTACGGGTCGAGAGAAATTTGCGAGCGCGCATCGCCCGCGCCCAACGGGCGACCCTCGATCCCGATGTCGGCGATCAGACTTTTCGAGAGCTTTTTACTATTCGTTAAGTTGGTCGCCACCATTTGCACGTTATCGAGCGGCAGGTTCACGTTCGGTTTTCGGCTGAAATCGCGGTAATGAATCTCGCCATTGTGAACCGCAAACCGGTTGATTTTCAGCGGGAACAGTTGCTTGATCTTTTGCGCCCATGGTTCGTCCACGGGCGCCTGCCGGGTGTCTTCACTTGGCCCGTTAACCAAATTCATCTTGGGTCGATGCAACTCGATGTTGCCGACGAAGGCCCGCTCGAAGATGAGTGCTCGCCATTGCACGGAAAGATCGACAAGTGGTGCGGAGAAAAACGGAACCGGCACTTTGCCACTGGTTTTCTTAATATCGATATTGTGGATTTGGTACGCCCCACGCCAAAGATGGAGCGTCACCGCGGCTACATGTGCGCGGTATCCGTGAATTTCCGAGAGCTTGCGATTCACGTAATCGCGCACCCAAATGGCGAGATAAGTGTGCACGACCAGGAAGGCCGCCACAACAACGATTACCAACCAAAACCACCATCGTTTGATCAAGTTTCGCATGCCCTCTGCTGGACGAAATCCCCCGCGTGCACGAGTACATTGTGAAACGACGCTAGTCACTGTGACGGCCGTATGAGAGTGATTGCGCGAAGAGTACGCCTACCGCGCCGCGGCTACAGCATCACGATGAACGAGCGGGGAAAAATCATCCGTACAATCACAGCAGTCCGGCCAAAGATGAAAATCCGCACCCGCGTAAGCGACGGCGAATTCGGCTCGGAGACATTCTAGACGCAGCCGCATCAAGGGGCATTGTGGTTGAGCTTGGCGATTAGTCCGTCCACAGTGGCCGCTTCAGCCGTGACAAACAGAAGCCGCACGTGTCAGAATTGCTGCAGGAGCCATGAGTGGTCCTGATTCGAGTTCACTGCCGGTTCAGCCGGCGCGGCAAAACGATGACCAATCGTTATTCGTTTTGCCGCCGAAGCTGCCGTTGTTTAAGTCACACCGGAAAAGAATTTTGGAAGCAAAGTAAGTGACCTAGTCGCACATGGGCCAATCGACGGTGCAATTGAAACTAAGCTTGCAGATTTTGCCGTCGCGTTGGGTCTGAGGAAATCGGACGCGACAGACATCCTCACTCACCGATTCATGGCAGAATTCGAGCCGATTAAGCAACGGATGGAATCTTCGTTCGTCCTGACTGACTCCGATCTTGGCGAAATCGAGACGCTAAAGAAAAACTACAACGTGAACCTCACGTTGTCTGGAACGGCACCTCTCTTTCGCGCCATCTATTTGCTTGAATCAAAACATGAACTCCCGCCGCCAATTGCAGTCGATATTTTTCTAGACGCAAACGAGACATGCTATTACACAATCCCGACAACGTGGTATCAATCGCGAGTCCAAACGCGCGGCTATTCGGGCACCTCTATCAGCTTACCAACCGGAGTTAGTGGCGTGCGTTTTAGGTTCGGCGGTTATACTCCGGTAAGGGCCGAACAGGTAACAGCGCTGTCCCCTGGAACGCTTTTTGTCACTTCGAAACGACTCCTATTTTCGGGCGACGCGAGAAGCACAACCATCGGTTTGAAGAAAATTGTCGATGGCCATGTCTATTCAGATTGCGTCAAAATCGAAAAAAATACCGGCAATCCTGACTTTTTTTCCATGAATATAGCGCAAGCGCGTTTCATTCTCTCTCTTGTTGGTGCTTTGAAAGAAGACTGACGCTGGCAATGTGATCGAGACACGCGAGCAGGCGGCGATTTCAAAGAGCCTTAAACGAGAGGCGGATGCTAATCGCGAAAACGGAATTGGAGTGGCGGTACACGCCTGCCAATTTTTTCGAGGCGCCCTACCACCGGCAAATCGATGACTACAGTCTTGTCGCCGATGCTGGCAAAGTGCTCGTTACGCTCACCATGTCATCAGATTCCATTGATGCCGGACTGCAAAGTCGAATTACTAAAGATTTGGAACGCTTATTCCGACTTCGGCAGCTTTTAGTGCATCGACCGTTTGAGTTGGATAAGTCTCCGACACTCTACCAGCACGGCACAGGGAGAAAGAGATCAATCTCGGTAGCGCTTTCAGGCGCTGAATTTCTGTCGGTAGTGGGCCAAGCCGATTTCCTTATTCACGATGCTTCTGGAGAATTCGTAAAGGACACAAAGTCAGAGCGCATCACAGAGGATACGAAGTTCATCGAGTCGGTTCTCCCAAAACTCGCCAGTTCCGCGACTCTTAACGCTCTACTGCACAGCTACAATGGCGCGGTTGCCGATCCAGCAAATGAACTGGTGCATTTGTACGAGATTCGGGAGCGGCTTGTGCAACACTACGGGAAGCACGCGAAAGTCCGGCGAAATTTGCAAATCAGCGACAAAGACTGGAACCGGCTCAATTATCTCGCGAACGTCGCGCCGCTGAAAGAAGGACGGCATCGCGGCAAACATTCTGAACTGCGTAACGCGACCGCAGCTGAACTCGACGAAGCTCGGAAGATCGCTCGCTGCCTGATCGAAGAGTTTGCGAATCAACTTTAGTAACGAATCGCTCCTTCAAGTTCGGGAAAAGCCGTCAACCTTTCATCGGCGCGCACAACGAAACGCTTTCCGTCGCCGCGAGAGCGGTCATTCCAGATTTTGGCTCTAAGATCGTCTTTTCCTGCTCCTCGACTTTACGGTGTTCTTTGAGAAACTCGTTTAACAGCATCTATCGCTGGATCATCCGGCGATTTCGCCGATTTCCATTGCCGTCTTTGCGGCTCCTAAACGCATAGGACTAAGGTCCCATATACGGCTTTCGGGAGTGCTGATAAAACTCACCGCATGCTTCGGCAATTGGCATTGATTCTCAGTCTGGTTTTGATCACGGCGGCATTGTCCGCCACGCCGCTCGCGCAGCTCGATACATTGCATCGCCTGATAATCAGTATCCGCGATCAGAAGCTGATGCTTCTAGAGAATGGCGCGAGAGTGGCGATTTACCGAGTGTCAACATCCAAGTATGGCGTGGGCGATTTGCGAGGGAGAATGACGACGCCCCTCGGAGATCTTGTCGTTGCGAAGAAGATTGGCGGCAATGCCCCAGCCGGCGCCGTCTTCCACAATCGGCAATGGACAGGCGAAATTCTCCAGCCGAATACTCCTGGCCGGGACCCGGTGACGACGCGGATCCTTTGGTTGAGCGGACTTGAAACACAAAACGCACAGGCTTTTGATCGCTGCATCTACATTCATGGCACACCGGAGGAAAAGACAATCGGGCATCCGGCCAGCTATGGCTGCATTAGGATGAAGGCCAGCGACATCGCTGTGCTTTACGATCAAATTCCAGTACGTGCGTTGGTTCAAATCATCCCTGACCGATTGCCAAAAGTGCCCAAGGCGCGGCCGATGCGAACCAGTACTACGTTGGTTGCACAAAATCAAAAACCAACCAGACCGCAGTAGCCTGATTCGGCTTCCCAACTCACACTCGCCCGTTGGAATCAATCGCTGAGACGCAGCCTCAATGCTTTCGCATTTTTCTCCGGCGATTTAGCGCCTTCATACGTGACGTTGAAATCGAGAAAAGGTGTCCTAATTGCTGCCCACAGCACCTTGTGACGGCAGTCTTTCAATTATAAAACACCGTTTTGTGCGGCCACGATCGCGAATTCCTTCAATTACCTCCCTGCCGATAACAACATTGCCGTCGGTGGCGCGGGCGACTATCCACGGACGTAACATGTCGGTGAATTTCATTGGCTTTTTCTTTTGTTTTTCGTTCATGATTTTTGTCTTGTCGTTAACTTTTACCTTGTAAATTTGTGATCTACGCGTCCTTGAAGATCGACGAAAGGTGTCGCAGCCAAGAGCAGTTCCTTGAGGCGCGCCTCGTAAGCATCACACTTGGGGCATTCTCCACTTGGCTCGACCCATTCGGGATGTTGGATTCGCAGCTCTTCGTGAATCTGTTGCCGGAGCTCGGCGATTGAGTTCGATATTCTCATAATCACTCCCTCCTTTTTATGACACGTTGAAACTGTCGGATGACGTAATCGAAGGCAGTCTTACACGGACCCCGACAGACGTATATAGGACTTTAGTCCCACATCCGGCGTCCTACATCCGGCCACAGGCGCGAAACACGCCTTTTCCTAGAAAGCCATCCCTTTAGCTGCTAGTTGCGATTCGAGTTCCACAAACGCGGTCAACTTTTAATCCGCACGCACAACGAATCGCTTTCCGTCGCCGCGATGCGCGTCTGCAATCCAGATCGTTCGCCCGTTGGAATCAATCGCTGGGTCAGAATGGAATGGGATCACTCCTCACATCTGACGCAAATTTAGCCAAAGGAACGAATCAGCTTTCCAGCTTAAACGCCACAGTCGCCAGCGGCGGTAAGTGAATGAGGATTGAATATTGGCGGCCCATCCATTCGAGAGCTTCGCTGTGGACACCGCCGAGATTTCCGACGTTGCTGCCGCCGTACGTTTCGGCATCGGTATTGATGATTTCGCGGTAGAAACCAGACTCGGGGACGCCTAGGCGGTAATTGTAGCGAACCACGGGCGTTGCGTTCACCACAAATGCAACGATGTCGCTATTTCTCGATTTTCTCAGGAACGAAACGACGCTGTTATCGGCGTCGTGAAGATCGATCCAATCAAATCCTTCGTACGTGTCGTCGAGCTGCCAAAGCGCCGGTTCGCTTTTGTAAATGTAATTCAAATGTTGCACCAACCGGCGCAGACCGTCGTGGCGAGGAAGACTAAGCAGTTGCCAGTCGAGACTGGTGTCGTGGTTCCATTCGTTCCGCTGACCGAATTCGCCGCCCATGAAGAGCAGCTTTTTGCCTGGGTGCCCATACATCCACGCCAGAAACATCCGGAGATTGGCAAACTTCTGCCATTCGTCGCCTGGCATTTTGGATAACAAAGAACGCTTCCCGTACACTACCTCATCGTGGCTGAGCACAAGAATAAAATTCTCCTGGAAAGCATAGAGCAACGAGAAAGTGATGTTGCCGTGATGATAGCGCCGATAAATCGGGTCGATGCTCATGTACTGCAGGAAATCGTGCATCCAGCCCATGTTCCATTTGAACCCGAACCCGAGCCCGCCCAGATACGTCGGACGCGATACGCCGGGCCACGCGGTTGATTCCTCGGCGATGGTCATGATCCCGGGGAAACGCTCGTAACAAACTTCGTTGAACCGTTTCAGAAAATAGATGGCACCAAGGTTCTCGCGGCCACCGTAAACGTTCGGGATCCATTGGCCGGGCTTCCGTGAATAATCGAGGTAAAGCATCGACGCCACGGCGTCCACGCGCAGACCGTCGATGTGATATTTGTCGAGCCAGAAAAGCGCGTTGCCGATGAGAAAATTCCGCACCTCATTGCGCCCAAAATTGAAAATAAGCGTGCCCCAATCCTGGTGCTCGCCCTGGCGTGGGTCCATGTGCTCGTAAAGATCGGTGCCGTCGAATTCGGCGAGGGCATGCGCGTCTTTCGGGAAATGCGCCGGCACCCAATCCATGATCACGCCGATGTCGGCCTGATGACATTTGTCGATGAAATGACGGAAGTCGTCAGGCGGACCGAATCGGCTGGTGGGCGCGTAATAATTTGTGACCTGATAACCCCACGAACCCTCAAAGGGATGCTCGGCGATCGGCAATAATTCGATGTGAGTGTAACCCATTTCGAGCACGTACGGCAGCAGCGTGTCGGCAAGTTCGAGATAACTAAGATGACGATTGCCTTCTTCGGCTTTGCGACGCCATGAGCCGACGTGGGCCTCGTAGATGCTAATCGGACTTTGCGGCCAGTTTTTTTTCCGGCGCCATTCCATCCACGCACCGTCGTTCCATGTGTAGCGCTCCAGATCGTACACCATGGATGCAGTGGATTTCCCGTGCTGATTGAAAAATGCGAACGGATCACTCTTGAGCAGGAGAGCGCCGGTCTGCGTGCGGATTTCGAACTTGTAGTGAGCACCTTGCTGAATGCCGGGTAAAAATAATTCCCACACGCCGGCGCCGATGAGTTTGCGCATTGGATTAACCCGTCCGTCCCAGTTGTTGAAATCACCAACCACGCTGACGCGCTGGGCATTAGGTGCCCAGACCGCGAAATAAACGCCCGCTGCGTCGCCTATCGTCCGCAAATGCGCGCCGAACTTTTCGTAAATCTTCCAGTGTTGGCCTTCTGCGAAAAGATGCAGATCGACTTCGCCCATGATCGGACCGTACTGATACGGGTCGCGCATCAGCCGTTCCGATCCGTCCCACGTTGTGATGCGAAGATGATAGTCGAGATCGCGTCCGGCAGCTGCCGGAGCGGGCACAGTCGCGCAAAAAAAACCCTCGCTCTCAATTCTCTCGGCCGGGATCGACTTTTGGGACTCTTGATTCAAGACGATGTCGATCTTTCGCGCGTCCGGCCGGAAAACGCGGATCTCCAGATCGTTCCCGACCCGGTGTGGCCCCAAAACTCGGAAAGGATCGGAGTGTTTGCCCGCGAGAAAACTGGTCACTTCATCGGACGACAAACCTGCAATTTCGAAAGGCTTCATTTCTGTTTTTAGACGCTAAATGCTAATCACTCAACATCTGATCGTTTCAATGAATCATTTCGACTGCGTTCCTCAAACAGTAGGCCACGATTGCTGCCGCCAGCGAGGAAGGATGGCTCACAGAAACGCGCGAGGCACTGCCGATCTGTGATAAATAGAGGAAGGAGAATTTTCATCATGGCCAGAGTTGTAAAGGTAATCGAACTACTCTCACAATCACCTAAGAGCTGGGAAGACGCCGCGCAGGGGGCGGTGAATGAAGCGTCAAAAACACTGCGGAATATTCGTTCCATCTACATCAAAGAAATGACCGCGAAGTGGAGAACGGCAAAATCAGCAACTATCACGTCAACGCTAAAGTCAGTTTCGATTTGGAGACCGGGCGCGGCCGCTAATGCAAACGCGAGAGCGGGCTTAGCGCCGCGACTGATGACTAGAGCTTTTTCGGCCGCAGCAAGGGGAACAAAATAACGTCGCGAATCGATTCGGCGCCGGTGAGCAACATGGTCAGCCGATCGATACCCAGGCCGAAGCCGCCGGCTGGCGGCATGCCGTATTCGAGCGCGAGCAAAAATTCCTCGTCGATCTTTTGCGTCTCTTCGCCAGCCTGTTCGAGCAGACGCTGGCGTTGCAAAAGCGGGTCGTTCAGCTCGCTGTAGCCTGGCGCGATCTCTGCCCCGTTAATGATCAGCTCGAAGACATCCACCAGGGAATTGTCGGCACTATTTTGTTTTGCCAGCGGCACCAACTCCTTCGGACAATGCGTGACAAATAGCGGGTCGATTGTTTTCTCCTCGATTAATTTTTCAAATACGTGCTGCGTCACTTCGAAGTCGGCAAGCTGCGGCAAGATTTCCAATTTGAAGTCCCCGGTCGCACGTTTGCGTCGTTGTTCGGTCGAGAGGCCGAACCAATCTTGGCCAGCGACTTCCTGCACCAGATCGACATAGCGCGCGCGGCGCCATGGCTGGTTTAGATTGATCGTCCGAACAATTTTTCCCTCAGCGTCTCGGTGTTCGATCTGAAGAGAGCCGCAGATGGCTTGCGCGAGATGACAAATTAATTCCTCTACTAGGTTCGCCATCTTTTCAAAATCCGCATAGGCCCAATACGCTTCGAGCATGGTGAATTCCGGATTGTGTTTTCGGGAAATCCCTTCGTTCCTAAAGTTGCGGCTGATCTCGAAAACCTTGTTGAACCCGCCGACGAGCAAACGCTTCAAATAGAGCTCCGGCGCGATCCGCAGATAGAGATCGAGACCGAGCGCCTTGTGATGGGTGCTGAATGGTTGAGCCGCGGCGCCTCCGGCAATGGTTTGTAAAGCTGGCGTTTCTACTTCGAGAAACCCGCGCTGCTCAAAGAAGCGACGCGTTTCGCTGACGATGGCGACGCGCTTTTCAAAAATCGAACGGGAATGCTCGTTCGTGATTAGATCGAGATAACGTTGCCGGTAGCGCGTCTCGATATCGTGTAGTCCGTGCCATTTTTCCGGAAGCGGACGCAGCGCTTTCGCCAGAAGAAAAAACGTGTGCACCTTCAGTGTGGGTTCACCGGTTTTGGTGATAAAACATGTTCCCTCGACCCCGATGAGATCGCCAAGATCGAGCAGGCGAAAAAGATCCATCCCTTCGGCGCCGACTTCTTTCACATGGACATAAATTTGAATTCGCCCGGTGGAGTCGCGCAGGTCGAGAAAATGACTTTTGCCCATGTCGCGATGCGCGGTAATTCGGCCAGCGGCGTGGAGTGTTTCGCCTTCCCTAAATTTGCCCCGCAACTCTGCGATCGATCCATCCGGCTCGAAGACGGCGCCGAATGGCTCAACTCCACGCGCGCGAAGCGCATCGAGTTTTTTGCGCCGTAAGGCAATCAGGTCGTTTTCTTCTTCCATGTTTCGGCGGTCGAATGTAAAGCGCCGAGCGAGCTTCGCCACGTCAAATCGTGATCGGTCAATTGTTGCACCAAACTCGATTTAGCGATTCACAATTTACCGACTCGCTCCGCGTCAATATTGGTTTGCTAACAAGGCACTTAAAATGAGATAGTTTGCCAACGCGTGACAAGGACGTTCCGCTGTCGCATTGCTACCCATGCCTGTCGAATTGCCTGAAACCACTTCGAAAATGAGAGGGCCGCTGGTAAAGCAGTTCTCCATTTTTCTGCCGAACAAGGTCGGTGCGATGCTTGATATCGTAAAGTTGCTGGGGACGCAAAATACTCACGTGGTGGCATTGAGCGTTTCAGAATCGACCGACTCTGCCATAGCCCGGATCGTTGTGAGCGATCCGGAGCGCGTTGAAAAATTGTTTCGGCAAAAGAACATCGCGTTCGGCGTCTCCGAAGTGGTGGTAGTGGAAATGCGTGAAGTGGCCACACAACTTGTTAAATTGCTTGCTGCATTGTTCATGGCTGAGGTCAATGTGCATTTCACATATCCGTTGTTGACGCGACCACGCGGGTTCGCTGCCCTGGCTCTGCATGTTGAGGATACCGAATGTGCTTCCTCGGTCCTGACAGGCGAAGGGTTCAGAATGTTGAGTCAGGACGACATCTCGCGCTAGGACGTGCTTGCGAACCATTTGTCCACTCCGAAAGCCTTCGCGAGTTGACAGATTTGTGAAAACGCGTTTACAGAGATTGTCTTTTCGATCGCCTAATGCGAATCCTCTTTTCACGCGCCAGACCGGCCGATCCAAATTTCGCCATTGGCTTGGGCTTGATAATGACTCTGGCCGCCGCGGAAGTTTTCGCGGCGACGTTTTACTATCTTGGTCGTATGCGGGCTGCTCGGACGTCGAGCCAGTCTGTTGTGATGGTGAGCGCAGGGCGTCCCGCTGTTTCTGCGACACCCATCGAGCCGCGTCCAAGATCCTCACCGGCGACGAGCATTCGGTCTCCTGAGCTCTCGGCAGTTGATCGACTTTTGCAAGAAGCGATCGAGCTACGCGACCGCGGCGATACGGCGACGGCCCTCGCCCGATTGAACGAAGCGTCAGAACTCGATCCGAACAACGCCATGGTGCTGGAGGAAACGGCCAAGACCTACGAATCAATGCAGCAGTTCGATCGATCGAATGAAGCTTGGCGAAAACTACGGGACTTGGGTCCCTCGGTCGGCCCATTGTATGAATTGGCGGCTCGACGCTTGAAGTTTGGAGTGCCCAGCCCGGGCACCTCAAGCGCTGGCATGGCACCTGAATCACCTGGCGGTGCATCTACCTCGGAGGCCGCTAACATTCCTGAAGTTTCGACGTTTGGAATCAGCGAGATTAATGCGACGGAAACGCCCGACCCGGAAGCTGACAAGAACCTGACCCTTCGAATCGGGATAAAAAAACAAACCAACGCCGCGATCGATCATAACCAGGTAAGGATTTTGGTAAAGTTTTACGACACGGTAAACGACAAAGAAGTGAAGCTCACTGATGCCGACGTGAATTATGAATGGCTGACGGCAAAACATGACTGGGCGGACGCGAATCCGGAGATTCTTTCTGTAAATTATCTACGTCCAAAAGCGAGAGCCAGTTCGCCTGATACTGAGCTGCTTGAAACAGCGGCAGCGGGAGCGGGCAAGTCACCGAAAGGGCGGCCACCCAACACCGGTTCCTCGAGCTCAGAAAAGCGAAAGTATTTAGGCTACGAGATTTTTGTTTATTACAACGACAAATTGCAAGCCGCTCAGGCGGAACCTGTCCAATTGTTGAAGCTTTATCCTCCTTCCGACAGTACCTCGTCCCGGTAGCCGTTGCGCCATCGTCTCTTAATCCGGGAGGGCGCTAATTTTTCTTATGGGACAAAGTGCATTAACTTATCGCGTGATTAATCGCGCGCTGCTGATTGTCTCTCTTTTGCTAATCGCACTCCGAGCCAACGCGCAGATTCAGGTGGAATTGAAGCTGCCGCGGCTGCAATACATCGCTTACGAACCGGTGATGGCCACGCTCGGCATCACTAATCTCGCCGGCCGCGATATCGATTTGCGTGACGCGGGCGGACAGTCGTGGCTTGGATTCGAAGTCATTGGAAAGGACGGCGAAACCATTGCTCCTATCAGCGCAGAGAGCGCTCAGCCGCCTTTGAAAATCGAAGCAGGGCAAAAAGTGACGCAGCGGATCAATCTCACTCCGCTGTACCTCATCCACGACCAGGGCACATATCATGTTCGGGCGCACGTTTACTTTGCCGACTTGGACAGGTTTTTCTATTCGCAATCAAGAGCATTCGAAGTAACCGACGCCCGGCCGATCTGGCAACAAACAGTAGGTATTCCCGAGGGGGCTGGCGTAGCGGGGGACATCCGCACGTATTCGTTGCTCAGCAACCGCTTTCCCGATCATACCTCTTTGTACGTGCGGGTGCAGGACCGGGACAAGGGAATCGTGTATGCCACTTACTCGTTAGGCCGCGCGATTGCCTTCGAGGAACCACAAGCAGAAATCGATCGTGCTAATCAATTGCATGTTCTGCATTGTGTTGCTCCGCGCAGTTGGGCGTATTCGCGGATCGGTCTCAATGGCGAATTGATTGCGCGCTCTTCTTTGATGGAAACACAAACGCGTCCGCGTCTAGTCCGTACGGCGGATGGCGAAGTAGCCGTGCGCGGCGGCATGATTGAGGCGCCACCATCGCAAAAAACACGTAGCACTGCCCCGAAACTTTCGGAGCGACCGCCGGCTTTACCCAAAGACGAGCAGCGATGAAAATAAAACTTTGGCAACTGCATTTAATTGCTGCCGGTTCTTTGGTCGTAAATGTAGCGTGTGCCGCTTCGCGAGCGGCGCAGACGAGCCGCGATCCTCAAGCCAGCGGCCCGCCTATCACAGTGGTGATCGACGCCGGTCACGGCGGTTCTGATCGTGGCGGCATCCCGGGCCAGAGAATCCCGGAAAAGGAAATGACACTCGATGTCGCGCAACGCGTCAGAACCGTCCTTGCCGCCGGCGGCTACAACGTGGTCATGACCCGCGACAGCGATGTTTTTGTCCCGTTAGCAACGCGCGTTGCAATCGGGAATTCGTATCGCAACGCCATCTTTGTCTGCATCCATTTCAACTCAGCGAAACGGATGGGCGCTGAGGGCATCGAGACATATTTCTACGGCCGCGACAGTCTGCCGCTTGCCTCCGCTGTGCATTATTTCGTAGCCGGCGGAGCGCCTTCGCCGAATCGTGGCGTGCGCCGGCGTGGTTTCTACGTTTTGCGAAAAGCTAAAATTCCGGCGGTGCTGGTCGAATGTGGGTTCCTGACGAACCCGACGGAGGGCGAATATGCGCAAACAGCTTCCTACCGGCAAAAACTGGCAGAAGAGATCGCGGCGGGCGTTCGCGGGCGGAATTCTGTCACTGCGTCGAGCGCAGCGCGAGTCGCAACGGCTGACACCATTCCGTTGCAATCGTACACTGATCAGACGAAGAAGAGTAATTCTGAACGTTCCCGGTCCCGACATTCTCACAAAAAAAAGTCCCGAAGCAGCTCGTCGAAAAAGGAAAGCTCACACAATGAGCCCAGATCGGAATAAAACGTGATCTCAAAAGAGCGGGAGGCCTGATTGGAGTCGCCGATTTTGAGTTCGGCACAAATGCGAGACGTGGAAAACGCGGCCTTCGCGCGGGGCGTCGAAGTTGAAGCGCTAATGGATCAGGCCGGTGCGGGCGTCGCACGGGCGGTTGCAAATTTTTTTCCGAATCCAGGTACCTGCGTTGTCTTCGCAGGGAAAGGTCACAACGGCGGGGACGCGCTGGTTGCTGCGGAACGGTTGAAACAGGCAGGATGGAAGATCGAAGTTCGCCTGGCCTTTGCGGTGGACGACTGCAGTGAATTGACACGCAAAAAACTGCAAGCGCTGCGGGGAGTTGAACGTGGGAGCGGCAGCCCGACTACTGGAACATTAGAAGCTCTTCCGCCTTTGATCATTCTCGATGGATTGCTCGGCTTGGGTGCAAAGCCGCCACTGCGCGGCCCAATACGCGCAGCATGTCGGGCGATCAACCAACTCCGCCGGGAAAGAAATGCTTACGTTTTCGCTGTCGATCTTCCGACAGGCGTTGATGGCGATACTGGCAAGACCGATGGCGATGGCGTCATCGCGGATTTTACTGTGACGATTGGATTCGCAAAGCCGGGTCTGGTAGCTGATGGTGCGGTGGATTTTGTCGGGCGGTTGGAGGTCGTGCCACTGGATCAGCTACAGTCGCCGGAAAGAAAGCCAAAGGAAATTGTCGCTTGCGCGCCGGTACTCTGCGAACTGCTGTGGAGGCGGAAATACAGCACATACAAAAATCAGTGTGGCCGCATTGGAGTGGTCGCTGGCTCCAAAGGATTCATCGGTGCCGCACTCATGACTTCACAGGGAGCACTGCGCGCAGGCGCTGGGCTGGTTGAAGTGTTTGTTCCGGAGGAAATTTATCCAATCGTTGCAGCGGCTGCGCCACAGGAAACAATAGTGAAACCGGTTCGATCCTATCGCGATTTGCTCAAGGAAAAGGTCGACATATGGGCTCTAGGCCCTGGATTAGGAAAAACGCGGGCTGCTGAAATTCTCGAGCTGATCGAAAAGACAAAGCAACCAATGGTAATTGACGCAGATGGGCTTAACATTTTGGCAGACGAAATTTCTACGCTGAAGCGTTGCAATGGCGAACGGTTGCTCACGCCTCACCCCGGCGAAATGAAACGGCTTTTCCCTGGCAAAAGACAAAGCCGGGCCACTACTGCCACGAAATTCCGCAATCGCTTTTCGGTAACTCTTTTGTTGAAGGGCAGTCGAACAATTGTTGCGGAGCGCGACCGGCCATTGAGCTATAACACAACAGGCAACCCCGGAATGGCCAGTGGCGGGATGGGAGACGTCCTCACCGGGGTCTGTGCCGGCTTGGCTGGCCAAGGTTTATCGCTTTACGATTCCGCACGCGTGGGCGCATGGCTATGCGGGCGCGCCGCCGAAATTGCGATTTTTCGTGGAGGACAAAGCGAGCAGTCGTTGTTAGCTCGCGACGTGCTTGATCATCTCGGCGTAGCATTTAACGACTTAGCGTTTTGACCATCCAACGATTTAACAGAGTGAAGCGGTGAATCTCCAAACCGAAAGAACAGAATTCAAAGCTCCGAGGGCCGAAACAGGCTGGAGCCGCGTAAAGAAAGCGCTCGGCCCCTTCACTGTAATCGGCGTGGTGATCGCAAAATTTTTCGCGAAGCTGAAGTTCGTTCTGTTGCCGCTACTGAAATTCCTGCCAGTTCTGCTGAAGTCCGGCGGCACCATGCTGTTAATGGTCTGGGTCTATATGCAGTTATGGGGATGGCAATTCGCGCTTGGTTTTGTTCTGCTCCTGCTGATCCATGAAACGGGCCATCTGTTGGTGGCCAAAAGATTCGGGCTCAAAGTCGGCGCGCCGGTTTTCATTCCGTTTATGGGCGCATTCATTGCACTTAAGGAAGCGCCGCGCAACGCCTGGGTGGAAGCATGCGTGGGAATTGGCGGTCCGATGCTAGGCAGCTTCGGCGCGTTGATCTGTAATGTGCTGGGAGAAATGTTCGATTCGCCGGTTTTCATCGCGCTCGCCTGGTTCGGATACTTTCTGAATCTCTTCAACCTTACACCGGTTGGCATGCTCGACGGCGGACGGATCGTGACCGCATTGTCACGCTGGCTTTGGTTGCCGGGCTTCGCCCTCCTTCTCTGGTTCGGGTGGAAGTTTCCGAATTTTGTCGTCTGGCTGATCGTGCTGTTGTCCCTGCCGCGGATTTATTCGCTTTTTCGCAAACGAACCGAAGAAGAACAGCATTATTTTGAAGTCACGCCTTCGCAACGCTGGACGATGTCGATTTTATATTTTGGTCTGATCGCAGTGTTACTCTTCGGAATGCACGTGGCGCAGCAAGACTTGCAACAACACGGCGTCCGCGCGCACGGCCATGGGCGCGACGCGCTGGTGCAATGATCAAGAGGCCGTCGCCGCGAAGACTTTCTCAGGTTCGAGTCCGATCCTTTGGAGAATTGACCTGAAACGTTTGTCTGAACGAAGCGGCCTAAATTCTGGAGCGATGCCCACGCCGTGCAAGGACGACGAGCGCTGCTCGCACGCGCGTTCAAGTTCGCGGATTGCATCATCCTGCGCGCCAAGCGTTACACGCACGTGCGCAACTGCATCACCCGGTCGAAAGCCCCGGCCCGCGAGGGCTGCGTTGAGAGTTTCCAGCGCCTCCTTGCGCCGGTTCATGCGAGCGTACGTGATCGCCAGACCAAATCCTGGCCTCCCGGTGAACTCTCGTGCCTTTTCGTAGAGTGCGATTGCATTATCGAAGCGTCCCATCTCGCGATACAACGCTGCGAGCGCCGGCTCGCCATAATGAGCAAATGTCGGATCGAGCTGGAGTGCTCGCTCTCCGGCCGCGATCGCTTCATCGTAAAGACCGAAATAGCGGTAAAGTTCGCAGGCGAAGTTGCTCACCCAAAGTGAGGCCGGATCGATCCTGTCAGCCCGACGCAAATAAGTCAGTGCTTTGTCACGATCGCCGCGAGCGGCGTGCAGAGCGGCGATAAAGTAATTGGACGGGGTCGAGTTCGGTTCCAGCTCGATTGCGCGATTGAATTCTGTTTCGGCGCCGTCGAGATCCCAATCCAATATGCGCTTGGTCTCCGCCAGATAAACATGCGCTTCGGCCTCATCTTTGTCGAGCCGCAGCGCATGGATCGCCGCGTCCCGAACTTTTGGATAAGCTTCCAGCGGCGGCACGTACGCATCCGCTAGCCACAACCATGCCTTGGCGATCCCTGTCCAGGCACGACTGAACTTCGGATCTTTGTTTAACGCGCCCTGGAAAAATTCCAGGCTTTTCCGCAAGGCATCCTCGGTGTTTTTGTCGGAATAAAAGAGGCCCTGCAAATACGCATCGTAAGCATCGGTGCTGTGTGAAGCAGGCGGCGGCGAAATCGCCAACTTGAGTTTTAATGCATCGACAATCGACCGCGTGATCTCATCCTGAACAGCAAAAATTCCGTGCAACTCACGGTCGAACTTTTCCGACCAAAGCGTGAAACCGTTTGACGCATCAATCAATTCCGCCGTTACGCGCACGCGATTGCCGTCGCGCCGAACGCTTCCCTCGAGGACGTGCTCGACATTTAACTTCCTCGCGATTTCACCGAGTTCGGCCTGTTTATCCTTAAACCAAAAAGAAGAGCGCCGGGCCGCCACGCGGAGGCCATCGATCCTCGCTAGAGCGGTCAAAATTTCCTCCGCGATCCCGTCGCTGAAATAGTCATGATCTCGTCCGGGGCTCAAATCGCTGAAAGGCAAAACCGCGACTGAGCGTTGCTCGGAACCTGCCGTTCGCGCTATGTCGATCGTGGCGGCTACATCGGCAGCGGGCGTACGCACAATTCCATAGCGGGTGAGATCGAAAAACCAGGAGAGAACTAATGCTACTGGGAAACCGAGCGCGATAAACAGGACGATCAGACGAACTGCCCAATTCGGAATGTCGAACACGGGCAGGAGCTGCGTGACGCCTTGCGCTAGCGCCCAGCCACCGACGATATACGCAACGGCAACGGTATAAACTTTTCTCCGCTTTAGCTCTCCAAAAAATTTCGTCAGATTCACGCCTCGAGTCAGCTGGCTCAAGCCTCCTATTTCGTCCACGATTGGCAACGGACAAGTTTGGGCTTTTACAGCAGTCGCGCGCGCAATAGGATCGGTTCGCCATGAACCTGTGTTATCAATTCCACGTCGTACGCTCACGATCAAAAACGGGATTTGTTTCCCGCAGTTATATATCCTGAGCTTGCTTTATTCTCTAATCGTATCAACTCCCGGTCTCCACGCACAGGGGACTCCCGCCGCGGAAGGAATGTCGGAGTCTGGAAAAAAGAACAGAGCGGCTGGCAATGGATTTGCCACGCCAACCTCAATCAATTCCCTAGAATGCCATAGTCGCACGCCCATCGAGCTAGAGCTCATTGATCTTAGCTAGACCGACTCGACAGCGCACTAGGGAGAAGCCTCGGTTAGCCGAAAACGACGGCGGCCGCGAGTTCTATTTCCGGAATTCGAGCGCGCCCTTCTTGAGCGCGTAGATGTAGCCCACCATCAAGATTGAGATGAAGCTGAGCATGCTCCAGAAAATCAGGCTACTCTGCTTGATCGCATCTTTGTAAACCACCGCCCACGGATACATGAACACGATCTCGAGGTCGAACAGGATAAAGAGCATCGCCACGAGATAAAACTTTACGCTGAAACGCGGCTGCGCTTCGCCCTGCGGGATCATCCCGCATTCGTAGGCAGTGTCTTTCGCTCGTGTCCGTTTACCGCTCGCCCCTACCAAAACGCTGACGAGTAGCGCAGAACCGGCAAACAAGATCGCGACGACAATTTGCAGGAGAACCGGTAGATATTCTCGCAGCATCCCAAAGTTCTCGCTGAAGCTCGGAACGGACTTACTTTACGCCGGCAAGATGGCCATTCTGCGGGGCAATGGCACTGGCCAAGGCCGAGGGCAACCCCTTGTATTTTTTGCCGTTTTTCTTGACGGCGCCGCGAGCAACTAGATTTTGCAGCTTCTCGTATGCTCGCAACCGCAGCATTTCCTCGCCTCCGCTGGCGGCGTTGCGCGCCCTGAGATTCTCATGCACGATGTCAAACAGTTGCTTGAACTCGAAGGACGAACGCCGGGAGAGGACCGCAACCAACTCCTCAGTTACCAGGTCAGGAACTCGACGAGAGAATGCATTTTTCTTTAGAATAGCCATAGGGCGAGGAAAATAGCACATTTTTGACCGAGCGCAGCACTTTTCTTTTGAGTTCTAAAAGTAGTGTCGAAATGGCGCAGGGAGAGCAGGCCGGAACCCGCCCCGCCGATCCCGCGCCGGTTATGGCGTTCCACCTAGAGTAGGCGAGGGCTGCGGGGTTGTAGCCGGAGAAGAACCCGCTGCGCTCTTACTCATGGCGGGACTTGGCAACGCCGCGCGCCAGATGCCACCAAGAATAGCTAACCCGACTAGCGACTGATCCAACGTAATGGGTCCGATCGATTCCATAACATAACCGTCGTGGTCGTATCTCTGCGAGGTGACGATCGGGCTGAGGTGCTTCGTAATCACTTCAGGCGATGGAATCTTGCCGAGATCGACATTGGTGGTGAGCGACGGCTTAAACGCTGTGGCCAACAAAAGTATTGGTCGTAGCGACGCATCGAGCCGCGAATAAAGAACCGCCGCATCGAGATAGGCAAAAAAATTTGTTGGTGTCGGCAGCAATCGGGCGGCAGCCTTGTAAGGCTGCGAATCGGCGAGTTCAGAGGAGTGGCCAGCACTGCGCTTTACCGCCTCTTCTGCTAAAACGGGATTGAGGGCTAGGATGAGAATTCGATCCGACAACGCGATTGTCGGCGCGACCTGAACAAGGTTCGCGGGCGACTGTTTTGAAAAATAACGCACGCTATCCTTTTCGGTCTCGGTCCAGGTGGCGCTTCCATCGACGCGTGTGATAGTTTCCACGATCTTTCCCGCTTTCGCCATGTCCAGTACGGGCAGGGTCACAAGCAAAGATGGCCAGTGTGCACTCGAAGGCCAGTCCGCTAACACTCCTAATTCGGGGCCGAATGCGGCTTTCCAATCGTCAGCCGTGATCTCACTGTCGGCGAACGCTTGGAAAAGTTTCTGCGCTACTTCGCCAACGCCGGCTGCCTGGTTTAATACCGTCATTCTTTCCCCGAGATTGAGCAGCGTGGCCAAATAGAAAAATGTCTCTCGCGTGCCCAGCGTCAGGGAGGATCGGCTCAACGTTGTGTTCGGCCCCACGTTCGCCATCCCAACGAAAAGCAGGTCGTGTATTTTTCCGTTTTCGAATCGCATCGAGCCAGAAATGCTTCGTATCTGCTCGAGCATGGAAAGCGTTTTGGCGCTCGGCGACGCTGGCCCCTGGATTGCAGCACGGAGGGCAGCAAGCCGTTCGGAAACAGCCTTCGGTTGTAGATAGAAGAACAGCGCGTAATTCGACGGTCGGCGGGAAACGGCTGTGCGATACGACTCGTCTCTACCAAGCGTCGCCTCGGGATTCTTAACGCGACCCTCGGCACGATTCAGTAACGCCTTCAGTTCCGTCAGATTGGTAGCGGCAAAAAACCAGGGAGGATCATACGCTGTCGCCAACGTAAACGGGGTCGCAGACAATAGGTCGATTTCGTGACGTCCATATTTAATCTTCTCGCGCTTTGCGCCCGGATTTTTTTCTTGAACTTGGGAGCGCCATTTTCCGACCACGCGTTCTGCGTCTTCTGGCTTGCCTCGAAAACGAAACCCGCCAACGAGTGTTGGGCTGTTACCTTTGATCGACGTCAGCGCCACGAAGGCATTTCGCGGTTCGAGCTGTTCGACTTCGCGTAGTGTTTGATCAACTGCATCTGTTCTCACCGAATTTGCGAGTGGTTTGCGAAGAAAGTCTTGGACCGCAGGTTCTTGGTAAAGCAAATAGATATCCGAATGATGCCACTGATCTCGCATTCGATTGAAATCCGGCATCTGCGCCAGAAAAATTGTTTCCCGGGGCAGCAGCGCGCTCGCGGATAGCGCCCAGGTTTGCTGAGAAAGATTCCAGACGTACCATCCCCCAAACGCGATAAGTGCGCACGTGATCGCCAATAACAAGATTCGCCTCATAGTCCAGCGGGCTGTGTGTCTGATTCTCTCCTGGCTCCTGTTGTGGATGGATAAGCGTATTCCTGCAAACTGCGCACGCTTACTTTTCGTTTTTGCAACGAACGAATTCCATTCGCGCTTGCCAGCGCGGCGCGCACTGTGGTCATGATCGGAATTCGCTGCGCAAGAGAGGCATTGCGGATACGCACCTCGTCCTGACGAGGAATTTTTCCGCTCGGCGTGTTGATAATGAAATTAATATCTCCGTTTTTTACTCGATCGAGAACGTTCGGGCGGCCTTCGCGCAGTTTGAACACCTTTGTTACGGGAATCTTAGCCGCCTTTAGAACTTCAAACGTGCCCGCAGTGGCGATAATCCCGAACCCCAGTTTCACAAACTCTCGAACTACTGGAACAACCGCCTGCTTGTCGCTGTCTTTGACGCTAACGAAAAGATTCCCACCCGTCGGTAGTGGCGGCGGCGCAGCCATCTGCGATTTGGCGTAGGCCAAGCCAAGATCTACGTCGATGCCCATTACTTCGCCGGTCGATTTCATCTCGGGGCCCAGCGAAATATCCACGCCTTCATAACGCAGAAACGGGAACACCGCTTCCTTCACGGAGAAATGTTGCGGCACGATCTCTTTGGTGAATGCGACTTCACGCAATGATTTTCCAGTCATCACCTTGGCAGCGAGTTTCGCCAAAGGGACGCCGATCGCTTTGCTTACGAACGGAACCGTGCGCGAGGCACGCGGATTCACTTCCAAGACATAAACATCGTTTCCTTTCACCGCGAATTGCACATTCATCAATCCGCATACTTTTAATTCTCGCGCCATTGATTTTGTTGCCGCCGAAATTTCGTCGAGGACTTTTTGCGGCAGCGAGAACGTCGGGATGACGCAGGCGCTATCGCCGCTGTGGATGCCCGCCTCCTCGATGTGCTCCATGATCGCGCCGATCACGGTAATTTCGCCGTCGGAGATGCAATCGACATCGACTTCGATCGCGTCTTCGAGAAAGCGATCGATGAGCACCGGGCGATTGGGTGTCACTTCAATTGCGCTCGCCATATAGCGCCGAAGGTCTTCCTCATTGTAGACAAGCTCCATGGCGCGCCCGCCAAGAACAAACGAGGGGCGAACCAACACAGGATAACCCACTTTGTCCGCAATTGCCGCTGCCTCTTCGGTGCTAGTCGCTGATCCATTCGGGGTCTGGCGCAGCCCGAGTTTGTCAAGCATGGCCGCGAATAATTGTCGGTCTTCCGCGATCTCGATGCTTTCAGGCTGCGTTCCAAGAATTGGCACGCCTGCCGCTCTCAAACCGCTTGCGAGGTTCAGTGGCGTTTGACCGCCAAACTGCACGAATACGCCTTCGGGTTTTTCCTGGTCGTAAATGTTGAGCACGTCCTCAAGCATGAGCGGCTCAAAATAAAGTTTGTCGCTTGTGTCGTAGTCTGTCGAAACCGTCTCCGGATTCGAGTTGACCATGATCGTTTCGAATCCGAGCTCGCGGAGGGCGAATGCGGCATGGACACAGCAGTAATCGAACTCAATCCCCTGGCCGATGCGGTTCGGGCCGCCGCCAAGGATCATGATCTTACGTCTGCCGCTCTCGCGCCGCTCGTTTTCCTCACCGTAGGTCGAGTAGTAATATGGCGTGTAAGCTTCAAACTCCGCTGCGCAAGTATCAACAAGGCGATAGGTCGGGAGAACACCAAGCGCAGTCCTTATGCGACGCAGCTCGTTCTCGTCGATCCGTTCTCTTATCGCGAGCTGACGATCGCTAAAGCCAAGTTTCTTCCAGCGGCGAAAAGAATTTCGCATAGCGACCTCGACGGGCTTCTTTTTGCCCGTTCCGTGCGCTTTGACTTCGATGGCCTCTGCGCGCAAGTTCCACGGCTTTAGGTTTTCCAAGACAAGCTCGTGAACATTCTGCAGAAACCATTTGTCGATCTTTGTCAGCTCGAAAACATCGTCGATCGACATGCCATCACGAAATGCTTGCGCCAGATAAAAAATCCGGTCCGCGTTTGGGATCGAAAGTTTCAGTCGTAGTGTCTCGGGATCCACATCTTTATCCGCGCCGTCGCCGCATAGACCGAAGCGCTTGATCTCAAGACTGCGTAGTGCTTTCTGCAGTGCTTCTTTGAATGTGCGCCCGATCGCCATCGCTTCACCGACGCTCTTCATGCGCGTCGTGAGCGTCGCGTCCGCTTGGGGAAATTTCTCGAATGTGAAGCGGGGTGCTTTGACCACGCAATAATCAATGGTCGGCTCGAAGCATGCCGGCGTCTCCCGCGTGATGTCGTTCTTGATTTCATCGAGCGTGTAACCGACGGCCAGTTTCGCCGCGATTTTTGCAATCGGAAAACCGGTCGCTTTCGAGGCCAGCGCGCTCGAACGAGATACGCGTGGGTTCATCTCGATAACGACCATGCGGCCATTGTCCGGATTGACGGCGAACTGAATGTTCGAGCCACCGGTCTCGACGCCGATCTCGCGGATGACTGCAAAGGCAGCATCGCGCATCATTTGGTATTCCTTGTCTGTGAGCGTTTGTGCAGGCGCGACAGTGATCGAGTCGCCGGTGTGCACGCCCATCGGATCGAAATTTTCGATGGAGCAAACGACGACGCAGTTGTCCATCCGGTCGCGCATCACTTCCATCTCGAATTCTTTCCAGCCGACCAGCGATTCTTCGATCAACACTTCGCGGACTGGCGAGAGATCGAGGCCGCGCGCAACGATTACGTCGAGCTCCTCGCGGTTATAGGCTATGCCGCCGCCGGTCCCCCCGAGCGTAAATGCCGGCCGAATGATCAGCGGAAATGTTCCAATCTCGTCGACAACGCGATCTACATCTGCCAAGGAACGCGCGACTCTGGAGCGCGGCACCTCGAGCCCGATGCGCAGCATGGCTTCCTTGAACAGTTGTCGATCTTCCCCTTTGGCGATTGCTTGTGCGTTGGCGCCGATCAATTTCACGCCGTGACGCGCAAGCGCGCCATTGCGGTTCAGTTCCATCGCGGCATTAAGCGCCGTTTGTCCGCCTAAGGTTGGCAAAATCGCGTCTGGTTTTTCGCGTTCCATAATCGCTTCGATCACTTCGGCGGTGATTGGCTCGATGTAAGTGCGATCAGCGAACTCCGGATCGGTCATGATGGTCGCCGGGTTCGAATTCACGAGGACAACTTCGTATCCTTCTTCGCGCAGCGCCTTGCATGCCTGCACGCCGGAATAATCAAATTCGCAGCCCTGCCCGATCACAATCGGACCGGAGCCGATAAGCAGAATTTTTTTGAGCTCGTTATTCCGCGGCATCTGCGCAGCGCGGAAAATAAATGCAAACGGAAGAAAATGAAGCGCGAATCGTTACGCCACTTCTGCCATGCGTTGTCGATCCAGCCAGACTTTGCAAATGCTTTTGATGCGTGTGAGGACGTAATAAACCGTCTGGCTGCGGATGCGCACGAGCTCCCCGCCCACGATGCGCCTGACGAAATCGCTCGGGAGATCGAGGATTTCCTGAGGAGTCGAGCCTTGAAGCCCTTTGCAAAGAATCGCGGTCATCGAACGCGTGAGTGTCTGCACTTCCGGGCCGAGCGTCATACGGATGTGCGCCCTACCGTTTTCATCGACGTGCAGGTAAACACCGACCGTGTCAGTGCATTCCTCATCCTTTCGTACGTCAACAAGATCGAACTTCTCGTCTTTTCGCGGTTCTTGGTTCTTCGCGTTGTCCGCGTAAGAAACGAGCGTCTCGCGCCGCTCATCCTCAGGCAAGGTCTCGAAGAGGTTTATGATTTTGTTGAGCTTGTCCGGATACGTTCCCTCGGGACGACGGACGGTGCCCGACTCATCTAATTTGCTGCAGCCTTTGCTCATTTAAGGCTTACCCGCTCTTTTCGATCGGCGCGCCGACTTTGTTGCCCCATTCGGTCCAGGAACCATCGTAGTTGCGGACATTATCGAGGCCAAGCAGGTAGGTGAGCACGAACCAGGTGTGACTTGAGCGCTCACCGATCCGGCAATAAACGATTGTGTCTTTCTCTGGGCCAACACCGCATTGATCGAAGTAGATTTTGGCCAGTTCCGGAGCCGGCTTAAACGTGGCGTCATCATTGGTGGCTGTTTTCCAAGGCATGCTTTTAGCTCCAGGAATGTGACCGCCGCGTAACACGCCTTCCTGTGGATACTCGGGCATGTGCGTGATCTCACCGCGATATTCGCCCGGCGAGCGCACATCGATCAACGGTTTACCGCTCTTGCTCTGCGCCAGCGCCTCATCGAAAAATGCTCGGATTTCCTTATCGAAGCGTTTTTTCGGCACCGGATAATTGCTCATCGAATATTTCGGAATCTCGCGTGTCATGGGACGGCCTTCCGCTTTCCATTTGTCGCGGCCGCCATTGAGAATTTTCACCTTTTCATGACCAAACAACCTAAATGCCCAGAGCGCGTAGCATGCCCACCAGTTCGCCTTGTCTCCGTAAAAAATGCATGTGGTGTCTGGCGTGATGCCGTGCCGGCTGCAAAGTCGCGCAAATTTTTCCGGCGAAATATAATCGCGAATCACCGGGTCTTGCAGATCCGCGCGCCAATCAATATGCACGGCGCCAGGAATGTGCCCGGTGTCGTAGAGCAACACATCTTCATTGGACTCAACGATGTGGATGTCATCGTCTTTGAGATGTTTCTCCAGCCAATCGGTTTCCACCAGCGCCTCTGGGTGTGCGAATTGTGTAGGGTGCGTAGCCATCAAAAAAAATCAATCCTGTTTGTAATCAGGGCAAGAGAATTTAAGTCCGCCGCAGCGGGCAACTGGCGAGGCTCGCGCCCGTCCTAGTCTGCGCTGTACTTCGCAAGTTTCACCTGATTCCGAACCGCGGTGAAAATCTTTCTAATGCCGATTTCGCTCGCAGCATTTGCAATGAATACGGGCAGCGTGCCGCCGCTGTCCGTGTATATGGAGTAAGTGGCGCGCGACTTGTTCGGGCCACTCGGCTCGATGAGCCAGGAGCCTTCACACAATTTCACTCGCAAAATGCCTTTTGTTTCGGCAGGGCCATAATCGTTAGCGGATTCCCATTGATTAAGATATGCAAGACCACCCTGTGTCGGCCACGATTTCTTTCGGACGCGCAAAGTGTAATCGCGATCGCAGACAATTCTTGGCGATAGGCGCTGATACGCGAGGAAGGCCTCGCCTTCTCTTTTTATGATCCGGCACTCTTTCGTAAATGGCATGAAATCGGGGTAAGCAACGACGTCATCGACCACGTTATGGACAGCGCGAGAAGAGGCGTCGATTTCGCCTGCCGCCTTGAATTCTCTCAAAAATGAACCCGCACGCGGCCGACTATAAAGCATGACGCCTGCACGATTGCTGGATAGCTTCCAGCCTCCGCTTGTCTCATCCGGAATGGGCGATTCCGCTAGGCACCAGGAAGCTGCAGTCCCCATAACAGCCAGAAGAACCGCTGGAAAGATCCACCGTTCCATACAGCAACACTGCCTAATCAAACGTGGTTCGCCTAGACATTTACAAAATTTTTGCGCTTGGCGGCCTAGCCTGCGTCCAAAGTCAACATTTCGGTTCCTCCGCGCCTTTGAGCGTCGCCGTAAACATGAGTCACAACTGTCTTCATCATCTTGCCTGCGCTGGCGCAATCGCATTCGCATTCGGCAGCAGCGAACCCGCGGGATACAGCACGCCACCCTTCATTACGGATTCGATGTCGGATGCTCGCGCGATGTCGTTGAGTGGATTGGATTTGAGGATGACGAGATCGGCGAAACAGCCATTGTCGATTTTGCCGATGTGCGCGCCGGTTTCGCCGCCGAAAAGTTTCGCCGCGTTGGCAGTTGCGCATTGAAGAATCTGCATCGGCGTCAGTCCAGCTTCTTTCATCAACTGAAACTCGCGGAACAACGCTGGCCCGTGAATTGTCCCGATGTTTCCGGCGTCGGTTCCTGCGGCAATTGTTACGCCTGCATCCTCCAGCTTCTTCAGATTCGGCAGCGCGATGTCATAAGTCTTTTTGATTCGATCGAGCGTTTCTTCTGGCTTCGCTAGCGCGTCCTTGATTCGTTGCGGCAATTTATCTTGTGGAATCTTTGTAACGTCAAGCGTCGCGATCACTTCTGGATTGCCCCACGCTTGTTCTTCCGGCGTGAGATTCAGCTGGTGCGAGAACACGCGGCCGTAGCGTTCGAACACGACCAGCGTCGGACACAAAATCACATGGCGATCTCTCAGAAGTGTCACGAACGCCTCGTCTACAGGTTTATCGATGACGCTATGCACAAGCACGTCGGCACCTTCTTCCGCCGCAACGCGCGCTGTATCTAATTCAGTCGCATGAACCGCAACGCGGATGTGGTGCGCATGACTTTCTTCAATCGTCGCGTGTACGATCGGCCGAAAGCTTTCAACTGGATGATCTTTATCTACGATGTACCAGATCTTCACCAAGTCAGGATTTTGCGCGGCGAGTTTCCGTACGAACTCACGCGCCTGCTCGGGCGTGTCGATCTTCACGATCGGCGGATCGCCCAGATCGAGCTTCTCGCGCGAAACGCTGGAGATCAGCGGGCCCGCCACAGCAACGCGCGGCGCCTTCGCCGTGGAGTTCGCCATTTTCCGCACCTCGAAATTCCAAAACGGACCGCCGACATCGACAACGCTCGTGATTCCACACCGGATATAACGTGTGAATGTGTCGTCCAGATGCGACTTGATCCACCTCACTTCATCTTTGTATGGGCGAACTGCGTTCAAATCGGCGCCATCCGGCCGCGTAAACAAATCGGCTGATTGAAAAAAGTGAACGTGGGTGTCGATGTAGCCGGGCAAAACAAACTTGCCTACGCAAGCTATTTGTTTGCCGAGTCTGGCCGCGTTCTGCTTGCCCATGGCAACGTTTTCGATCTTGTCGCCGTTAATCACTACGGTCGCATTCGGCATCACCTTGCCGTCGGCTGGGTTGATTACAGTGGCGCCAACGAGCGCAATTTTCTCGGCGTGCGCTGTGACGGCGACGGTGCAGAAAGCAAAACCGAGTACGATTTTTAGTTTCATTATCAGGTTCCTTCCACGAGCGCAGCCGCTTCGCGATCGATTGCAGCGTAATCGGGCTTCCGCGGGCGCAAATAAAATTCGTCGATCACGATCTGGACCAGCGCGGCGGCGGGCACGGCCAGAAAAACTCCGAGCAGTCCGAACATTGTCGCCGTTGCGAGGGTAAAGAATAGAATGTTGACCGGATGCAATCGCATTTCTTTGCCGAGCACGCTTGGTACAAGAACGTTCAATTCGATTTGGTAAACCAACACGATGACGCCGAGAGCGAGCCAGAATTTGGTTGCGCCCACGCTTAGCGCAACCAACAGAATGGGAATGGAAACGAGAAATGCGCCAATGTTTGGAAGAAACTCGCCGAGAAACGCGAACACACCAAATATGAGTGCCGGCTGTACGCCGATCAGCCAAAGCAACGCTCCGATGGAAACTCCGGTGATCACGCCGTTAATGACAACGCCGCGCGCCCAAGCAGTCATTTGCCGCATCAAGCGTGCGAGGGTGCGATGCGCTTGATCGCGGTAACGATCGGGTGCGAGCGCCAGATACGCGGCGACGAGCGGTCGCGGATTGGCCAGTACGAAGACGAGCAACAAAATAGCGAAAACGATGCTGGCTGCGCCACCGACGAGGCCGATTGTTGATCTTAGCAAGATGCTGCCGACGGTACCGGCAGCTGCGCCGACTTTTCCGGCGATCTCGTCACTGCGCGGCAGGGCCTCGCGAACCGCCGGGTAATTTTTGGTAAGCGATTCGATGCGCGTGCGAATGCCTTGCCAAACTCTAGGCGCGTTGCGCATCAGTTCCTGACTCTGTTTGCTCAGCGGCGGAATCGCGAAGACGACAATAGTTCCTACTACTGCAATCAATCCCAGCATTAGGAGAATTACGCTCAGGAGACGCGGGACGCGATGTTTCCGCAAGCAAACGACGATCGGATTAAGAACCATCGCAAGGAGAAAAACCAACGCGAAAAGCAAAATCACTGGTTGAAGAGCGCGCAGAATCAGCCAGATGATGATCAGCAGGAAGACGAGGCAGACGATCCGCCACGCGCCGTGATAACTCAGTGGTGCATGCTGATTTTCGTGCTCGGATTCTTTCATGAAATGAGAAGTTGCGTCGGCGGAAAGCGTCGGGCGATGTCGATCTTCGCGCCTGCGGCCCGGAATGACAAGAAATGCTGTGATTAGACGAAAATCTTGCAATCGGGTCGGCTTCCGATGTTTACTTTCTTTGCAATGCAGAGACGACACGTAATTCTGGCGGCGTCGTTCCTCGCAACAATATCCCGCTGATTTTCGGCCTCAGTCTTCAAGCCTTGCCCGAGCTATACGTGCAGGTAATCCCGTGGCTGCGCCCGTTATTCGGTTCTGCCTTAACATTAGCTACTGTACTCGCTGTCGCGCTAAAGCTGCTGCTGCGCATCAGGAGTCCCAAACAGCGCGAAGCCTCCGCGATCAGTAGCGAAACCTAATAAGATTCATGACGATCGAGCGTTCTATTGTGCGAGATTGGAAGCCGCCTAACTTACTCACGTGTCATTTAGTAATTTCGGACTTTCGCCGGAGGTTGTACGCGGGACGCAGGCGATGGGATTTGTCGAGCCGACGCCGATTCAACTCCGAGCGTTTCCAATAATTCTTGCCGGAAAAGATTTGATTGGCACTGCGCAGACGGGCACTGGCAAAACCGCGGCATTTGCTCTTCCCATTCTAACGCTCCTGGTAAAGCACGGCGTCCGGCAGCGGCCGGAGTGTCTCGTGCTCGAACCGACGCGGGAACTGGCCGCACAAGTGGAGACGGCATTTCGCGATTATGGGCGCTTCACTGATTTGCGAGCGGCTCTTGTACATGGTGGAGTTGGCTACGGGAAACAGCGCGGAGATCTCAAGCGCGGTGTCGATGTTCTCGTGGCGACACCGGGACGCTTGCTCGATTTGCTGGAACAAGGCGCCACCACCTTGCAATCGGTGAAGATTCTGGTGCTCGATGAAGTCGATCGCATGCTCGACATGGGTTTTCTGCCAGACGTGCGTCGCATTGTTGAGCAAATTTCCACAGACCGCCAAACTCTGCTCTTCTCGGCTACGCTGCCA
>JBKPQL010000097.1:0-34077 GCA_046734045.1 Verrucomicrobiota bacterium
AAAGGCGCTCAGAACCTGATCGAACACGCCGGTGAACGCAGGCAGCATCTGATACATGCCACCCACAAAGAATGGGCCATTCTCCTGCGCGAGCACCGAAGCGTGTTCGGCCGGTAGACTAAAACGTGCTGTCGATCTGTCATAGTTCAGATAACCGGCCGTAGTCATTCCGCCCAGCCATTCGCGCAGGTATCGCTCGTTCAGTTTTGTTCGCGAAGCGAACTCTACCGATGTCGCTGGACCTTGCTCGGCGAGATTCTTAAATAAGTCCAGGCGATCGCCAATCGCTCCGAGCAGTGTCGTCATGGTTCCGCTGAGCTGCTCTATTACTTTTCCAATGAACTCTTCCTGACGTGCAGAATCAATTGTGCCAGTGTCGACCATATATGTCTCCAGGTATTTGAACGGTTAGTACTCTAAAGCTGACTCTCCGAGCCGCAATTGAGGAAAATGTGCCGGGCAAGGCGCGACCACTGCCTGGTCACCGTGGCGGCAAGGATTTTCGGAGTTGATTCTTCGCTTCTTACCTTCTGCCTCCCGACTTCCCTCGTTAAGGCTTCAATCAGTGCATCTCCCTTGCTGCGCTACCCCCAGCGGCTGCTCTCTCAGCTTCGGCGAAGTCGGCCTCAAGCTTTTGCTTGCCTTCCTTGGCCTGCTGATCGAGTTCGCGGAACACGGCTTCCTGCGATGCAGTTGGCCGGTCATAGGACAAGTCAATGTCCGCCGCCAGGTACGCCAGATGATCGCGCAGCTTTGTCTCAAAGAGGAGGCTGCCTTCGCTCGCTTTCATGGCCATCTGCGCAACGCTATCGATGTCGCGGTTGAGCGCGGCCAAGGCACTGGCGGCCTGCGCGTCGGTTGCGCTGTGATCCACGACAGCCTTCTGGAGTTTGTTGCGCGCGGCAAGAGCTTTATTGATGTCTTTGTCCAGCGCGTCGAGGTCCGCATGAATCTTTAGATCTAAATCGAGACGTGCTGCCAAATCCTCTTTTGTAGCGTGGAGCCGCGGATCGAGAGCGACCGTAAAATTCTGTTGCGTTTTCTGCCCGCCGTAATCGAGCACGACTGAATACGTGCCGGGTACGACGACGGGGCCTTGCACCGAATCTTCCAAGCCGCCTGCCGCGATGGGAGCATGGTAGCCCGTTATCTCCGTCGCGTACGGATAGCGCAGATCCCATTGAAGCCGATTCATCCCCGGCTCGACCGCAGCAAGCTTCGCTTCCTTTTCTTGAATTTTCTGATCCGTGCTCTTTTCACTCTCCGCCGCTTCTTCAGCAGCATTTTCAAGATGCTCGCTTTTCTGAACTTCGCTGCCATACGCCGCGCCTTCTGCTTTCTCCTTGTCCTTTTTCTCCTTTTCCGTGGCGAGGTGCAGCGGGATGCTGCGAATCACTTTTCCCTGCGCATCGGTGAATTGGAGCGTTGCCGGCGTCTTGCCATCGTAATCCTGCGGGATGTGAAAGAAAACTGTCAGCCCAAATGGCGGGTTATAGCCGGTATCGGGTGGACGTCTAAAGTCGGGGTCGGGAAGGCCGTAATCATGTGTTAGCCAGGCTTGCTGAGGAGCGAACACGAAACCGGCATTGGATTGCACGGCGGGGTTCTTGGTCAACTGCTCGAGAACCGTGAGATTGTCGAGCACCCAAAACGATCGACCGTGAGTGGCCGCAACGACCTGGCCCTGGCGCGTGTTGATCGCGAGGTCGCGCACCTGCGCGACTGGCAGGTTCAACGTGAGCGGTTGCCAGTGCGCGCCCGCGTCGAGACTGCAATACACCGTGCTGCACGTACCGAGGAACAACAGTTTGGGCTCATTGGGGTCCTCGCGCATGTCGAACACAAATTCCTCTGGCGGCAAGCCGGTCGTGATCGCAGTCCAATGCTTACCCAAATCGGTGGTCTTAAAGACGTATGGCTTGAAATCGTCCAGCATGTAGCGCCGGGCCGTCAGATACGCGGTTTGCTTATCGGTGTGTGAAGGCTCAATGCAACTGATCCAGGATGGATCCGGCAGTCCGGGTGGCGTCACCTTCTGCCAAGTTTTCCCGCCGTCGGTGGTGACGTGGGCGAGACCATCATCGGATCCGGCCCAAATCAAATTGTCGTCCAGAGGCGAAACCGCGAGCGCCGAAACCAATGGATAAATTTCTGCTCCCGATTGATCCAGATCAACTGGGCCGCCGCTGGGCACCTGCGTGCTCGGCTCGTTGCGTGTGAGATCAGGCGAAATTTGCTTCCAAGTCGCGCCGTAGTCGTCACTCCTGAATACATTCTGCGCGGCAATGAACAGTTGCTTCGGGTTCGCTGGCGAAAACAAAATGGGATGCGTCCACCCGAACCGGTACTTGAGCTCGCCCGACGATGCGCCTTCCTGATAATGCGGCCACGGGCTCACGCTGCGGTATTGGTCAGTGCGCTGATCGTGCTTCACGAAGAGGCTGTAATAACCGCTGCCATAAGTGATTTTGGGATCTCCCGGTTGCGGCACGGCATAGGTGCTTTCGCCGTAGGCAACCCTCTGCCATGCGCCCAGCGGAATCATTCCTCCGCTGTGGGCGCTCGGCCCTTCAAAGGAACCTTCGTCCTGTTGCGCGCCGTAGATGTGATACGGGAACTGGTCGTCAATATTGACGTGGTAGAACTGGGCGGTGGGCTGATTATGCACGGTGCTCCAGGTCTTGCCGCCATCGCGCGAGACAGTCGCCCCGCCGTCGTTGCCCTCGAGCAAAATCTTGGTGTCATCCGGGTTGATCCACACCACATGATTATCGCCGTGCGGCGTTTTCAGTTTCGTGAAAGTTTTGCCGCCGTCGTGTGAAACCCACAGCGCATCCACCTCCGGCGCGTAAACAGTGTTGGGATCTTTCGGATCCACGTAGATCGTCATGTAATAAAAGGCGCGCTGTCGCAGTTTCATTTCCTCATTGACGCGCTTCCACGTTGCGCCAGCGTCATCCGAACGGAACACGCCGCCCTCTTTTGCCTGGATGATGGCGTAAACAATGTCTGGCTTGCTGGCGGCGATGCCCAGCCCCACGCGTCCCAGAACTGTCTGCGGCAAACCAGGATTGCGAGAAATATTTGTCCAGTGCGCGCCGCCGTCGCTGGTCTTGTAAATGCCGCTGCCTGGGCCGCCGCTCGAAAGCCCCCACGGCTTGCGGATCGCTTCCCACATCGCGGCGTACATCACGTCGGGATGATTCGGGTCATTCACCAGACAGATGGCCCCGGTGTTGTTGTCCACGAACAAAATTTTCGTCCAGGATTTGCCGCCATCCGTGGACTTGAAAACGCCGCGGTCAGGATTGGGACCGAACACATGTCCCATGGAAGCCACATACACAACGTTCGGATCCTTCGGATCGATGAGGATCGCGCTGGTCGAGTGCGTGTCGCGCAGACCGGCATATTGCCACGTCTTGCCGGCGTCATTTGATTTGAAGACGCCGTCTCCCGGGATTGTGGTGTTGCGAATGTCGGTTTCGCCGGTGCCGACATAAAGAATCTTGGGATCGGATGGTGCCACCGCTACCACGCCGATGCTGGAACTCGGCCCCGGCAGCTTGCCATCAGTGATGTTTTCCCATTGGCTCCCGTCCGCGCTCCTCCAAACGCCGCCGCCCACTGCTCCGGCGTAAAAGAGATTGTTGTTTCCCGGAACACCGGTCACGGTGACCACTCGCCCGCCGATGTACGGCCCAACGCAACGCCATTTGAGCTTGCTCATCAGCGCTTGCGGCGGCAATGGCCCAGAAGTTTGAGATTCCGCGAGTGCGGAAACCAGCGCGGCTATGGCGAGAACTGGAAACGTGCGGACTTTTACGAAATCAAAAACATTTTTCATAATTCGATTCTCCTGACGAATTTCTTCTAAACTCTTTACGGATGCGACTATACGGCCGGCTGTCCCTCGACTGAGCATTGGGCGCCGCGCCTGCATGATTAATCGCGAAAGCATTGCGGACAGTGGTTCGTGTGTCTTCGATGTTTCTGACCTCTGTCTTCCGTCCGCCGACCACGAAGGTCCTTAGCTGGGCGTACGCAGCTGAACGGAATTGCCGGTGGAATGATGCCGCAATTTTGTTAATATTTAATTTTAGTGAGCGAACGACCTCAGACTGCTACGGAGACTACCGCGCCAAACGTTGACGGCGAAAGAGCCGATCTACGCCCTGAAAATATTCAGGACGCCGTAATCCGGCTCGCCGGCAATTCGCAGGACGGAATTCAAACAGCGGGCGCATTTCTGGCGCGACTCGCCGGGCGCAGCGAACACGACGTGATGACGTATATGACCATTCCGGCGACGATTTCGGGTGGGCCGTCCATTTTTCAGGTGCGCATTGGTTCCGGCGAAGTGTTATCCGCAGGTGATGAAGCCGATTTTCTGGTCGCGTTTTATCAACACAGCTATCAGGACCACATCGGTTTCCTGCGCGAGGGCGGCGTCATGCTTTACGATTCGGACAACGTCGAGCCGAACCTGGACGATAAACGTTTCGTCTACGTCGGCGTGCCGATAACTGGTCTTACCGTTGAAGCGCTAGGCGGCACGGCCAAGGACAAGGGCAAAAATATTTTCGTGCTCGGCTTGATCTCAAAGATTTTCAATCTCGATGCAGACAAGCTGAAAAAACTGATCACTGAGAAATTTGCCGGCAAAAACGAAAGTGTCGTGAACACGGCGTTGATGGCGTTCCAGGCGGGTTACGCGTATCCCGTCGGCAATGTTCTGACAAAGCATTATCGGTTCGAGCACATTCCGAGAGCTAGCGGGCGTGCACAGATCACGATGGACGGCAACCAGGCACTGGCCTACGGACTCATCGCGGCAGGCGTGCGCTATGGCGCGGGTTATCCGATCACGCCGTGGTCGTCGGTGATGGAAGTGTTGCGACGCGAGCTGCCCAAATATGGAGGCATTTTCGTTCAGGCCGAGGACGAGTTGGCTTCGGTGTCTATCGCGCTCGGTTGTTCGTACGCAGGGTATCTCGCCGTGACGGGCAGCGCGGGCCCGGGCATTTCGCTCAAGACCGAAGCAATTGGCTGGGCGTCGATGGCCGAGATCCCGCTGATCATTTGCAACATTCAACGCGGCGGGCCGAGCACCGGCCTGCCGACGAACGTCGAGCAAAGTGATTTGCATCAGGCGATCTTTGGCAGTCACGGGGACAGCCCGCGCGTGGTGCTCGCGCCGGCGTCGGTCGAAGATTGTTTTTACATTGCGCTCGAAGCCGCCCGAATCGCACGCAAATACAGCACGCCGGTTTTCATTTTGAGCGACACATCGCTCGCCACGCGCATCGAAGCATTCGACGAACCGGACCTTGCCAAGTTAATGGTCGATCCCAAACCGGATTTTACGTCGCGTACCACTTTCAAGCCGTATCCCATCGACCAGATCACGAAGCATGTGCCGCCGGGCACGCGCATCCTCGATGGAAAATATCCGCTTCTGTCCGGACTCGAACACGACGAGATGGGACATCCCACCGGCAGCCCGAAGTTGCACATGGCTATGACCGCGAAGCGCCGCAACAAATTGCGCAAGCTCGCCGAGGAATTGCCGGTGCCGGAAGTCTATGGCGATCAGGAGGGCGACACCCTGCTCGTCGGCTGGGGATCAACTTACGGCCCGATCCACGATGCAGCGAAAATGGCGCGCGAAAACGGCGAAAATGTCGGCGCGTTACATTTGCGTCATTTGCATCCGTTGCCGAACGGACTTGAAAAAATCTGGCCGAAGTTCAAGCGCATCGTCACAGTCGAGATGAATGATCAGGGCGTTTATGGCTACGGCCAGCTCGCCACCATTTTGCGGGCGCGCTATTGCGAACCGAAAATCACCAGTTTCACCAAGACCGATGGGCTTACCTTCCGGGTGAAGGAAATTTTGGACGGTGTGTTCAAGGGCAAGTCGTTCGCAGCGCGACACATTCCGCGGGACGGCGCTCCGGTTGTGCACCAAGACACCGCCGCGGAAAACGTGAAATCGCTAAGAGATGTCGTGCCGCAAGGCGTCGGCTAACGGGACATAGGCTTTCAGCCTGTTTTTCTCGCCAGTTAGCGATTACAAAACCGCAACTCCCAACTCCCAACGCTCAACCTGCAACGCACAACCCCTAATTGTAGGGCGTCTGTGTCAGACGCCTGCGTCTAATCCTCGCGCGACTCCAGCCGTGGCCCGTCTGGCCAGACAAAATTCTTCAGCGCGTACAGCTCCAGCGCGAACGGAACGTAACCACCATAGCCTAGCAACGGCATTTCGAAGATTCGCAGAAACGCCAGGCCCGGGATGTGATAAATCCATTTGGGAAACGAGTAGTAGTTCCACATCTCCCAAAAGAAACCGCACACTAGCGCACCGATTGACAGCGAAATCACCGTGCGCCAATCGCCGTTGCGCAGCTCCTTCAGAAAATACGGCCGCCCCATCCAGCGATTGATCGGCTCGAAAATGCACACCAGCGCAGTCCAGGTGAATGGGTAAAAGATTTTTGGCCAAACCAGCATCGCCGAGAGCATCACCAGTCCGAGCACAAAGAGGCCGTCAAAAACCGCGCGCGTTGCAGGAATGCGCGGCCCCGAGCCGAAACGTTGCATCCAGCCGAAGCTGCGTACCAGCTCCGCAGTTTCGAACACGGCCGGAATGACTATCGAAAATGAAATCGTGCAAAGCAGGTTGAACAGAAACGGATTGAACAAGTCGCGCCCAAGGTATTCCCAATTCGCAGTGCGCACGTTGATCAGCTCAAACAACCACCACACCGGTGCCGAAAGCAGAAAGAGCAGAACCAAATTTTTCCGTGAACGCGACCAGAGCGAATTGCCCGCGCGTCTCTGCACGAGAGCATCGATAACAAAAATGTATCCAAGCCAAAGTGGAAAGAAAAGATAAGCCGTCCGCACGCCCGGGAGCAGCCAGTTCAGCGGCCAGCAAACCGCGACGAGAATGATTCCCACCCAACCGTGTGCCGACCAAAAGCATCTATGGCGGACCATCTGTTTCTGAACTACTCGCGTTTTTCGCACCCTATGGTAAAATATTTATCGAGATCTCGAGCTTATGAGCGAAACAGCGACGATTGGAATACCCCCGCGCGAAAACCTCTTTGTCTGGAGCGCGCGCGCGCCTCGCGTGCTGTCTCCGGCGCCCTCGCCGAAGACCAATAAAATGAATTTGGTTTTATGAATGAAACGACAATACCAAACGGCGAAGGGGCCACCGCCATAGCGGAACCGCCGAGGGAAAAACTCACCAAGAAAGCGATTACTGCCGATCATCCGACCTGGTGTCCCGGCTGCGGCGATTTCGCCGTGCTCGCCGCGTTCTACAAGGTTCTCGAAAAACGCAATCTCGATCACGAAAAGATTGTCACGCTTGCCGGCATCGGTTGCTCATCGCGTTTTCCATATTTCGTTAACGGCCACGGCGCGCACTACATTCACGGCCGCGCCGTCCCGCTTGCCTCGGGCATCAGCCTCGCCCGGCCCGATCTTCACGTCTTCCTTTTCGGCGGCGACGGCGACGGGTTCTCCATCGGCGGCAACCATCTCGACCACGGTGCGCGCAAGAACATTAACATGACCTATTTCATCATGGACAACTTCGTCTATGGCCTGACGAAGAAACAGACCTCGCCCACGTCCCCCATCGGATTCAAGAGCAAGACCGATCCGACCGGCGCGATCGATCAGCCGGTGAATCCGATGAAAAAGCTCATCAGCGCCGGGGCGACATTCATCGCACGCACGCACGCCGCACAGGTGCCCCACATGATCCAAATGATCGAGCGCGCGTTCGATCACCAGGGCTTCAGCGTCATCGAATGTTTGTCCGAGTGCGTCGAATTCTTCCCCGACGTCTTTGATCCGGCCAATCCGAAGAAAGGCGGCAGTTTCGAACTGATCCAGGAAAGGAAATGGGACAACACTCCGGAGGACGAGATGCGTCACGACGTGACCGACGAGCTCGCCGCTTACAAACTGGCACAGCTTCCATTCCCCGGCGTATTCGGCGTCTTCTACGAAACCGATCGTCCGACCAAAAACGCGCTCGAGAAAAAATGGATTGAGACCACTCGGGAAAAGATCGGTCAGCCGAGCGACGTCGAAATTCTTCAGAAAACGTTCGACCGAATGAAATAAAGTGGGGAGCACACGCGCCGCGCGTGTTGTGTTCGGTGCCTCGCCGAACAATTCTTCTGTAGCGGCGGCTGTGTCACCTGCCAATTCTGTAGCTGCGAATCACGCCGAAATCTTTGTCGCGTTTCATCCGCTGAGGGGTTTAGTACATCTTGTCTTCTCACATCGTGGAAGAGAAAACGATCGATACCCATTCCAAGGCGCTCAGGATCAATCTCGATCCCCGCTGGTACGGCACCTTCGCCGAGATCGGCGCGGGACAGGAAGTGGTGCGCTGGTTTTTCCGGGTCGGCGGCGCCGCGGGGACGGTCGCCAAGAGCATGTCGGCTTACGACATGCAAGTAAGCGACGCCATCTACGGGCGCGCTGACCGATACGTTTCGCGTAACCGGCTCCAGGCGATGCTCGACCACGAATTTGAGCTCGACGTGGAACGGCTTGGTCCGGAGCGAGGCGAGAGTACGTCGTTCTTCGCTTTCGCCGACACCGTGGTGGCGCGGAGCTATCGCGGCACTAACGAATGCCACGGCTGGATGGGGATCAAGTTTCAGAGTCGCGTCAACGATCAGCCCAGCCAGGTCGTGATGCACGTGCGCATGCTGGACGAGGAAGCATCGGCGCAACAAGAGGCGCTCGGCATCGTGGGCGTGAATCTTTGCTACGGCGCATTTTTCCTAAGTCATGTGCCGGAGGAGCTCGTGGAATCGCTGCTCGATAACCTTACCACACGTCGCATCGAGATCGATATGCTCGAGCTCAGCGGAATCGAATTTCGCAATGTGGACAACCGCATCATGGCTCTCAAGCTCGTGCAAATCGGGCTGAGCGGCGCAGCCATGTTTGGCCCCAATCGCGAAGTGCTCCAGCCTTCCGACATGTTGCATAACAAGGCCGTGCTGGTCGAGCGCGGCAGTTTTCGTCCGGTCACCTATGTCAACATCGACATGTTGGAATGCGCCCTGGCAAAGTTTAAACAAGACCCCGCAGTGACGGATAAGCCCATCCTCTCACTCATGGAACTGACCATGCGCAACCTGCTGGCAGGCGGCAAAGAGGTTGACCGCCGCGATTTCCTCGCGCGCGCGGAAGTCCTCGGCGCTTGCGGCATGACCGTGCTCATCTCCGATTACTTCGAATACCACCGGCTCGCCGCCTATCTCTCCTGGCGAACGCGCGAACGCATCGGTATCGTCATGGGTGTGCCGAGTATTTTTGAGTTGTTCGACGAAAAATATTACACGCAATTGCCCGGCGGCATTCTTGAGAACTTCGGGCGTCTCTTTAAGAACGACTTGAAAATCTACGTTTATCCACTGCAGCGAAGCCCCGGTGACGAGCTACAAACCATCGACACCGTAAAAGTGAAACCTGACCTGCAACCGCTCTACGATTATCTCGTCCGTCGCGGCAGTTTCGTGCAGCTCGATAACTACAATCCCAAATATCTGCCGATATTTTCACGCGACGTGCTCAAGCGCATCGCCAGCGGCGACGAAACCTGGGACCAGATGGTGCCACCGCAAGTCGCCGAGATTATCCGCCGGCGTGGTTTCTTCGGATACAAAAAACACTAAAGGCGCGTTCTTAGTTCATCCTTGAAACTCGCTCATTGCTACCCTCGCGACTTTTCCTTCTATGTCGCTCATCCCACCGGCTTCCTTCTTCCTTCTGACTTCGTTCTACTACTTGCAACTTTGCTTTTTCCGTCTGGTTAGATATTAAAAATGACAATCATGAAACTGCGTTCTTTTATTTTGGCTGGATTTGTATTCGTAGCACTGCCTTTGATGTCGTTCGCGCAGGTAGGCATATCGGTCAATTTTGCTCCGCCGCCTCTGCCGGTAGTGGTGCAACCGCCCGCGCCAGTGGAGGGTTACATCTGGACTCCCGGTTACTGGGGATGGGGTGCTAGCGATTATTATTGGGTCCCAGGCGCATGGGTTCCCCCGCCGGCAGTAGGTCTGCTTTGGACGCCGCCCTGGTGGGGCTGGAACAACGGCGCTTACGTCTTTAATGAGGGCTACTGGGGTCCGACTGTCGGTTTTTACGGCGGCATTAACTATGGCTACGGCTACTTCGGCAATGGTTACTGGGGCGGCCGCTGGGAAGGAAACACCTTCCGTTACAACACCGCCGTGACTCACGTGAACACCACTGTGATTCATAACACGTACGTCGATAAGTCGGTGGTGAACAAACAGGTGACCGCTAACCACGCCAGCTTTAACGGTCCGAACGGGGTGAAAGCGCAGCCGACTGCGGAACAAAAAGCCGCTGCGGAGAAGAAAGTGCCGCCAACGTCCGAACAGCTCGCGCGACAGGAGGCCGCGAGCAAAGATAAGAATCTCCAAGCGTCGGTGAACAAGGGCCATCCGAAGCCCGACGCCATCAAGTCATTTAATCAGACTCACGAGGTCGGCAAGGGCGCACAGGGAGTTGGCGCTGCTGCAACCGCAGCGGGAGCAGGAAAAACTGAAAACAAACCCGCGAACGTACCTGAGCAGGGCGCCTTAGGAGCAGGAGCAGGAAAAACTGAAAACAAACCGGGCAAGGCAGCTGAACATGGCGCGGCCGCGACCGGAGCAGCGAATACTGGCCAAAACGGCAACAAACACACGGCTGAAAATGTTCACGGGCAGCAAAACCTTGCGGGAACGCACGGGAAAGCGCATACCGGCAAACCACCTGGGTACGCTGGTCCTGCCCACCCACAACACGGCATGACGCAAGGCCCGCACCATCCCCCAATGGCTGCCTATCATCCGCAAGGAGGCGGACCGAGCCACGGTCACCCGAGCGGGCAACCGCAGCAAGGCAAGAAAAAGCAGCCCGGACCGCCGCACGGCTAGTGGCAGAGGCGGAACGCTTCGTTCCTATGAAGTAGTCTGGGGAGCGCATGCGTCTCGCGTGCTGGTCTCGGCGTCCCGCCGAGACGAACTATTGTTTGCTTCCGTAGCGGACTGCTTTCGGTTCCGGTAACGTTTGAACGTGAGCGTCAAAGAGCAGGTCCTTCAGGCGATTAACCGGCTGCCGGACGACATCGATTTTCGTGACGCCGCAGAGGAAATTGCATTTCTCGCGGCGATGCGCGAGGCCGAACGCGACTTTGAGCAGGGCCGCCTCATCACGAACGAGGAGATGAAAGCTCGCATCGGTGAATTGTTGTAGCGGCGGCTGCCTGCTCGCGAAATGCTTTCGGAGTGTCAGCCGCAATTCATTCTGGGGAGCACACGCGGCTCGCGTGTTGGCGATTGCGCCCTCGCGATCGCGAACTTCATTGCATTGCTGTAGCGGCTGCTCTGTGGTTACGATCTGACCGCTGATGTCTTCCCGCCCACAAAACGAAAGAAAATTCAAACACTGGGAAGAACTGCCAAATGGTGGCCGAAGATATATTCGCGAATTTGTCGGTCGCGCGGGCGGACGTGCTCGCTACATCAAAGAAGTAGATGCAACCGAACGCACGACACGATTCGCTCAGGAAATTTATGATGCCAATGGTTACCTTGTCGCCGTTCACGAGAAATTTCCCGTCGATTCAGGCCACAAACAGTTGTAAAATTCACCCGATGAAAATCACCCGTCAGATCGTTGCCGATAAAATCACCGACTACCTGCACGGCAAGCTTAGCCAGGCGGAGCTCGTCGATTGGGCTGAGCGCGCCATGATGGAATCCGACTTGGACGAAGCCGATGCCGATCTTCTCAGCGATATCGTCGGGCGACTCGGCCTCGCCGATGTCGCCGAATTCGGTCTGCGCTGGCAAGACTGCGAAGAATTCCTTCGCCGCCTCGGTTACCGCGCAAAAGTGATTGTATCAAGCGACTGATGCAACCCGATCCTCGCGACTACGAAATTCGCATTTGGTACTCGGCCGAGAAAGGCGACGAATTCTTTATCGCTCAAGTCGTCGAATGGCCCGGCATCATGGCGCATGGGGACACCCGCGAAGAAGCCGCGCGTCAAATTCAGCTCGCTCTCGAAGGCGCGTTGGAAGTCGCAGCCGAACAAGGCATCAAACCGCCAGCGCCGGCGCTCGCGCATGCTTCGTGAAAGACGCTCTCGATGTTAAATGCACAGACGACGAGCTGATCGTTACACTTGTGGACGGCCGCCGTGTTTCCGCGCCACTGGCGTGGTTCCCGCGACTTTTGCGCGCCACGTCCAAGCAACGCGCCAACTGGCGGCTCATCGACCGCGGCATCGGGATTCACTGGGACGAGATCGACGAAGATATTTCTGTTCGCTCGCTCCTTGTCTCGTGAACTTTCGTTGCGGTTAGGTCACTTCTTCACCGGCAGGGACCTGCCCGGGTCGCAGGAAGGTTTGATCAACTCGCCCCTCGCCGCAAACAATCATTTCCGGAAATCGTTTGAACCATCGACCCTCGGGAACTTCTGGATCAGTGACGAGCCAACGTGCGAGCAGCCCCAGTTGCGAAGTTGAAATTTCCCGTTTTCGCACTCGCCTGATGAGGTGCGCCATCAGCGCCTCGGGAATGCCTTCGCGTCGAATGCGAGGCATCGCTCAACGGCCGTAAAAGCCCGCAAGAATTTCTTTTTCCAGTCGATCTGCCTCATCAGGATCTTTGGTCGCAACCATCTGATCTGCTAATGCCACGAGTTCGTCTGGCGATAGCTGACGCTTCGTTGTCTGCGAACGCAGCAAGGCGGTCAGCACCTCGGCCTTTTCTTTCGACGGCAGTCGCTCGATTTCTTCGATGATCTGAGTCGCGGTCAACACTCAGATTCTAACGCGCCGCTTCGACTCAAGCAATAAGGCGAATTACACGCCCCGCTTTCCGCTTTAACGGTTCAACGATTCCCTGGCACGCCATCTTGCCACGCCGAAGCCTTGTGCGGAGGCTGGGAGCCTCTCGACACGCCGTAGCTTTTACGCGAAGGCTGGTTGGCGACGGGCGGCAACAAACAACTCCGTAAAGATGCGTGGCCGCGTAAAACAAATCTACGCGGCTTACGCTCTCAACCATCAACTTTCTTCCGATCACGGACCTGCCAAGCCGAAGTCGAACGAAGGCTGATCACTGCTCGTTCAGCAATTCCAAGAACTGTCTTGGTGACACGATGCGAATGTCTCGAAATGTTTTGAGTACTAACAGATCGTCGTCACCGGTCACGATGACATCCGCTTTCCCGGCGAGCGCCGTCGCAAATACAACGTCATCGCTCTTGTCGCGGCAAACTCGCGCAGGCAACGGCAGCGGCTCCACAAATTCGCAGAGATCGGCGTATGCCGCCAGGGCAGCTTCCGTGGCAGGGCCAATCTTATGCCGGCGCGCTAGAAGTAATTCCAGTTCCTGTTTCAACGGATTCGACCAGATCGTGACGCAGTCCCCGGCTGCCTCGTCGAGCACTTCCTCACAGAATCCTTTGGCCGCCAGCGCCGAATAGAGGACGTTCGTATCAAAGACGACTCTCACGAGACGATCTTGAACACATCTTCATCTGTGTAGATGCCTCGGGCGCGCGCCTGAGGGACGAGTTCGCGTCGAGCGGCGCGGAGCGCGCGGCGAAAGATATCTGCCTTAATAGCGCGCCGCACGTACTCGCTGCTGGTCACGCCTTCAGCCTTGGCCATTTTTTCGAGCCCGCGTCGCAATTCTTTGGGCAAACTGATCGTGAGCGTTTCTCTCATCTGTAAGACACTTTAGCACAGCGGCGGCCCGAGCTCAAAGGGTCCGCCGCGTCGAGATCGAAGGCATCGGCGCATGAAGATCATCGCCGGATCGCTTTGCGCATTCCGGCGCACGCAGATGATTTAGTTAAGGACTCGGATTGCGGATCAGCTCGCTTTCCTCTAATCTTTCGTTCGTGAGCGATCCCGTTAAGTACATTACCGACGATCGTGGCGAACGTACGGCCGTCGTTGTTCCAATCGCTGACTACGAAAAACTGCTGGAAGACCTCGAAGATTTAGCCGTCGTAGCAGAGCGCCGGGACGAACCGACCATTCCGCACGAGCAATTCGTTTCCGAGCTCAAGCGCGATGGCCTCCTTTAATCTGCAATGGCGAAAATCGACGAGAAAGGATCTGCGCCGGATTCCGCGCGAAGCAGTATTTCGCATTATCGCTGAAGTGGAGAAGCTCGCCGAAGAGCCATCGCCGCATGGCTCGGAGAAACTAAGCGGCTCTGAGCGCACCTACCGGATTCGCGTCGGCGATTATCGCGTGGTGTATGAGCTTCTCCGCGATGCGAACATTGTGGAAATCCAACGCGTGCGGCATCGAAAAGACGTTTACAGGTAACGCAGGTCGCTGCTGTCCGATTCAACGCTTTTAACGATTCAACGAATCACGCGGCGAATGCCAAAGTACAAGATCGACATCGAATGAGAACGCGCTACGAGCTCATCATTTACTGGAGCAAGGACGACGAAAGTTTCGTTGTCGAAGTGCCCGAACTGCCCGGCTGCCTGGCCGACGGCAAGACCTACGCCGAGGCTGTCGCAAACGCCGAACTCGTCATAGAGGAATGGATCGAGACTGCACGCAAACTCGGTCGCCCGATTCCTGAGCCGCGTGGCAAACTCGCCTACGCCTGAGCCGAGACTCTCAACAAACAACTCCGTAAAGGTGCGTGGCCGCGTAAAACAAATCTATGCGGCTTTACGCTCTCAACCATCAACCTTCTGTGTTCCTGCTTCATCCTCTTAACTTTTTACTTTCTTCCTGCCTCGTACCGGACGATGCACCTCCGCAGGCAAAGGACTGATCACGGTCGCTGAAGTCTCCGAAAAAATTGGCAGCGCCACAGCCTTTAAATTGCTTAAAAAAGATTGATCGGATGAAGTGATCGCGTTGGAATTGGCGAAAAGCTGAGCCCACGATGCCGGTCCCAACATACGACGGTCTGTTTAACCCCCTGCTTCGCGCGATGCGCGAACTTGGAGGCTCGGCTTCAGTTGCCGAGCAAGAAAACAAAGTCGCCGAGTTACTCGGCCTTAGCGATGAGGAGGCTGCAGAAATTCATCGCGGGAATCGAACCAAGTTAAGCTATCGCCTGGCGTGGGCGCGCAATTATTTAAAACGAGCTGGTCTATTAGAGAACTCGGCCCGTGGCGTTTGGGCACTCACGGGCAAAGGTCGAGCTGAGGAGACAGTCGACGCAAAGAAGATCAATCGGTTGGTAAAAAGCTTGGATGCCGAGCAATCGGCGAAGCCAGAAAAACAGGACAAGGATACGTCGCCACCGGAGTTGCGCTGGGAAGACGAAGCGCTGGAAACGATAAAGCAAATTTCTCCCAAAGCGTTCGAAACACTGTGTCAGCGTTTGCTTCGCGAGTCGGGCTTCATACAAGTCGAAGTGACCGGTCGAAGTGGTGACGGAGGAATCGATGGTCGCGGCGTCGTTCGTGTCGGCGGTATTCTGTCCTTTCACGTGATCTTTCAGTGTAAGCGTTACAAAGACACAGTATCGGCGGCTACCGCCCGCGATTTCCGTGGAGCGATGGTTGGTCGGGCTGATAAAGGACTACTAATCACTACTGGCGCCTTTACGCGCGATGCTCGTCTCGAAGCTCAGCGTGACGGTGCACCGCCATTGAATCTGATCGATGGCGAGGAACTCGTGCAAAAGTTAAAAGACTTGCGGCTCGGCATCGGCGTCGCCGTTGAAACGTTCGAGCACGTATTAGTTGACAAAGCGTGGTTCAACGCCTTGTGACGAAGCCAGCAGTTTAGTCGATCAACCGCGCTGTTACGAAAAAGCTAGATGTCGACCTACTCGCGTGTGGTTCGCACTCGAATTGAAATCGCGTGTGTCGACCATCAGTAAGCCGAATTATTTTTTCGACTCGGTCCTGCTCATCACCAAAAACGCAAAAATCCGGATGGTAAACCAACTTTTCCAGCGGAGCCCCTGTTTTGGCCTCAACAAACAACTCTCTAAAGCGATAGTGTCGTGAGATTGCTCGGATCGTCGCTGCCGATGATTTTTTTTCGATATACGCAACGATTCCTTCAGGGTGAATGTCCGAGTTAACCTTCCTCAGTTGGCGGATGACCGTTTCACGCGAAACAAAAGCCTTATTTGCAAGGACCCGTAGCCGCCGCGGATCAAGCCAGTCGCTGGCTCGAAACTGACGTTCAAGCCTATGTAATTTTTGCTTGCAGGCCTAATCAAACTCCGCTTAACTAATATCGAAGCACCGAAAGCGCGTATGCGTCGTAGGTGCTGATTTTTTTCTAATCAGCCGGGTAGAATTTTACTCCATATTCGTTGTCGCCAGCTGCCTTCAAATTGAGCGACGGTTTTAGCGTTTCCATCCATTCAGCTACTTTATCAGCATTCACAACGGCTGGTAATCGTTTTGGCAGGTGGCCGACTCCTTGACTGATCACTGCATATAACGAAACCACGCAGGCAGAGAGGTCGGCGAGTTGTATAAAATAGGATTCACTTGAGTCCTTTGGCAGCGGATCTTCAATAAGTTTTTGAATTTCCTGCCTTCGGGGTGTGGGACCGAATTTCGAAGGGATGAAATTTATCTTTTGAACACGTCGCGTGGTCTTACGCATCTTACCGACCCGTCCCCAGTCAGTGATAATCATGAATCGGTTTTCTGGCCTTGGTGCCAAATCGTTTTCGATGCGCTGTACAGAAAACGTGAGAGCTGTATCGAGCACATTTATGTCGGGTCTGTGAAAACGAGGCTTCACGATCACGACATTGATGATCTTGAGCTCCAGTTGTGCGCAGACTGCGCAGTACAAACTTACAACGTGTGCCCGATCCGCATCGGTGATGTTCCACTGGTGATACGGTTTTTTATTCAAGATAAACTCGCGAGTATGCAGCTCCTCGTGAAATGGAAACGGAAAATCATGCGCAAGTTGTCGTTTAAATTGTTTCAGCACCTCGTAGCTGTCTTTCCAGACGAGATGATGTTGATAAACCACACTTAAAATGAAGAGTGGCGAAGACGTAGTTGGGTAGCCATCGTCTCCTGATTCATCGTAATAGGCGAGATACATTGTTGATTTACGATAACGGCAGAGGGTTTTGGTTGGCTGTCGATCTTATCGAGGCTGTCCCGTTGCGGCAATCAAACAGGCTCGCCAATTATCGGGTCGCCGCCGTGCAACCGCATTTGACGATTTTAGCCAGCCGCGGTACGACAAGGTATGGCGCATAAGTGTACTTCGCGTGGTTGTGAGTTTTCTCTTCCGGATAGCTATCCGCTGCCGAAATGCCCATGGCATATGGTACCTGGGCGCGGGCCAGTAAAAATTGCAGCGGCACTGGCCGTTGCCGCCGCTGGCCTGGGCGGTGGTCTTGCCTATAAAAAGTACAAGACCTACGTGCACGAGAAGCAGTTGCGTAAGCAACGCAAGGACCGTCGCCGGCGCGCTGCGTCCGCTTCCGAACACGAGCAGAAAGTCCCTGCTGTCCGTAAGCCACCTGCTTCAAAGTCTCGGAAACGGCCACGTAAACGAAAGAGAGCCGCAACGAAATCGAAGCCAGCAGTATTTTCGAAGAACAACGAAGAGGCTGGTCAAAAGGCTGCGTTGTAGCTGATCGATCAGGAGCAATTAGTTCGCCGCGGCGGCAGCCTTGGCGCGAGCGCGCTGGTTGCATGCGGCGCGCAAAGCTTTCATCTCAGTGCGCAGCACGGCCATTCGTGCAGCAACGCCTTTGTATTTCTTCGTAGTCCCTGTGACTGTCCGGTTGACCGCGCCCTGGTTGACAAGGCCCTGAAGCTTTTCATACGCACGCAAGCGCAACATCTCTTCGCCGCCACTAGCTGCATTTCGCTCCCGCAGATTGAGGAGCATAATTTCGAACAAGGGCTTGAATTCGAAAGAGGCCTTGGACGAAAGCACAGCGATCAACTCTTCGGTAATGTTGTCCGGCCCGCGACGCGTGAAAGAGATACCGGATCGTTTAGACATCTGAGAGTATCGCACTGATCTGCAAAATAGCGACCGAGGCCACCTGAGAATGAACTGGGCTGGCTTCCCTGCGCACTGGTATCGCGGTCTTCACTTTTTCTCTGTGACTGCTGAGCATAGTCGTCGCTACCAGCGGTCTAATTTGGACCACCGTTGCTCGTGGCGCGCGAGTCGCAGACGCACTCCAACGGAGTAGATCAGATAGGAGCCTATCAATCCGGCAGCGACTGCCAGCGAAAGCTGCGTTCCAGAGGCCGTGATCAGCCAATGCTGATCATGTGGAGCGCTGCTGCCGGAGTGCGTGGCCCGCCACCAGCCGTAGACAAGACGTGCTGCGATTGCCAACGTGACGACAAGTGCGAGCCAGCGGTTCGGAGTGTAGAAGAGTCCTTCGGGTTGGCTTTCCCAACGAGTCATTGCTAAACCGAGCAAGCCGAGAATGCCTCCAATACCCATACCAATCAGGGCAAATCGAAAGGCTGACCCGAACCAGAAGGAAATCAGGAAGGTGAAGCAGAAAAAGAGAACAGCCGAGAAGCTGGTCATCCACACATTCAGGCTGGCGACCCAGCGCCGCGCTTGCCGGCGGGCAGTGCCGGCGCGGTAGCGCAAAGCAAGGGAAAGCAGAATCACCCCGGCCAATGCGAGGAGAACAAAAAGCAGGAGCGCAAAAAGGATGATCGGCACCGCTGATGGTAGCACGAACTGCCTGAGATGCTCCGAACCGCCGCGTGTGAGCGAAGAAAAGTTAGAAGGAAGATGTAGGAACTCGATACAGATTTACAATCCTATGTCCTTGCGTTCCTCATTCATCTCTTTCCAAGAGCAGGTGGCGACCGGCGTTCGATTGAAACTCACTCGTTTCCCAATTGACTCATGTGCTCCCGCCCATTTCGACCTCTCGGTTTGCCCATCTATGTCACGTGCGTCCCCGCGGCTCCATTCACTCACCGCTACCATTGCGACTTTACCTTCTATGTTGCTGATCCCATCAGCTCCATTCAATGAGATTTCTTTCTCCTAGGCTCCCGGTTTTCTGCGATTTTGGCGGCGAGCGGATGAGGATCGGCGTTCGATAGAATCATGTGACCATGCGTTTTGTTCTTTTGGCGGTCGCGGTCGGACTTGCGATCGTCGGGTTCGTTTCGGCGGGTGAAACGAATAACGTGCGCGAGGTGCAGAAGAAATTGCGCGACGGCGGTTTTTACTACGGCGACATCGACGGCGCATACAGCAGTCAGCTATCTGCGGCGCTGACGCGGTACCAGATTCGCAATGGACTGCCGATCACCGGTCAGCTCGATGTCGACACAAGCAAAGCGTTGGGCGCGAAGCCAGCGGTGACGACAACCCCAGCCGATTCCGTGCAGAGTTCCGAGACGTGGCGGCAGCTGCGCAAGGGTGAACAACAGACCCTGGCGACAACAAATGCGCAAGAGAGGTCATCGCCTGGTCCCGAGCAATCGAAGCCGAAGGTTGCATCGAGGCAAAGCAGTCCGGCTGCTACTGCCGCCACGATACAATCTGAAACGCAGCCCGTTGGTTCACCGTTGCCAGAAAACGCAACGGCGGCGCAGGCGCTGGCTGCCACGACCAACAGCTCTTCGGCGTCGAACGTCAGCACGGAACGGCTTCGCGATTATGTCGGCGCGTTTGTGCTCGCCGGACTGGATCCGAAGGTCGGCTCGGAGGCGGATTTTTTCGCCGATCGCGTCCAGTATTACGACGAGGGCGTGATGGATCGCGAAAAAATCCGCAAGGATTTACAGCGATATGCAGCGCGCTGGCCGGAGCGGCGGTTCTGGCTCGCCAGCGACATCACAGTCGAGCCGGAGAACGGCAACCGAGTGCGGGTGACGTTTCCGCTCCGGTACGAGTTGCGCAACGGCGCCAGACATTCGTCAGGCAAGATCGATAAAACGCTCGTGTTGGAACCGGCTGGCGACGATCTCGAAATCGTCGCGGTCAACGAACGCAAAGCCGAGTAGGTTTTTTCAGCCACGGATTAAGACGGATTATTTTTCTGGGTTCGCGCCACGGCGAGTCTGCGACCGGTTTCCTGATTCAACGTGTGCTTTGAATCTGTGTGAATTGGGACGAAGGGCATCTGCAGATGAAGAAACAAAACCAAAGTTTGTTTCGACGAGGCGCTCCTTTGACTCCGTTCCCGCCTTCACAAGCCTCGGCGTGGCGGGCGGGACAGGTTTCACCAATACGCGAACCGCTTCAGGCACAAATGCCGGTGCGAAGGCTGACAACCTCATCGGCGCGACGCATACTACGTGGAAATGCTTGAGCCTTCTCCTGACGAAATACGGGACTGGGGCAATTCCGTCATCGAATTCATGGCGGATTATCTCGGCGAGCTCCGCGATCGGCCGGTGTATCGCAGGACGTCTTCACGCGAGATTCGACAGAAACTCGACGCGACGCTTCCGACCAACCCAATTGATTTCGACAGTCTACTGAAGGTTTTTCGCGAGACCGTTATTCCCTTTAGCCGGCAGAACGCGCATCCGCGCATGTTTGGTTATGTGCAATCGTCCGGGACTCCGCTCGCGGCGTTCGCCGACCTGCTGGCTTCGACATTAAACGCGAATCTCACAGTCTGGCGTTCGGCGCCAGCGCCGGTAGAGCTCGAGCGCCTGACCATCGATTGGATCCGGCAAATTCTTGGATTCAACGCTGAAGCCGGGGGACTCCTTGTTAGTGGCGGATCGATGGCCAATCTCGCCGGGATCGCCGCGGCGCGGCAGGCGAAAGACGACGCGTCAGGCCGCTTGCGCATGTATGCGTCGAGTGAGACGCATTTTTCCATCGCAAAGGCAGCAGCGCTTTTGGGAATCGGGCGGGAGAATGTGCGCCACGTCGCCGTCGACGAGCGCTTCAGAATTCGCGTTGACGATCTCGTCGCAAGAATCACTGCCGACCTGGAGGCGGGCTACGTTCCATTCTGCGTCGTTGCGAACGCCGGAACCGTGAATACCGGGGCGGTCGACGCGTTAGCAGAGATTCGAGAGGTTGCGAACCGCTTCCAACTTTGGATGCACGTGGATGGAAGTTATGGCGCCTTCGCCGTCCTCGCGAAATCCGCGCGTGAATTATTCGCGGGCATCGAGCTGGCCGATTCCATCGCGCTCGATCCCCACAAATGGCTTTATCTCCCGGTGGACGTTGGTTGCGTCATTTACCGCGCGCCAGAAATCGCGCGGGCCGCTTTTGCCCATGAGGCCGAATATACTCGGGTCATCGGGGAGGAAGCAGACGAGGCCTTCGCATTTTGGGATTACGGGCCGGAACTTTCGCGGCGTTTCCGCGCACTTAAGGTGTGGATGTTATTAAAAGGAGTCGGCGTCGATTCATTGAGCAAGGCGATTGAAAGCAATCTTGGGTGTGCGCGCTACTTCGAGTCGATGGTCCGAGCGAGCGAAGGCTTTGAGATGATGGCGCCGATCGAGCTGTCGATCTTCTGCTTTCGTCATGTACCGATGCAGCTTCGACGCGAATCGCCTCAGGCAATCGATGCGTTCAATGAACGCCTGCTGATCGCTCTTCAACGAGACGGCAGTTCCTATCTCTCGAATGCCACGCTTGGCGGTCGTTTCGCCCTACGCGGTTGCGTGCTGAATTATCGGACCACTTTGCGCGATATGGAGATCCTGCTGGACGATTTGCGACGCGTGGCAAGATCGTTACTGACTTCAAGCTAGCCGCAGATCCACACAGATTAAAACCTCTGCGTTCTCTCCACGGGCGAATCTGCGACCTAATTTCCCGATTCAGTCGCCTTTAAGTCTGTGTGAATCCGGAAGCAGGGAGTCTGTCGATAAACAAAATAGCCAAAGTTCGTTTCGGCGAGGCGCGACCGCTCCCCAAAATTCTCCGCCGTCACCGAGATTTTCCTACGTTAGTGGGTTCCTGATTGAACCGATTGCTTTGAATCTGTGCGAATCGGGACGGGTATCTGTGGATCAAACAAGATCAACTCGATTGAAACTCGCTCGTTTCCCAACTCGCTCGCCGTTGCCCATCACGGTGCGGCGGCTGCCGGATCGCTGATCCCATCAGCTCCATTTTCTCCAGCGAGTTTTGTGCTGAATCGATTAGATTAAAAAGCAAATTTGCATGGAAACGAACGGGCTACCCAAGCTGGACAATCTGATCTTTGGCGAAATCCAAGTGCTCCTCGCTGAGAAACGCACTGCGCTGGCTTCGTTGCGCACCGGTATCGCCGTGTTCGCTTTGCCTCTGTCTGTCCTAAGCGCGCTCATCGCGACCTCGCGCTATTACAGCATGGAGAAGGTGATGCCTCTGCTGCTGCCGCTGATGCTCCTCAACCTTGGTCTGGTCGTGCTCGGCACCTGGCTGGTCTTCCGTTCAATCCACCGCATTCACCACTTCGAGCACCGCATCAAAGAACTCAGCGAAAAATATCGGTCGATCGCGGAGTTTATAGAGTAGCGTCAAGGTCAAAGGCCGGAGGTCGGCGACTAAATCAGATTCTGCGGCTGATACAGCCGCCTGTACACCGACCTGCCGATTGCGCGCGTGTCGACCGCGTTGGATGTTGGGATCGAACGGATGAATCCAACCGCAGATCAGACCTCGAGCATAAGGAAAATTGTTTTTGTGGTGATCGCGCTGGGCGCAGTTTCGGTGCTGTCGCTGATCATCGCTGGAGTGACAAGCTTGATCTCCTTGGCGGAGCGGATTCATCCGGTCGCGGGCACGATCGTGTTCTGGAGCGCGTGTCTGGCGGGAGGATTTTTTGCGCTCTATTGCGTGATTGCGTACGCGCGGCTGCCGGCGGCGCTAGTGCCGCCCGAGGAAACGTCGGGACCAAGACACGACGCGTATCTGCAAGCGTTGCGCACCCGGCTGAGGAGTAATCCGCGCATGCGCGACCTGCCGCTGGTCATGCCGGTGGAAATCGAGGCCGCGATCGCACAGTTATCAAATGAAGCCGACACGGTTGTGCGCCGGACGGCGAGCACGGTTTTCCTGAGCACTGCGTTGATGCAAAACGGCCGGCTCGACGGCCTCGTGGTCTTGTTCACCCAAATTCAAATGGTAAACCGGATCGCGCGAATTTACGTGCAGCGGCCGTCGCCGCGAGAATTGGTGTGGCTCTATGCGAACGTGGCCGGCACTGCGCTGGTGGCGAGCAGTCTGGAATCGCTCGACCTCGGCGAGATGATCGCGCCGCTGGCGACGTCTATTGTGCCGGCGATCAAAGGCGGCATCCCGGGCCTCAGCGGGATCTCGGCGTTGCTGGTGCGTTGTGTTTCCAATGGCGCGGCGAACGCGTTCCTGACCCTGCGTGTGGGCGAAGTGGCGCGCCGTTATTGCGAGCTGACGTCGCGCTGTCCATCGGAGGCGATCCGCAAATCAGCGACCGCCGCGGCGGTGCAACACTTGGGACGGATCGTGCGCGAGAACGGCGCGCTCGTGGCGCGAAAAGTGTGGGAGGGCACCGGCCGCGCATTGATCGACAGCGGCGCGTCGAAAGCTGAAGACATCGCCGGCGCGACGCGCGGGTTGATCAACAAAATCTCGCCTTGGAGAAAGGCGGAGGTGACGAGCGAGGAATGATCAGGTAACGAGTGAAGAGTGAAGAATAGCTTATGAAACGAGAAAATCCGACAATTGAAATTTGTCCCGGCATCACGCGCCGGACAGTTGCGAACGGCAAAACGATGTATCAGATGATCGCCACGCTGGCAGCCGGGAGTCGTATGCCCGCGCACTCACATCCACAGGAACAAATTGTTCACATTCTCGAAGGGAAAATGCGACTCATCGTTGACGGCGTGCCCCATGAGCTTTCAACCGGCGATTCGTTCTATCTCGCGAGCAATGTTCCGCACGGTGTGGAAACGGTGTTACCGACGCGCGTGCTCGATACTTTCAGTCCGCCGCGGAAGGATTACCTGGCGATCGACGAAAAAGCGCGGGAGGACGGCGCATGCTAATTGTGTCCACAGAATTGCGCAGATTTTCGGCACCCTAATTGCCCGAAAGAATCTGCGAAAAACGGGATGAAGGGAATCTGCGGATAAAACAAGATTCGTTTCGGGCGAGACACGTGCGCTACCCAGTCCTCTGATCAATAAAGATTTCCCAGCGATTTACGCTCTCCAGTTTCAGGATGCCGCGCTCGGCCCACGGGTCGTTTTTCAGTTTCTCTCTCACTTCATTTTCATCTTCCGCATTGACGATCAACAGAGCGCCGCCTTCATCAACCAAAGGGCCGCCCATCAAGATGAAACCGTCGTCAACGAGTTGATCGATAAACTTCGCGTGTTCATCCCAAAATGGCTGCTCACGCGTGCCCTTGGAGAAATCGCGATTAGGACCAGCCGAAGAAATTGCGACGAATGTATTCTTCATCCCAAACGATCTTCAAACGTCCGCGCGTTGCGTCAAGCTTTCGGCTCGTCCGCTATCCGGAGCACAACTTTTCCGCGGGTATGATGCGTCGCAGCCTGTTGTTGCGCTGCAATTGCTTCGCTCAGCGGCAGAACCTGCGTTACCATCGGTTTGATTTTGCCCTCGTCGATCAGATGCGCGATTTCTGTGAGGTCTTCAGCGTCCGGATGAACCGAGATCGCCGCTCCGTGAATCCCGCGTTTTTTCAGCTCTGCCCGATCGGGAAGAGCGACCAGCGACATCACGATCCCGCCTTTCTTCACCACGCCGTAAGAACGTGCGAGCGTTTCTTTGCCGACCGGATCGAGCACAGCGTCGACATCTTTGGCTGCGTCTTCGAACCTGATTTTCGTGTAATCGACTGCGACGGCTGCGCCGAGTTGTTTTAGGAGATCCTGGTTTGCAGTCGAGGCGGTCGCAATCACGCGAGCTCCGCGCGCTTTGCCGATCTGCACGGCGAAACTCCCGACGCCTCCTGAGCCGCCGTGAATGAGAATGGTTTGCCCGGCCTGTAGCTTCGCCACGTCCACTAATGCCTGCCACGCAGTCAAGGCGCCCATTGGCACCGCCGCGGCTTCTACAAAGTTCAGAGATTTTGGTTTTGCGGCTACCTCCCATTCTTTGACTGTGACGTAGTCTGCCCAGCCGCCGCCAAAAGTCGGATAACCGTAAACTGCGTCACCGACTTTGAGTTTTGTGATTTTTGGGCCTGTTTTTTCCACAACGCCAGCAATGTCGTAGCCTGGAATCAGCGGCAGATGCGTTCGGAATTCCCTGGCATATTTCCCGCTGAGGGTGAGCGGGTCGGCCGGATTGACGCCGCTCGCGATCACTCGCACGAGGGCTTCATCTTCTTTCGGCTCGGGCCGCGGCACTTGCTGAAGCTTGAGCACTTCAGGTGCGCCGTATTCGTGTGCGACTACGGCCCTCATTGTCGGCTTTTCGTTGGCACGTGCCGAGTAGAAGAAGGCCGTAAAAATCGCGAGGCACAAGAACGCAGAAGCGCGGCAGGAGACCTGCATGACGCTCACCTTCGCGTGCGATTGCCTGTGGCGCTAACTCGAAATTCTGTTACGAATGTCGTTTTTCATCACGGGCAAACGTTTGATTACTCGACGTCGATTTCGCGGACGCCTTTCTGCGCGCGAATTGCCTCGACTCGATTACGGATTTTGTCGCCCAGCGCCACGGCGCATGGAATCGCCTCCAACAGCACGAACGGCGATGTAACGTCGGAGGTATTTACCTGCACGTTTTCGATTCCGACGAGCCGATACAAGAACGGCTGGCGCGTCTCCAGGTCTTTCACTCGATATAGTTCGAGCGTGTCGGTGACCTTGCCGAAAACGCCTTTCGTTGTTTTAAGTCGTTCCGTGGTCAGTTCGTAGATTTTAGTTTTTGTTTTGAGATAGCGCCCCAACGCCATCAAGATCGGCACCACCAGGAGCAGCAAAATGTACGGGCTGGCGTCACTCAGTCGCGGCGAGCCGCTGTTCCGAAGCGTCGCAAAAACCACGATAACGACAATGCCTAAAACAGCGCTCAACAAATATCGGCCGAAGTTTTTCCATTGCGACGATGTGCCGCGCCAGACGATTTGTTCGGACATGCAGAAGTGTTAGCGCGACCGCCGCCTTGGCACAAGCATTCATAGTGAGCGATTGGGCTTGCGGTTGCGAAACTTGATAAGCCGACCAAACTAGAACGCGTGGAGTTGACGCTTCCGGAGCGGCCGCTGTTTTACGTCGAAGGCCACTACGTTACGTTTCTGGGACTGATCGCGTTCGCCGTGTTTTTCGCGGCTGGCCTCATTATCGCGCGAATTCTCCAGAGCGATTTCGTGCGCCGGCTTTTCAGCCGGTTCAGGCTCGACACCAATTTTATCGCGGTCGTTACCACAATCCTGAGTCTGTCCGCGCTGGTGTTCTTTACCGTGACCGCGGTCAATGCCGCAGGTGTGCCCCTTTACTGGAACGCACCCTTGCCGGGGATCACGCTGAGTCTTTTACAAATTTTTGTTCTGATCGCGCTACTCATCGCGGTTTTCTGGTTCTCGTCGCAGACAAAGCGGTTCCTCTTCAATCGATTCCTGGTCAGAAGCGGGCTTGATCGCACCCTGCAGCACGCTATCGCGCAAATCGTCGGCTACGCGGTGCTGGTCATCGGGGTCATCGTCGTGCTGGACAATGCCGGCATCCATCTCGCAGCGCTGACGGTGTTCGCCGGCGCGGTGGGCGTGGGCGTGGGGTTCGGTTTGAAGAACGTCGCCAGCAATTTCATCAGCGGCCTGCTCATTTTTGCCGAACGCCCCATCGCCATCGGCGATCGCGTTGAAGTCGCTGGCATCACCGGTCAGGTCCAGCGAATCCGTTTCCGGAGCACGGTCATTCTCACCAACGACAACATTTCCATGATCGTGCCAAACGAAAAATTCATTGATTCCCCGGTGACCAACTGGACTTATAGCGACCGGCGGGTGCGATTTCGCTTGCCGGTGGGAGTGGCTTACGGCAGCGATGCGAAAAAAGTGCGCGAGGCGCTGATCGCGGCAGCGCGCGAGCACCCGGCCACGTTAAGTGAGCCGGCGCCGGATGCCTTCCTTGAGAAATTTGGGGAGAGCACGATTGACTTTCAGCTTGTCGTTTGGAGCGAGGAGATGAGCCGCCGGCCGAGCCGGTTCAAAAGCGATCTGAATTATTTGATTTGCAAACATCTGGACGCCGCTGAAATAGAACTTCCAAATCCGCAGCGCGACCTTCACATCCGCAGCGGCGTGCTCAAGGTGCAAAACGTGTCAGACGGAGAAAGCCCGAAGCGGCCTGAGCGGTAGGACGGCTCGTTAGGAGCCATCCCACTTTGGGAAGCGAAGGCGCCGCTAGCTTCTCTTGTTAGGCCACGGACGGCCTGAGCTTGGATTTTTTGCGCAGGAGCGGCAGAACTTTTTCCATCAGCGCGTCGGCAGTAATGCCGTGTTTCTTGCGCAAGATCGGGACGGCGCCGTGCTCGATAAATTGGTCGGGCCAGCCGATGCGTACCACCGGCGTGTTGATCATTTGCGAGTGCAGATGTTCCATCACCGCGCAGCCAAAGCCGTTATGCAAAACATGGTCTTCGATGGTGCAGACGACTTCGACGCTGCGCGCGAAGAATTCGAGCGTGCCGGTGTCCATCGGTTTGATCCAGCGTGGATTGATGAGCGCAACGGAAATTCCTTTTTCTTCGAGCTTGCGCGCGGCTTCTTCGGCAACTTCAAACATTGCGCCCAAGCCGAAGATCGCTACGTCGCGTCCGTGTTGCACAACCTCCGCCTTCCCGATCTCGAGAAGCTTTGGTTCCAGTTTGATCCTTGCACCCGGCCCTGAGCCTCGCGGATAACGAATGGCGATTGGCCCGGAGTTGTAGTGCAACATGGTCCAGAGCATATCGACGAATTCGTCCTCATCTTTCGGTTGCATGTGCACCCAATTCGGAACGTGCCGGAGGTAGCCGATGTCGAACAAGCCATGGTGCGTCGGGCCGTCGTCGCCGCTTAAGCCAGCGCGGTCCATGCACAGCTTCACATTCAGGTTTTGAACGGCGATGTCGTGAATCGCCATGTCGTAGGCGCGCTGGAAGAATGTCGAATAGATCGCGAGAAAGGGTTGCAACCCCTGCGTGGCCAGGCCGCAGGCAAAAAGTGTGGCGTGCTCCTCTGCGATGCCTACATCGAAATAGCGGCCGGGATGCGCTTCGGCAAAATGCGAAAGCCCGGTCCCGCTCGGCATCGCCGCGGTGATGGCGACAAGCTTCTGATTTGTCTCCGCGAATTTCGCCAGTGTCTTACCGAAAATTTCCGAATACGTCGGCGTCGGCGTCGGCGCAGTCTCGCCGCTCTCGATCTTGTATTTGCCGAGCCCGTGAAATTTGTCGGGTTGCTTGAGAGCCGGCGCGTATCCTTTCCCTTTCTGGGTGAGGATGTGCAGCAGCACGGGTTCCTCCTGCGTTTTTAAAAACTCAAACGTCCGGATAAGCAGGGGAATGTCGTGCCCATCGATCGGCCCGTAGTACCGCAATCCGAGCTCCTCGAAGATGACACTCGGAACGAGCAAACCTTTCACACTCTCCTCAACTTTATGCGCGAATTCCGCTACCGATTTTCCAGCGACAGCCTGCACGAAATTGCGTGCCTTGTCGTGCAGGTGCGCAAACGTAGGGCTCGTGACAATGGTGTTCAGGTAGTTTGCGATCGCGCCAACATTTTTTGCGATCGACCACTCGTTGTCATTGAGCACGACGATGAAACGTTTGGTTTGCGCCTTGACGTTGTTGAGCGCCTCGTAGCTGATTCCGCAGGTAAACGCGGCATCACCTGCGACCACGACAATATGCTCGTTGCCGCCGCGCAGGTCGCGTCCGACCGCCATGCCCAGAGCGACGGAAAGCGCCGTGCCCGCGTGACCCGCACCGTAGCAATCGTGTTCGCTCTCGGTGCGCAAAAGAAAACCGTTGAGCCCGCCGAATTGCCGCATGGTGTGAAAACGGTCGAGCCGTCCGGTAAACATTTTGTGCACGTATCCCTGGTGGCTAACGTCCATTACGAAGCGGTCGCGCGGCGTGTCGAACACGCGATGCAAGGCAATGGTCAGCTCTACGACACCGAGGTTCGGCCCGAGATGTCCCCCGGTTTGAGAAAGGACCTTGATCAACTCATCGCGCACTTCCTGTGCAAGCTGCGGCAGGTCCTGCTCATGTAGCGCTTTGATATCGGCGGGCGAATGGATCCCGTCGAGCAAACGCTTCGGCGCGGCTGTCGCCTCGGAGGTCTGAGAAGTCTCAGAAAAGTTTGATTTCATCATTTGTGCTTTCGGATTCATCGACCGCTTTGGCCGGTGCGGCCGGTTCTGGCACTGGCTCGAAATCTTTCACGACGGTCTTGCCTGCGCTGTTTCGAGCAATGATCTCGATCTTTTGCTCCGCATTGGCAAGTCGTTCCTGACAAATTTTTACCAGATTCATTCCTTCTTCGTACCTCACGATCAGGTCTTCCAGCGGCAGTTTGCCGGACTCCATTTGTTCGACAATCGCCTCAAGCCGGCTCATCGCTTTCTCGAAATTCAACTCTGAGCCTGGGCGTTTTGCCTTGCTGCTCATGGCGCGCGCGAAATTAAGCACAGCCAGCGCGAAGATGAAAGGGGCGATTGGCAGCTTGCCTCATCTGCCAAATATTAGTAACTCGACTCCGCACATGCGCATTGTCGATCTTGCCTGCCGCCCGGACGCGCGCCACCGCATCATCATCGCGCTGGTTGCAAGTGCAGTAGTCTTCCTGGCTTTGTGCGCGAAGGTCCGACCGTCAACCGCCGTGATCGCAAGTTGGAACGCATTCGCATTCTGCATTCTCGCGCTGGACTGGGTCGTCATTTTGATCACGCCGCAGCGCAGACTGCGCGCCATCGCGCAGAAACAAGACCTCAGCCGCTTTCTTATTTTCCTCTTCGTCGTGATCGCTGCCTGCGCCGCCCTTTTCGCCGTCGGATTTCTGATCAGCATGGATAAAGGCCAGATCGGCGGCCATTTCACAGTGCACCTGCTGCTCACCTTGCTGACGGTGATCTTTTCCTGGACGCTCATGCATACTGTCTTCGGTTTGCGTTACGCTCATGCGTTTTATGGCGACAGTGACGAGCCGGGGATGAATAGGCACGCTGGCGGTCTGATTTTTCCAGGCGACCGACCGCCGGATTATTTCGATTTCGCCTATTTCTCCTTCGTGGTCGGGATGACCTGCCAAGTGTCGGACGTCCAAATCACATCGCGTCGGATGCGTCGGCTGACGCTTGTGCATAGCGTGCTTGCGTTTGGATTCAATACCATCATTCTCGCGCTCCTGATTAATACCGTCTCCAGCCTCCTTTGAATTTGTGGTCACGTCGGAGTGCTCCGGGAGGAGTTCGGTCAGTGCGCGCGTAACCGCTACTCAATCTGCTTCCGATACTCGTCTGCGTTTTTCAATTGTTTGAGATCGTCGGCGTTGTCGATCTTGAGAACAAGAATCCAGCCTCGCCCGTACGGTTCGCGGTTGATCAACCCTGGGTCTGCCTCGAGTGCCTTGTTTATTTCGACGACCGTTCCTTTTACCGGCGCGTAAATGTCGCTCGCTGCTTTGACCGATTCGACGACGGCGATTGCTTCTTTCGCGTTCGCTTGCCGATCCATTTTTGGCAGCTCGACGTAAACCACGTCGGTTAGTTCTGATTGCGCGTGATCGGTGATTCCGACGCGGAGTTTGTCGCTTTCGCGCCTAGCCCATTCGTGGGTCTCCGTGTAAAGCAAATCATCAGGAACGTTTGTCATTTTTTATATAGCGGTTTCTTTTCGATGATAGCGGGGAATTTTTGGCCGCGAATTTCGATGTCGATCTGCAAGCCGATTTTCGCGTGTGCCGCCGACACATACGCCATGCCAATGCCCCAATTCAAGCTCGGAGAAAGCGTGCCGCTGGTCACTTCGCCGATGGGCTCGCCATTCTGAAAAACTTCGTAGTGCGGTCGCGGCGGCGGGCCTTTCTCCTTCATTCGGAATGGCACGAGCTTCTCTCGCGCGCCGGTTTCCTTCGCTCTAAGAAGGGCCTCGCGCCCGATGAAGTTTGACTTCGTGAGATCGACAAACAATCCAAGGCCTGCCTCGATTGGATTTCGTTCCGGCGACAGATCGGAACCGTTAAGCGGATAACACATTTCCAGGCGCAACGTGTCACGCGCACCGAGTCCGCACGGTTTGATTCCAAATGGTTTGCCTTTTTCGAGCGCCGAATTCCAAAACTTCACCGCGTCGCTCGCGCGAAAGAAAACCTCGGTGCCGTCCTCGCCAGTGTAACCCGTCCGCGCTACGGAAACTTTCGTTTCATCGGATGGAAGATCAGCGATCGCGTTTCGCGGTGGCGGCTGCTTGTCCTTGCCAAAAAGTGCATGGAAAAGTTCCGGGAGACGCGGTCCTTGAATGGCCACTCCGCCAAAATCTGCGCTGCGATCCGCGATGCGGACTTCATTTGCGGCTGACACAGCCGGAAGATGTTTTTGCAGCCAGGTGAAATCTTCTTCCGCGCGAGCAGCGTTTACGACGAGCAGAAAACTCTGCTCCCCGATGCGGTATACGATCAGGTCGTCAATGATTCCGGCGCGCTCATTGAGGAGAAAAGTGTATTGGCCTGTACCCACATCGAGTTTGTAGATGTCGTTAGTCAGCATTCCGTTGAGCCATTCGCGCGCGCCGCTTCCTTCGACAACCAATTGTCCCATGTGGGAAATGTCGAAAATACCGACGTTGTTTCGCACGGCCTGATGTTCCTCCACAATGCTGGTGTATTGCACCGGCATGAGCCACCCGGCGAATGGAATCATTCTCGCGCCGAGTCGCACGTGCTCTTCGTAAAGTGGCGTTTTTTGCGGCGCGACTTCGCTCACGGAGGCAAACTAGACTTCAGAGAGAGAGTGCGCAATACGGTGCGCGGGTAGGGGGATCGACCTCAATCGTCCCCCGGCAGTTCGCGGCTGCCACGCCGTAGCACGGCAAAGGCGGGTGACCGCCCCTACCTTGAAAACGAGACGCGTGAACCTTACGCTGCCGCACCTGATGACCTGGCTGGATAAACTCGAACGGCGTCTCCGCTTTCTCGGCATCCCGGGACTAATGCGTATCGTCGTCGGTCTCAATGCGCTTGTGTTCATGCTCGTGCGGTTGAATCCTGAATTTCGTTTTGCGCTCGATCTCGATCCTGCACGGATTATCCACGGCGAAATCTGGCGGCTCGTCACTTATATTTTTCTGCCGCAAACCTCCAGTTTCTTGTGGATCATTCTGCTTCTTTGGTTTCTCTGGTTTATTGGCGAGGGTCTTGAGCACGCGTGGGGAGCATTTCGACTAAGTCTTTATTTCTTTGTCGGAATGATCGGCACTACAGTCGCCGCGTTTTTCTTCGGCGCGCATTTCTCCAACTCGATGCTGTACGCGTCGTTGTTTTTCGCCTTCGCGCGGTTTTATCCCGATCAGGTGATTTATTTGCTTTTCATTTTGCCGGCAAAGATCAAATGGGTTGCCTGGTTTTCAGCGGCCTTTTTGGTTTTCGGATTCGTCATCGGCCCGAATGCCTACCGCATGGCGCTGGTGGCTGCGTTAGCCAATTACCTAATCTTTTTCGGACCGGAGATTATTCACGAGGCGCGGCATCGCGGCGAAGTATCGGCGCGCCGAAGGCGCTATGCGCAGAGTTCGCGTGGCGAAGCCGAGCCGCTTCACAAATGCGCCGTCTGCGGTGCAACCGAGTTAAGCGATCCGAATCTCGACTTTCGTGTCGCGCGCGATGGCGAGGAATATTGCATGGCGCATTTGCCAAAGGCGGGGAGCGCTGTTCGAGGGTAGGGGCGATTGACCTCAATTGCCTACGGGTGATTCAGGGAATCTGCCCTACCACCTTGACCAGATTTCCGAACAGATGAGACTAGCGCGATGACCGACAAGAACACTGCGCTTGTTCCCCAGGAAGGCTGGCACTGTCTGCACCTGTTTTACCGGATCGAGTACGGCCAATGGCAATTGCTCAGCCGTGAAGAACAAAACGCGGCTAAGACAAATTTATCGTCGCTTGTGCAGGAAACACGCGCAGTGGAATCGACGCAATTGCTGACCCTCAGCATGATCACACCAAAAGCCGATCTCGGGTTCATGTTGATCACGCCCGATCTGCACAGCGCGAATAGGATCGAGAAGCGACTTTCTTTTTCGTTAGGCGCCGACGTGTTGACGCCCGTTTACAGTTATCTCTCGCTCACGGAGGAAAGCGAATACATCACGAGCGAGGAAGAATACGCGCAGACGCTCGAGAGGGAGCAAGACATAAAACCGGACTCGGAAAAATTTGCCGAAGCAATGAAATCGTTTCGTGAGCGAATGAAACATTACCGACAGGAGCGCGTTTATCCGACGCTGCCAGATTGGCCGGTCGTTTGTTTCTATAACATGAGCAAACGCCGCGGCGAACAACGCAATTGGTATGCGCTCCCATATGATGAGCGCCGGCAGTTGATGAAAGGGCATGCCGCTGTTGGCCGCGAGTTCGCCGGCAAAGTGAAACAGCTCATCACGGGTTCGACGGGTCTCGATGACGCCGAATGGGGCGTGACGCTGTTCGCGCGTGACACATTTCAGATCAAAGCGATCGTTTACAAAATGCGCTTCGATCCGGTCAGCGCCGAGTACGCGGATTTCGGCGAATTTTACATCGGCATTCAATTGCCGCTCGACGAATTGTTCCGGCGATTGCAACTTTAGCTTTTAATCGTGCTGATGCTCATGATCGTGCTCGTAATCGATCCAAACCGAGCACGATTACCATTAGGAGCAGAAATTAAAATGGATGGGTGACAGAGTGGTTGATTGTGCACGCCTGGAGAGCGTGTGTGCCGAAAGGCACCGGGGGTTCGAATCCCCCCCCATCCGCTCCTGGTTCGCGCTCGCGCTTCGCAGGGTTGTTAGTGTTTTTTGCGCACTCGCCCGTAGACGCCTCTGTAGCGTGTAGCGAACACACTGCTTAGTTTCCTCGCCGTGACGTC
>JBKPQL010000098.1:0-3843 GCA_046734045.1 Verrucomicrobiota bacterium
GATGCGGCATTAGTCGGTTATCCCAATGCGGGCAAATCGACATTGCTGCGCAAAATTTCCGCGGCGCGTCCGAAGGTGGCGGCTTATCCATTCACGACGCTGCATCCGATCATCGGCGTTGTAGAATTCCCCGGTTATCGCCGCGCAACAATTGCTGATATCCCCGGCTTGATCGAAGGCGCACACCGCGGCCTGGGACTTGGCCACGAGTTTTTGCGGCACGTCACGCGTTGCCGCGTTCTGCTGCTCGTTGTCGATGTGGCGGGAAGCGAAGGGCGAGACCCGATCGAAGACCTTCGAAATCTCCGGCGCGAGATCGATCTCTACGATCCGAGATTGTCAAAGCGTGCGTGGCACATTATCGCCAACAAGATGGATTTGCCGGCGGCGCGCCAGAACCTTGAAACGTTGCGTAATCGATTTCCGAATATCGAAATTGCGCCGGTGTCGGCTCAAACGGGGCATGGTATCGAACCCTTGAGAGCAAAACTGGAGAAGTGGTTAGGCGACGGAGCCTAAAACCGCCGCGTTTGTTTCGTTCGAATTAAAGGTGGACAAGGCCAGAATCCCCAGCCACACTGGCTGTCTTTCTATGGGTAAGCGGGTCATAGCGAGCTATTGCTCTAGCTTCCTCAAGGTGGAGATGCTGCACATTTATCGACAGATAAAGGCGCTGCGCGGGGTGGACACCTTTGTAGTGACGAAGGAGCTGCAAAATGCAGAGCACTTTCCGTTTCCCCACATCGAAGTTATTCCGAAGCGACGCACTAACCTGTTGGTACACGGCTGGCTGAAATTCGTGGAACGGCGTCCGCCTATTGTTTACCGGGGCGAATATCAGACGCTCGATTCGTTATTGAAACGGCACGGCGCAGACCTCATGCACATTTATTTTGGTCATACCGGAGTGCACTTGCTTCCCTTCATCGAGCAATGGGACAAACCCTGCGTGGTCTCTTTTCATGGCGCGGATGTGGCGGATAAGCCGGAGATCAAAGATTACCATGGCAAATTGGCCCGCCTCTTTAATGCCGTTCCCCTGGTCTTGGCCCGATCGCAGTCGCTGGCGGACCGATTAATACAATTTGGATGTCCGCCCGAAAAGCTCCGGATCAATCGTACCGGCGTCCCACTGGATGAATTTCCATTTGTGGAACGCGAACCGCCATCCGATGGCCAGTGGAAGATAGTCCAAGCCTGCAGATTGATTCCGAAAAAAGGCGTGGCTACCAGCCTGCGCGCTTTCGCGATTTTCAAAAAAGATCATCCGAAAGCGGAATTTTTCCTGGCAGGCAAAGGGCCTTTGCAACCGGAGTTGGAGATGCTGGCCGCAGGTTTGGGGATTTTCAAAGACGTTCGCTTTGAGGGCTTTTTATCGCAAGCGGAACTGGCGAAGCTTTACGCGAGTTCGCATCTTCTTCTGCACCCGAGCGAGACCTTACCTAACCAAGACCAGGAAGGCGTGCCGAACTCGGTCTTGGAAGCGATGGCGACCGGTTTGCCGGTAGTGGCTACACGACACGGTGGAATCCCCGAGGCGGTTGAGCACGGTCGGAATGGATTCCTTGCGAATGAGGAAGACCATACTGGATTAGCGAATGCGATGGAGCAAATCACGCGTTCGCCCGGTCTACTGAGGGACATGGGGTTGCGTGCGCGGGACATGGTTGCCGAGCGCTTCGCACAGAAGGCGCAGATCAACCAACTGGAATCGTTCTACGAAGAAGCGATCCGCACGAATGCCGCTGCCGAGCCTGAGAAATCAAGGCGGGTCGCAGAACTCGGTTCGCCGTTTGCCGAACGGGTCCCGGCAGAATAAGCCGCTGTCGAAAGAATTTTGTTTGTCATCAGGCGCAAAACGCGCTTTCGTATGCACGTTCGAGTTGTAGCCGGGGCGGCCTTTTCGCCGTAGCATTCGCGAAAGCGGATGACCTCGGCAGGCTGGCATCACCGGTGCTGGCTACAGCTGTAGCTTACAAAATGCGCAATCGTTGTTTTCTTTTGGCAGTGGTGATGTTGTTTTGCGGGTTTGTCCTCGCAGGGGCCGCGATCGCGGCCGAGCCATCGCCTCCGCCCGAAAAAGCCGAACACGAAGCGCTTCCATTACACGCCGTGCCACTAGTGCAGATCGGGAGATTCGGGATTACAAATTCAATGCTGGTGACTTGGATTGTGGCTGCTGGTATCATCATTCTTGCGCAAACCGCGATGCGTCACCCCAAACCAATTCCAGGTCGCCGACAGAATTTTTGGGAATGGCTCGTCGAAGGACTCTATAACTTCCTCGAGGGAATTATTGGCCGGAAACTGGTGCAGAAGACATTTTGGTTTTTTGCAACGCTCTTCATTTTCATCCTGTTCGTGAACTGGTTCGGATTGATTCCAGGCGTGGGAACAATCGGTTGGGGTTATCGCGATCCGACCACCGGCTTTTTTCATGTCGACCGGCCGCTTTTACGCGGAGGAAACGCCGATCTGAACATGACCACCGCGATGGCCGCGGTCTTCTTTGTGCTTTGGACCATCTGGGCCATTCAGGCGAATGGGATCGGAGGTTTTTTACTCCATCTGTTTGGACCGAAAGGCGAGACCACAGGCTTCCTGAAAGTGATAATGGTCGTGATCTTCTTTTTGGTTGGATGGCTCGAGGTCGTCTCGATTCTGTTCCGCCCCGTCTCCCTAAGTTTTCGACTTTTCGGAAACATTTATGCAGGCGAAAGTACGCTGGAGGTGATGTCCACGATGGTACCGGCTCTATCATGGCTTCTCCCGATTCCCTTTTACTTTTTGGAAATACTTGTAGGGATCGTGCAGGCGCTTGTCTTCATGCTGTTGACCGCTGTCTTCACTCTTCTGATCGTGGAACATGAATCCGAAACAGCGCACTCTTGAAAATTTGGGCGATCTCATGACAGGCTCGTTAAACCAAACTAAAATAAAACTATGATACTACCACTACTTGCAGAAATGACCGGAAGCATCCACGTCGGCCTCGCCGCCATGGGCGTAGGCATCGGTATTGGACTGACGGGTTTGGGAATGGCCACAGCCGTCGGTCGCAACCCTGGCGCGTTTACGCCGGTCCTCGTGCATGGAATTCTCGCCATCGCATTCACTGAGGCGATCGTGTTCTACGCGCTGTTTCTTCTGCCTCATTAGGAATTTTCGGCGGGTCGGCGGTGCCGACACGCATGACCTATATTATGAATTTCGTATTGGCCGCTGCGAACGGAGGTTTCAGCGAGACGTTGCATGATACAGCCGAGACTTTCGGTTGGAATCCGTGGCTGTTCTTATCACAGGTAATTAGTTTCGTGATCGTGGCGTTGCTCTTGCGGCGCTTTGCCTACAAACCAATCCTTGCGGTGCTGGAGGAGCGTCGGCGCAAGATTGAAGAGGGCCAGATCAACGCGGATAAAATCAAGAAGGAACTCGCCGAAGCAGAGAAGCGTTACCAGGAGATTCTGGCAAAGGCGAACGCGGACGCTCAAAAAATGATCGATGAAGCGCGTGAAAGCGCTGCTCACCTATCCGAACGCAAGCAGCAGGAGGCGATTACTGCTGCGGAGCAAATCATTGCCAAGGCGCGCGAGGCCAGTGCGATTGAGCACGAGCGCACCATGGAATCTTTGAAACGCGAGCTTGGACGCCTAGTAGTTGATACCACGGCAAAAGTGGCCGGGAAGGTGTTAACGCCGGAAGACCAACGGCGTTTGCAGGAGGAAGCAGCCCGTCAGGTGGCCTGATGAAGATCAACAAGGAAATTCGCTGGCTCTCGCGTGAAATGCTTCGGGCCAGTTTTACGGACGGTCAACTCGATCCCGGAAGGATTACGTCGCTCGT
>JBKPQL010000099.1:0-6777 GCA_046734045.1 Verrucomicrobiota bacterium
TTGATTTCAAAGAAGATCGACAGACCACAGCCGGTTCCTTCGAACCAGCTGGATCGTCCCCAAGCCTTTCGACTTGAGGCGATAACGCACAATTCAATGTTTGCTGACTATCACCATTTTGAATTCCGCCATTGAAATTCAAAACCTAACTGTCAAAGATCGACATTTCTCTGTGGTACAAGGCAAAATCCGACCCTCGCCAGTAATCTGGCCAAGATCGGCTCGACCCTGAGCCCGGAAGAACGCCGGCTCCACGCATGGGGCCGGTCCGCTTATCGCGGGATACGCAACATAAGAAAATTGCCCGATTCGTCAATAAAAATCTTCGAGTTCAACCACGAATTAACACCAATAAATATTAACGGCAGACTGCAGCGGCGGGGTATGACCGCCGATCTCAGAGCTCATCCGCGCCAATCTGCGTAATCTGCGGTTTCTTGATCACGTACTTTACGTTGAAAGCGGGTGGGTGGTTTCCGTACACCCTTTTCACGATTCCGTTTCTGACTGCGCCAATTTTCTCCATCGCCTTTTGCGAACGAATATTATTTGGTCCGACAAAGAACACGACGGTTTCAACAAACTTGAACGCGTGCGCCAACATTAATTGTTTCATCTCCCAGTTGTAACGCCCGCCCCAATATCTTCGCGCCAGAAATGTCCATCCAATCTCGATCTCCGATTTTTCCGGGTCGTAACCGTAAAACCGCGTCGATCCAATGATTTGGTGCGTCTTTTTGTCGATCACGACAAAGGCCCCGCCGGATTCGAGCGCTTCTCTGAAGAAGACTTTGAATACGTCTTCTTTGTAGCGGTCACTCTCCGGGTGCTGCTCCCAGATCAGCGGATCGGACGCTACGGCGAAAAGATCATCCCAATCTTCAGGCGTGAGCGGCCGTAGCTCGATGAGTTCGCCTTTTAGAGGTGGTTGAAGATCAAACGACATTTTTATTTCGGCGCCAGGGAATTCACGATTTTTTCAAATCGTGGGTCGCCACGCAGCGGGCTCCAGAGCGGGTGTAATTTCAGGCGGACATAGTTGATGTAGCCGGGCATCGTCAGGAGTTTCTGTACCAACTCAATCGCGCGATCGCGATCGCCGTTCCACGCGTATACCTGGGCAAGACCTTCCAGAACCAACGCGCCATCGTAAATATCTTTCGAGATCGGCATCAGATCGATCGCGTGTTGCGCTTCGCGAATGGCCAAATCCTTCTGACCCAATCCCGCATCTACTTGAGCGAGGACAGCAATCGTCCGCGCGTGTTCAGGTTTCACGATCAATCGCTGCGCCAGAATTTCTCGACACTCGCGAAACGCAGCCGTTGCACGCACTGAATCGCCTTTCGCGCGCGCGACCATCGCTTGGTACCAACTCTTCGGAAAATAAAAACTGAAGTCGATGTCTTGGAACTCTTGTTGAGGCGAAGCGGCAAGGATCCGTTCCGCTTCCGCATAGTTGCCGTCGAGCATGGCCATCCAAACACGAACCGGCGTTTGGCCGCCGGCAAATTCCATGTCCGGAAATTTTGCGAGAATATCGTGCAGAGGTGCAGAGTCGCCCGCCTCGTACAAGATGCACCAAGCCCGCCGGAAGCGGACGATTGGAACCTGCTCGCCGGCAGCAAGCACGTTGTCATAGACGCGGACTGATTCAGGAAAGCGGCGTTCGAGCACGTAAGTATCGGCCAGAAGATTGTAAGCATTCGGATTCCGCGGGTCGAGCGCGAACGCAGTGGAGAAATCCCGTTCGGCGTCGGAAAAATGGTTGCGGCGGCGGTTGATGTAGCCGGACAGAATGAAGAACGGTGCGCTATTAGGCAGACCCGGCCTTGCGATGGCGAGTTCTTCCTGGGCGCGATCGTAGTCGCGCAGGCACCGGAAGTAATAATCGCCGCGGGCGAAATGCGCTTCAGCCGAGTCGGGGCGCAACCGGAGCGCTGTCTTCACCGCAGCGTCCGCGAGAGAAACGCGGTCCGGAGTAGGATCAAGATTGAAAAAGAAAAGGAGACCATTCGCGCGTGCGGCGTAACAATATGCGGAGACAAAGTTCGGGTCGCGTTGGATCGCTTGGTCAAGTGATTTCAGCGCTTGGAGCAACGCCGCTCGCACGTCGGTCGCATTGATATAGCTGTCAATGATTGCTTTGGCTTCTACGTAAAGCTCGAACGCATCCAGGTCTTGGGTTGGGCGCTCTTCGATCTCCGCCTTTTGCTGCGGCGAGAGTTTGGCCTTGAGCTGAGTGACAATCGATTGGGCCAACTCGCTTTGAATTGCGAACAAATCGGCTGCGGTGCGATCGTACGTTTCGGCCCACACGTGAGTGTCGGTGCGGGCATCGATTAGCTGCGCATTGATGCGAAGGCGATTCCGCGCGCGTTGAACGGAACCTTCCATGATGTAAGCGACGCCGAGCTGCTTGCCGATCTCGCGCATGTTGCGTCCGGCGCCGGTTTTGTATTGCCGTACACTGGTGTGGCTGATCACTTTCAAATCGGAAACTTTAGCCAGATTAGTCAGGATCTGGTCCTGGACGCCATCGGCGAAATAGGCGTCGTTCTTGTCTTCGCTCAAGCTAGCGAACGGCAGTACGGCGATCGATTTCTTGTCGCCCGACAACGGTATTCTGTTTCCGGCCGTGTAGCGACCCAGGAAGAACAACGCCAGCGAGATCGCGGCACCGATAACAACGATGTAAATCCAAGCGCGATTGCTTGGTCGCGCCGATGCCGGCATCGCATCGGCTTCTGCCGTGCTTTTGACTCCTTCGGGAGTGATTTCAAACGCCCATGCGAAAATGAGCGTGATCGGAAAACCGATTACAATTAAGGCGACGATCAGTCGCACGATCCAGTTCGGAACGTCGAAGACCGGGAAGACCTGCGCGATTCCCTGGGCGAGCGCCCACCCCGCGACGATGTAAGCGACTGCGGCTTTGTAAACGTTGCGCCGTTTTAACTCGGCGAAAAAACCTCCCGAATTCATTCCTATCCATAATTTGCGACGGTGATCTTACCTGTAAACTTACAAGACGTGGATCCTTGCCAGGATTACGCCTGTGAAGGTTTTGGTTTTGGCTGTTTAGCCGAAACCAACTTTTATCGCCTAGGTTTGCGGGCTTTTTGGGAATGACGGCAGCGACTCATCGAGGGTAACCCAGGGCAATTTATCTTCGAGCCAGATCGCTTTCTCCGGCGCAAACGGCGTCGGATCGTCGAGCGACGCGATCGTCACATCGATCGTTTTTGAATCTTTGGTGTCCTCGATCAACAAATGCGTGCCGCAACACGCGGCAAAAGAGCGAATCCGGTCCGCATGCATGATTTTGCGCGGTTCACCTCGTGTTAAGACCAGATGTTCGCGGGGCACGGCTCCCCAGGTGACGTACGGTGCACCGGCGCTTCGCCGGCAATCGATGCAATGACAATCGCCTAGATCAAAAGGCCGACTCTTCAACACGTATCGTGTCCCGCCGCAAACGCATCCACCAGTGAACTCCATAAAATTCGGTTAGCGTAGTCTAACCACGAATTGACACGAATGAACACGAATTACCGCTGTAGCGGCGGCCGTGTCGGCTGCGCTTCTTCCTTCATCCTTCCGCCTTCAAACTTCTCTGCCCGTCCGACTCGGACCCACATTGAGCCGATCCTTTTCTTTTTCGAGAAAAGTCTGGTCAATCGTGAAAGCCTTGGCCATACTCGGCAACTTTCTGCAGGCAAACAACGGAGGAAAAATTATGCTTCACTTAATCTGGTACATTATTGTCGGGTTGATCGCGGGGGTTATCGCGAAATCGGTGATGCACGTGCACATGACGATTTTCTGGACAATCGTCCTCGGCATCATCGGATCGATCATCGGCGGTGCCGTTACCCACATGTTTTCGCGCCCGATAACCGGACGATTCCATCCCGCCGGTCTCATTTTTTCCACCCTTGGCGCGATCCTCGTCCTCTACATTTGCATTAAGCTGAACATCCGTTTTCCCCGCGTTCTCTAAATCAGGAAAGATCAAAGCCGTAGCCGCCGGCCGGCTCACCGTTCATCCTTTTTCCTTCTTACTTCTTACTTTTCGTCGGCCACCATCGTGTGGTGCGCCGACAGTACGCTTCGTATTCATCGCCAAAAGTTCGTCGCAAAGTCGGCTCTTCGCACAACACAACGAACAGGTGAGTTACGAGAAAGAACAAGCCGGTATACATCAAGATCGATAGCGACTGGTAAAAAAGCGCCGCGCCGGCCAGAGTCATTCCGGCGCCGATATACATCGGATTACGCACGAAACGATACGCCCCACGGATCACGAGTTTTCTTGGCGGATCGAACGGCGCAGGCGTGCCTTTCCCGATGAACACGAACGTGAACACGCACCAAAGCGCAAGCGCCGTTCCGATCGTTACCAAAATCATCCCCGCGACCTGCGGCGCTCCGGTAGTGGCGGGCGCAACAATGCCCGACCACGACAGGAACCGACCGGGCAGATAAACCAGCACGAAGCCGATAAAAAGCGCAGCATAAGTAACTGCACGAACGAGAACGAACATGGTCACGGATATGACTCGTGCAGCGACACATCGTCGAAGAGCGTCCGGCCGGCGAAAGATTTTGAGAGTTGAGAAACTGTCAGCATTGCGGAAAGCGCGCAGTGTCCCATTGCATGACAGCTTTCTGCCTAACTCACTGCTCCGGAACAGTGCGCCTCCGCCTTCCGCTAATCAGATAAATCGCGGCCCTCAACTCAAGCAGCGGGTCGTCCGAAGGCTCGATCCCATCCAGGCGAGGAATCGGATCGAAGATAATGTGCTTCTGTTCGTGAGCATCGTTGGCAACTGTACTCGTTAGCGCAATGGTTCCCAACTCCACCACCTTTCGCTCGGCTGGCCAATGCACAGTCGCGTCATTCACCACATCGCCGTCCTCAGCAACCTGAACCGTGATCTTGAACTTGATCGGGCCCTTCGCCAGCCGCTCATTCAGTTCGTTGAACAGATAGTCCGGTGCCTTCGCCGCAGCCGTCGCAGCATCCAGATGCTCCTCTCCCGCCTCTGGAACAATCGTATACCGCCCATACCGGCTCACGCCATCCTTATTGGTGAATTTCATCGCAGTAAGCCCAAAGTACTTCTCCTTCGCAAAGCTCGCCGGAAGCGGTGTAATTGCTTGCACAAATGCCAGCGCCTTGGGATGACTCCCCACAAATGCCTGTACCTTCGCTGGATCGCTCTGCGCCACGCCCTGCAAAAACTCCAGAAACTCCTGCCCCGTAGTCGCCGGAAATCCATTGGCCGAGTGCGCCACGATGTCCGTGTGCACATGCTCTGCAAGGTTGAACCGGATCGCCATGCCCCGCGGATCCGCATTTGGATCGTTGTCCGGAATCAGCGGAACTCCCGTCGAATCCGAAAACCTCACCGTCACTGGAGTCGAAGCCTGCACAGCATGTTGCGCCCGGGTCAGCGACGCTGCCGCACTAGACGGTGTGAACGTCCCCGTTAATAAAATGCCCTTGGCATGGACCGACCTGAATCCGGGATGCGGGCCAAACATCGCTTCGAATTGCTTCAAAATCTCTTCGCTCAGTGCGATCAACCTTTCGTCATTCGGTAGTGGCATAGTCAGTCTCCTCCTCAAAGCCTATTCACCCCGTTCGATGCCTGGCGCAACCCCTTGTCGCGCCGGAAGTCAAACGAAAGCGCATCGTCACTTGCTTGCCACGCCGACTTGCTGCCATGCCGTAGTCAACGAAGGCAGGTCGCGTCGTAGTTGCACGCAGAGGAAGCCTTACGCGTAGCAAGAGCGAAGGGTTTTGGAGGCGTTCCCTTCTTCATTATTCTCCGGATCTCGGAGAGCTTTTTCTCTACTCGGACCAGAGGGGCCTCTACCTGTGCGACAGCGGCAAAAGGTGGGGCGACTCCGGGAGGTGGGGGTGGCGCGTGAGCGGCAATTCTAAGCAAATCATCCAGCGACGGAAGCCGTCTCGGTTCAGGAGTTGGGGAAAACCCTTTGAAGCCATCCATCCTTTCCTTAGTAGCACATTCAGCAGGGTATCGCGACGAGTTTCAGGTAGCAGAGTTGGGGTCGCGTCTCAACTCCGAAGGCTTTGATTCGATCGCTTCCCGCGCTCTCGCCTTTGCCCCTCGGGTTCTGTGATCTATGTCGCGGCTTTCCAGCTCCCTCCATTCGCGAGCAGGGCATTTGACATTTGCCTTTGGCGAGAGTGAGTCGTTAAAATAACTACATCTTTAGGCCTGTCACTGCTTCGAAATCGCGGGCTTGCCGCGAAGGACATACTTCTGGACCTTGCCGGTGGCTGTCTTCGGCAGCTCGGGGACGAAGTGAATTTTCTGCGCACACTTGAAGTGCGCCAGATGATCACGCGCGTAATTGCGCAGCTCGGTTTCCGTCGCGGTCGCGCCTGCTTCTAAGACGACAAATGCGTTAGCTTCAATTCGCGACGAGTAACCGTCGCTCCGGCCGATATGGAAATACTTCCGGAGTCTCGCCCTCTCGAAGCTTCCGTTGCACGCTCCGCCAGAAATCAGGGTGAAATAAATCCGCGTGCTGTTCGAGCAGCGCGGCACGCGCCGGTCCGGGCAGGTGGAGAAAATTGGGAAATTCTTCGGGAAATACGTCATTCTCGCGCACGGAGAACCACGGCTCGGCCGATATTTCTTCCTCGTACGTGCTGGCCTGCGGCAGATCGCGAAAATTGCAATCGGTTAGAAAACAAAGCTCGTCGTAATCGTAGAAGACGACCCGGCCTCGCCGGGTGAC
>JBKPQL010000100.1:0-26218 GCA_046734045.1 Verrucomicrobiota bacterium
CCTGACAAGCGCATAGTCGATACCATTGAAATTGTAGGTTGAAAGTCGCGGCACACTGCGTAACCGATAACGGTCATTCCCGTCATCACAGACAGCATGAAGACAACTCCAAGAGTGATCAGCACAATCCTAGCGAAAAAGCCCACTACTTGCACTGCGGCCTCCTCATCTAACGCTTGAATTAAGCCGCGCCGCGAAGCGGCGTCGGCTTAAATGAATTGTTAGGCCGCACTTTCTGCGCCATTTCTATGCCGCCCTCAGGACTGCGGGTCGAACCCGAAGACGCGTAGCTCTTGGTCACAACGACAGGCCTTCGCGATGCGCGCGGCCCACGCGACGGCCTCCTCGCGTGAGGGTAGTTCGAGCACAGTGAAGCCGCCGTCAAGCGGGGGCGCCCATGGGTAGCCGCCCTCGGCGACTGCTCCGTCTGCTGCGACGAGAACGGGCGGCACGCCTTCGTCGATGCCGCCGCCGAAGACGTAGACGCCGGCGGCTTTCGCCTCGTCGATCACGGCGTGCGCGTCGCGACCCACCGCCTCCCACTCGCCTTCGGGCACGACCATCGCAGCGCTGGGAAAGGAGATCAGGTACTTGGCCATGGTGCTATTTCCTTTGGAGATTGATGTCGGTCGTGGAGCGAGTGTGCGGCCTAACGAGAATTCGACCCAATTTTTGGGTGTTTCAAGAGAAATGCCCAATTTCTGGGTCTAATCCGGTCGCTTCCCTCGCAATCGCCCGATAAAAGCGGAGTCATTGGGAGAATTGTCCCGAATCATTCGGTATTTGGGAAGCGGAATTGAGCGCAGCGTTATTTCTCGATGATTGGCTTTTCGGCAAAAAAGTATGGTGACTTGTAATGCAGAGACAATGTCCGCATGAATAGCTCGGGGTCTTCGGCGCTGTATAAATCGCGCATCGGTTTACCCTCTACCGGCAGATACACCGGTTCCTCGAATGCCAGACGGCGCAGTTCGTCACTGTTTTCTGCATCTGTGCCGTGCACAGTGATTTTCTTGCCGTCATAAACGATAGTGCCGACATCCTCTTGCTTGGCATCTGGATTCACCCGCTTGAATGCGACTGTGATTTTCATCGTTTAGACCCACGTTCCGCTACAATCGGAGTGGGTGCGAGCATCAAAACGATTTCTAGGGCCATTTACGGCGCGGGAAAGGCCATCCCTATGTACGTTTGAACGCTGTTCTTTTGAGCGTAGTCACTTAACACTCGGCATCTGCTCCATTGTCTTTGCAAGCGATACCTTCACTTCTTCTTCGTCCGCTTCGCCTTTTTTAACTTCCATGATGGCGATGTCCGGCGGCTCGAATCGAAATTCGGGCGACGTCACGATGCCAATCGCAGTGTCTACACCTCGAAAGGTGTTATCAGCGACGCAGTATAAAAAAGCCGGCGTGTGGAACGCCGAATGACCGCTGGCAGTGGTGGTCGTAAACAGAAGGAACCGTGAATCTGGACTCCATTCGATGCGAGCGATGATTAGACCGTGGAAGTCGTGTCGCGCAACCGGCGCTGGCCCTTCCTCTCCAAGACGAAAGATTGCGACCGCGACGCCATCGAGATTGTGGCGTTGGATGTAGATTAGGTCTGGAATGACGCGAGTCACAGCGAGCCAAGTCTTGTCCGGTGAAGTGTCACTCCACTCGTTCAATTCTTCGGTTTCTTCGGTTGGCTCGTGCGCTGTCCATTGCTCGCGCGGCGTAGGCGTAGGCGTAGGCGACACAGGGACAAGTAGCCGCCAGTCCTTCCAATAGGATTTGTCACAACTTGTCAGCGCCAGCAACGCCGCGATGATTGTTGTGGTCTTTTTCATGCGTGAGCCAGTTCGCGGCTGCGGCGATTCGCCTCGACAATCACCTTGGTCGCCTCTTTGCCGCTCATCTCTCTTTTTTCGACCAACGCCTCAGCGAGCGCTTGAATGCCGGGGCATGCGAAATTGTGTTCAACTAAGTGTCGTGCGCGTAGCGAGAGCCACCGGTACACAACCTGCGCCTCCTCCTCGCCATGAAGGCGACAGAGTATATCGAATGCCTCGGGTGCGTCCCCTCTGGCGCCGAACCAGACCTTTGTCCCTCGCTTAAGGCCTGCGACCGGTTTCTTAATTGTGACCAGCTGTCCGCCATAGGTGCCTTGCCGGAACTTTGAACCAGGCATAAAGAGCCGCACCGCTTCCATCCCGGCAAGCTTACACACAATATCCTCGTGCCAGCGGGCGACCATGGCGCTTTCCCGCCTGTCAGAGAACACGCCGCAGGTCTCTACGAAATCGTGCATCGTACGGCTCATTTTGTAACCCATGACGTGCCCAAGATTTTCCTCGTCGGGAATGATGCTTATTTTTTTGATACGAAATCCGAGAAGGAATTTAGCCACGGCGTGCCCGGCTTCGTGGTAAGCGACGAACCACAGTTGACGTTGTTTCTTTGTCATATTTTTGATGTCCATTTCAATGCTCTGTCACGTCTGGCAACCGTTGCATGGCGCTACGCAAGTCGCCGGTTGTTAAATGGCTGTATTGCCTTGAGACTGCTGCGCTATCGTGCCCCACAACTTCGCGCGCGACAAAGTCCGAGACACCGGCAGCCTTCAACATTGTCACGGCTGAATGGCGCAAGCTATGGAAAGATATCTCGCTCATTTCGCGCGCGCTTGAGCGACCTTTGCCGGTGCTTTCGTGCCCGCGGGGTTCGGCAAGACCAGCGTCAACGAGAATACCCCTGAACTGGTTGGACAACGACGCTGTGCGCTTGTGCCTTGCTACGTTAGGAAAAATGAATGCGTCCGGATCGTCGCTCGCTGGCAACGAAGTCAGATAGTCAGCCAACGGTTGAACCAGTGGCAACACGATACGGCGTCCAGTCTTGCGCGCCGTGAACGCGACTTCGGCTGTTTCAAGGTTGACGGCGCGCCACGTTAGTTTTGCCAAGTCGCCGAGACGTTGGCCGAGATACAAGCCAAAAAGCACCAAGCCACGCCATTCGATATCGTTATGGCACGCTTTCAGGATACGTTTGATTTCCGGCAGCGTGAAGGCGCGCCGCTTGGAATCCCCGTTACTGCCGATGACTTCGACGCTCTTGGCAGGATTGACCATGAGCAGTCTTTTATCGACAGCCTTCTCGAAACACATCCGCAAAACTTTTAGGCTCAAGTCAGCCGTCGCGTCCGAAAGTTCTTTTGCTTCGCGAACGTGGAAGCGTTCAATCTCACCGTCGTGCAAGGCGCGTAAGTCGCGCTTACCTTTCTCTGTTCCAAGGAAGTCGAGAAACCGGTTAATAATGCTTTGATAACGCGCGTGCGTTGACCTTTTTGTTTTGACAGACTTTGTTTCAAGCCATTCTGCGCACCACTCGCGAATTGTCTGGCGTTTGAGCGATTCGAAGGTGAGCCTTTTGTAAATGTCATCAATAGCGCCCGAGACGACTTCGCGAACGAAGCTTTCACTGCGAACGATTTGCTTCCCTGTCTTTTTGCGGTTGGCGGCATCGAGCACGTCTTTAACAGCCTGCTCGATAATGTCATTAGCCTTGCTTTTCGTAAGCTCGCCTTCGCGTGCTTTCTCGGAAGCCTTGCCCCAGGCGCGGCAGACTTCGTTTGCCTGCTTTTCATCGCGCATTTTTGTGCTGCGAAAGACGCGCTTACCCGTGTGCGTTTCGGCATCGAAGATTGTAAAGGCGCAAAACCAGCACGATTTGCCCACTTGCTTGTGAATGCTTGCCATGAGCATTACCATATAGCATAACATTTGCCCGTGTCCAGCAATGTTTAAACATGTTCATTCACAATAGGAAATGCATTGCGTTCAAAGGGCACGGCGGTAACACGGGTTCGAATCCCGTTAGGGTCGCATTCTCGCTACACAACAAGCTCAAAGAGAACGGTGCTGGGCTCTATGGCATCTTCATGTTCCGTGATATACGAGGACAACCGATCGATGTTTACCCGATTAACTACAGAGGGATGATTCCCGCAGGAACGGCCAAACGGATTGGTGAGTTTGTGGACGAAAGCGTTAAACGTTTGAACTGTCCTGATCGGCCTTTCCCGTCTTTATCTGAGCCGCCTCGACCGCCAAAAGGCAAAGTTGAATTTCGCATTCTCGATTTCAGGGTCGAGTAATGCGCCCCATAGAATTAGATCGGATCAGCGAGGAATCGAGCTATCGTGCGACAAGCGCACTTGCCTACCGTGAATCGCTCTCGGGGCGTTGAGTGCAGGATGTCCGAGCCACTACCTGTGTCGCCGTTGAGCTTATCGGAGTTGCGAAGCCGAGTAAGGATGGTCATTGCATTGACGGGCTGCCGTAGCGGGCGTACGCTAACCGTTTCGCGAATGAAAGCGGTTGAAGCGACCAACGAAACGCGAAGGCGTCACTGGTGCAGGGTGCATAACGGGCATCTCGCTTGCCGGAATTAAATGCTTATCAGGAGGAACGCAAAATGCCTATCAGGAAATCGGAGAAGACTGACAGCCCAGCGAATATCAAAAAGCAACTTGAGGCCCTTACCGGTCACAAAATCGACCTCAGCGCGGAGCAACTCATCAAAGTTTTAAACTACCCTCTCGGTGCCTATGACTACACCGACGGGAGTGCTGCGTGGAGATGGATCATCTTGCCCGGTAAGAGCTGTAGAGACGCCACCCTGCTCGATGCGAGCGGCGTCTCATTTACCGAGGCCGATGGGAGACGAGCATTCCTGCTCAGTGATTTCGTGTGTTTTCCCCAATTGCGTTCCCTCGCAGAGCCAATCAATGTGCTTGCCACGGCTCGCTCGACAACTCCATTTTTCGTTACCACGACACACGCGCTGGTCAACAATGGAACCGACGTACAAATAACGGTCTTCGCCTGGGACGCCAAAGGGGCTGCGGCGCCTAACGTTACTTTCGATTGGCGTTGTCGAGTAGTTTCCAACCAAATTATCGGCTGACAATCTCAGCAAAGCCGGGTGGAGTTGGGGATACGTTTCAGGGGTGGATTCCAACGGGCGGACAATCTGGATTGCTGACGCGCATCGCGGTGATGGAAGGCGTTTCGTTGTGCGTGCGGATGAAAAGTTGACTGCTTTTATGCAGCTTGAATCGGCGATTACGTGCAGGGGCTTGTTGGGCGGTCTCCAGGAATCAAGGCGTTTTCTCAGCCCTTGGGCGTAACCTTGCCAGTGAATGACTGGGCTACGATCTTGCCGTCCCGCACGACGAACGTGTCCGTGCCCAGCTCGTACACGTTGTCAGCAGTGTCTGCGGTCCACAGAATGTAAGCATAGTCGCCCTCGACGAACTGCTGCTTCATGGTGAACGCTGCGCCGGGCTTTCCAAACTCCCCAACCATCGCCTGGAACAACGGCCTGATCGCGCTGGCTCCTCTGAGCAGTCCATCTGGCGTGAACAGGACGGCACCCGGCGTTTAATCAGATAGGATGCCCTCGAGGTCGCCGTCGCCAAAACACTTTAAGTGGTGGTCTATAACGTCTTTCGTCGATGCCATTTTTTCAGTTTTCCTGTGTTGCTTCTAGTTGTTTGTAGGGACGCGACCCGATGAAAGCGAAATCATGGAAATTCGTTTTAGTGGGAATGACGAGGGGAGTGCGAGTAAAAATTCACGGCTCTTTGAACTCGCCCTGTGCCCGTGCGTCTCAATCCCTCTAGCTAAGATCGACCGTGAGCTTGAAGACTACTGAGACGCACGATTGCAGGACAGTGGACGATCTGCTTACAGGGTCATCGCGATGACCAAGGTTGCGACCTGAGTGGCGTTGGCGGCCTTCGGGCTCTGTGGCGGGAGTCCAGTCCTTCTCTTTTTTGGAATCATTCGTCCGTCTCATGATATGTCGATCGATGGACCTTTGGCGCTGGCCTTGTGGGGCGTCGGCGCGGTACTGGGAGTGGTTTCTCTGTTGTCTAAAGGGCCGGTCGTTAACGTTGGGCGTTATCAGTCTTGTCGTGAACTTGATGCTTCTGCTCGCTGCGCTAGGGCTGTAGTGGCTGCTTGCTCATAGTAATTTCGCCTGGCATTGATCGCGGCAAAGCTTCCGGCTGGGCAGCCATTGACTAATAAGAGAACGGACGAACGTGATCCGTTTACGGCTCTCTGAACCCGCCAGCACGTCTTTTGGGACATCGCTCAAGTCCCATACGTAGCGTATTCGATTGCGTTATTGATTGCGCCTGGTTCACCGAGGCAGAATCCGCCGCGTGCTGATTGATCAGGGTCGAGGCAGGACTCCTGGCCTCGACAGATGGTCATTTGAGTTTGCTGATCTTCCAGAATTGCCCGAAGTAATTGCCAGTATCGGCAAGTATCGGCTGATTGTTGTTCTTCCTGTCATTAACAATATCCAAACTCTTGCCCTCGCCTTGCCACTGTGTCGTCAGGCGATAGTAACCCGCACCCAAGGAAGTGATTCTCCACAACTGCCCTGAAAATCTACCCGTCTTAGCCAATATGAGTTGATTGTTGTTCTTCCCATCGTTGACAACGTCCAAACTTTTGCCGCTGCCTTGCCACTCCGTTGTTAGGCGGTAATAGCCGCCCCCTACGGGAGTGATTTTCCACAACTGCCCTAAAAATTTACCCGTCTTAGCCAATATGAGTTGATTGTTGTTCTTCCCATCGTTGACAACATCCAAACTCTTGCCATCGCCCTGCCATTTTGTTGTTAAGCGGTAGTAGCTCTTAGCATCGAAACACTCCTTGAGTAGCGGCGCTATTTTCTCGATTACCGATAGCAAGCATTGCTATGGCGAGCAGAAAAGTGACATGGGGGATTCTTCTTTTCATTCTTGGCCTCTTTCTGAGCGGCGTTGATTGAATAACCGGCGGTATTTAGTAACCACAGGCAGGAAAGCTACGAGCGCAGAGATAGTAAACCTGTCGTATATTGGCGTCAAGGGAACTCTAATCATGAGATACGAAGCGGCATAACGAGATATGGATGGAATTTTCCCGTAATATTTTACGGAATTATTCCGTCTAATCCGCTCGCGTCCGACGCAATCGTCCGATGAAAGCGAAACCATGGAACTTCGTTTTAGCGGGACGCGTGACGTGATGCGAGGAAAAGCTCGCCACTCTTTGAACTCGCCCGCGTGCTTGTGCGTTTCGATCACATTGCCCGCTGAATCGTAAACGCGAATGACAGCATTGTGTCCGCAGCCGCGCGACAGTCCCACGCGCGCGTGGAATGAGTCAGATTCATGCGGTGATCGCGATTTGCCGGGTTTCCGCGGCAACCGGATGCTGATAAGGTGTGCAGCAATGATTCCAAGCGCGAAGGAGGTGCAAGAGGCGCGCAAATTGTTGAGAAAATACCTTCAGCCCACGCGACTGGTGCGCGCCGAATCGCTGGAGCGCCGTTCAGGGGCGCGAGTCTATTTAAAAGTCGAAAGCGATTTGCCCACCGGCTCGTTCAAACCGCGCGGCGCGCTTTACGCGCTGCTTACGACTGCTGAGCAGCGCGCCCTCACCGGAGTCGTGGCGGCCAGTACTGGTAATCACGGTGCCGCGGTTGCTTATGCGGCGCGCTTCGCGAACCTTCCCGCCACCATCTTTCTCCCGGAAAATCCTAACCCAGTGAAGCGCGCGCGCATTTTGGCGCTTGGTGCGGAAGTCGTGGAGCGAGGTGCCGCGGACCAGTTAGCAGCTATTGAAGCTGCCGCGGCATTTGCACGCGAGCACGGGCATTATTTCCTGGATGATTCCAGCGAGTCCCTGGTTCCCGCCGGTGCCGCGACAATCGCCTGCGAAATTCTAGACGAGATGCCACAGCCCGACGCCATTTTTGTGCCAATCGGCGATACCGCCCTGATCCGCGGCGTTGCCGCTGAGGTGAAGCGTCGGCACCCGACAGTTCGCACAGTTGGTGTTCAGGCGGAGCAGGCGCCGGCCTACGCACGATCATGGCAAGATGGGCGGGTGGTCGTTACGGCTACGTGTGATACGATTGCCGATGGCTTGGCGACGCGCCATCCGCTTTCAGAGAACGTGTGTGCAATCCGCGAGTTAGTGGACGAAGTGCGTTTGGTATCGGAGCGCGAACTGCTCGAGGCCATTCGCATCCTTCTACTCGACGAGCACGTCTTAGCTGAGGCCGCCGGCGCAGCGGCGACGGCCGCATTCCTTCAGGACGCAGCTGCCTATAGGAATCGCAACATCGCGCTCCTGGTCACGGGCGCCAATATTTCGTTGGAGGTTCTTCGCCGCGCGGTGAATTACAGCTGAGAAAGGCAAAACCAGCCGCCGTACCAATAGAACGACGGTCCATAGTAGTAGCCATAATAGTGGATATGGTCGGTAGTATCCATACGGATAATATCCGTGTCCGTAACCCGGATAGCCAATTCCGACCGAAATCTGAGCGTCATAACGCTGCACAGGAACGAAAGCCAATCCAGTTGCCACCAATGCAATTAAGAGAAGTCTTTTCATATAGTTTTCCCTTCTTGTTTGTTGTTTCACGCGATTGCGTTGCTGATTGCGTTTGGCTCGCCGCACCAAAACCGCCCGAATGGCAGCATATCGAAAGTCGATTCGACTCAAAGGAGCGGAAGCGAGATCTTGTAATTATCTGGTAGCAGAGTGCCGAAAATCTGAGAAGGGTAATTCTCTAGAATTATGAAAAGACTCACGCTTAAGCCATTTGCCCTTTGTCTCGCTTTTCTTGGGCTTGCCGGGACCGTTTCTGCACAAAACGATTTGAACCTGCCTGATGTCAGCCAGGCTGCCGAGGTAAAACAGCGGATCGCCCTGACGGATATTACAGTCAAGTACCATCGACCGCTGGTGAACGGACGAAAGATTTGGGGGGGCCTCGTTCCTTATGGCAAAGTTTGGCGCGCCGGCGCGAATGAAAACACAACGATTGAATTCAGCGATCCGGTTTCGGTGGAGGGACAACCGCTGGCCAAAGGAATTTACGGACTGCACATGATCCCGAACCCGGATTCATGGACCGTAATCTTTTCAAAAACCAACACAGGGTGGGGGAGCTACAGTTATAAGCAGGACGAGGATGCGTTGCGCGTGAATGTGAAACCGCGGCCACTTGCTGAGACGAAAGAGGCGCTTGAATTCGAATTCGAAGATTTGAAACCAGATTCGACGGCGGTAACGCTGAAGTGGGAAAAACTGGGTGTTCCTTTCACCGTCTCGATCAAGGACGCCGATCAGACGCTGCAGAACATCCGGGCGCAATTAAAGGGGCGCGGCCAGTTTACGTGGCAGGCTTTGGATGAGGGCGCGCAATTTTGTTTGACCAGAAACATCAATCTGGATGAGGCGTTGCGCTGGGCTGATGCCTCTGTTCAGAACGAGGAAAGATTCGATAACCTCAGCACTAAAGCGGACATCCTCAAAGCCCTAAACCGGCGGGATGAGGCCAAAGCCGCTTGGAATCATGCCCTCGAGTTTGCTAGTCCGGTGCAGCTTTATTCCTATGGGCGGCGCCTGCAGGGTGAGAAGAAGGGCGCGGAAGCAATGGAAATTTTTCAGGCCGTCGCCAAGCGGTTTCCGCAAACTGGTTATGGACATTTGGCTCAGGCCCGCATCAAGTCCGCAGCTGGCGACTTTGCTGGCGCCGCGGCGGAGGCGACGGAGGCACAAAATGCCGCTCCTACCGATGCGCAGAAGCAGAGCATCAAAGCACTGATTGATCGACTGCAGGCGAAGCAGGATATCAACAAATAGCCGCGCACAGACTCAACCGATCCTCGGACGCGGAAGGATGGTGTTTAGAGGGACGTTCACAGCCGGGAGCCTGATGTTGCGAGGGATACGTCAGCGGATTTCGCGGAGTTGGCTAGCAGCCGTCGCTATTGCCGTGGCCGCGGCGTCTCGCACGGCGAGTGCGGCGGATGCACCGCCATTATTTCCCGAAGCAATGAGTAGTGGCGAGATTCAACTCGCCCTGCAAAAACTTAATGTGCTCGGCCGGGTGCTCTACATAGCAGCCCATCCGGACGATGAAAATACAAACCTGATGGCGTTCTGGGCAAACGGCTCACTTTACGAGACGGCTTATCTTTCGCTTACGCGCGGAGATGGTGGCCAGAATTTAATCGGACCAGAATTACGGGAGCGCCTCGGCGTTATTCGAACGGAGGAATTGGTCGCCGCCCGGAGACTTGATCATGCCCAACAATTTTTTTCACGGGCGGTCGATTTCGGATTTTCGAAGACGGCGGAGGAGACCCTGCGCATCTGGGATCACGACAAGATTCTTTCCGATGTGGTTTGGGTGATTCGAAAGTTTCGGCCGGATGTAGTGGTAACTCGTTTTAGTCCGGAGGATCATCTGACTCATGGCCATCACACTGCTTCGTCGATTCTGGCGGAAGAGGCGTTCGCGGCCGCGAGCGACCCCAATCGCTTTTCGGAGCAACTTGCTTTTGTAAAACCGTGGCGCCCGACTCGGCTTGTCTGGAACACATCGCCATTCTTTTTCTCAAACCGCAACCTGCCGTTCGATCCAACCGGCCTGACAACTTTGGAGGCCGGCGGGTACAATCCGCTGCTGGGCAAGGCCTACACGGAAATCGCGGCGGCCAGTCTCAGCATGCACAAGAGCCAGGGCGTGGGCAGCCCGCCGCGGCGCGGGGGGCGCAAGGAATATTTCAAACTATTGGAAGGCGAGCCCATGACGAGCGCGCTCTTCGATGGCGTCGACACGAGCTGGTCGCGCGTCGCTAATTCGGAACCGGTCGCCGCCAAAATTCGTCAGATCATTTCGGAGTTTCATCCAGCCGATCCAGCCGCATCGGTAGCTGAGCTATTAGAGCTCCGGCAAGCGTTAAGCGGACTTAAGGATGACGATTGGGTCCCAGAGAAGAAAGCGGAGCTGGATCAGATCATCGCCGCGTGTCTCGGCTTGCATGTGGAAGCGTCGACGACCAACGCAACGATCACGCCGGGGCAGACCCCCGCCATTAAACTGGAAGCAATTAATCGTTGCAATGTTCCAGTCACACTGCAGGAAGTACGATTTCCTCTCTCGGGCGATTCGACGCGAATGGATGCAGCGCTTCCGACTAACGAGCTCGTCGCGAAAGATCTGTCGTGCAAGATTCCGGGGAACACGCCTTATTCTCAGCCCTACTGGCTTCGCCAGCCGGGAACGCTCGGCACGTTTGCGGTCGACGATCAGAAACTTATCGGCCTGCCGGAAAACCCGCCTCATCTTCCGATGGAGATATCGCTGCAAGTTAGCGGGCAGGAACTTCGTTACGTTGTCGACACGAGGTACCGCACGGTGGACCCGGTGGCGGGCGAATTGCGACAACCTTTGGTCATTGCACCGCCTGTTTTCACGGATTTCGCCAACGGCGTACTCATGTTCGCGACGAATCAACCGAAGTCCGTTCCAGTGCGTGTGATTGCGTCAACCGGACCGGTTCAGGGACAACTAAAACTGACCGCGCCCGATGGCTGGCACGTCGATCCCGCCGCTGTGCAGATCGACCTAAAGGGAGCCAATGCAGAGGCGGTTGCGGCTTTTACGGTCAAACCGCCCGAGCAAGATAGCGGAGGAACGTTACGGGCTATCGCTTCCATCGAAGGTCGTGAATATTCATTCGGACACGTCCGCATTTCCTATCCGCACATTGGCGTTCACATCCTAATGCCGGCGGCGGAGGTCACAGTCGTTCGGGCGGGTATCCGTAAGAAAGGCGAGCGCATTGGTTACATTCCAGGTGCCGGTGACGATGTTCCTGAGAGCCTGCAACAGATCGGTTATACGGTGAAGATGTTAAGCGATGCGGATATCACGGCGAAGAACCTGGCGCAGTTCTCTGCCGTGGTGCTCGGAATCCGCGCTTACAACACAGATGATCGAATATCCACCTGGCTGCCGGAGCTGTTTGCGTACGTAAAGAATGGGGGAGTGGCAATCGCCCAGTACAACACCACGGCCGATCTCAAAACCAAGGAAATGGCGCCATATCCATTAGAAATTTCGCGCGATCGCGTTACGGACGAAAATGCCGAAGTGCGCATTCTGGCGCCCAATCATTCGCTTGTGACCACTCCCAATAAAATCACGTCGAAAGATTTCGAGGGCTGGGTGCAGGAACGTGGCCTCTATTTTCCTAACAAGTGGGATCCCGCCTGGACGCCGATTCTGTCGTGCAACGATCCGAAAGAAAAGCCGCTCGATGGCGGCCTGCTCGTCGCCAAGTCAGGCAAAGGTTTCTTCATCTACACGAGTTATTCTTGGTTTCGACAATTACCGGCCGGCGTTCCGGGGGCGTACCGCTTGTTTACCAATATGGTGTCGCTCGGAAAATGAGCATACGCGATAGCGAGCCCGACGCGCGGTCCTGGCGCAAAGCATACTGCTTGACGCTTTTCCTATTTGTCCTGGAGGTTGCGCTACTCTATCTCTTTACCATCCGGTTATCGTGAACCGGCTGGATTATTTCGTTCTCGTCGCCACGATTCTGGCGATCCCGCTGTATGGTCTTTGGCGAACTCGCTGGGATGCTTCTCTCGGCCAATACCTCAAGGGGGACTCAAGCATTCGCTGGGCAACAATCGGGCTCTCCGTGCTGGCGACGCAGGCAGGACCCATCACGTTTCTTTCCATGCCCGGCCAGGCCTACGAAAGTGGTATTGGGTTCATCCAAAATTATTTTGGGCAACCACTCGCGCTTATCGTCGTGTGCGCGGTTTTCGTTCCGATTTATCAGCGGCTAAAAGTTTACACAGCCTATCAATACCTGGGTCAGCGATTCGATCGCAACACGCAACTGCTCGGCGCGTTTTTGTTTCTCGTGCAAAGAGGAATAGCGGCCGGGATCACAATCTATGCGCCAGCCATTGTTCTGTCTGCCTTGCTCGGGTGGCGCTTGAACCTGACCATCTGGCTTGCTGGTGGTCTGGTTATTATCTACACGGTCGCGGGCGGGACCAAGATCGTCAGCATCACGCAGCGCTATCAGATGATTGTGATCTTGATCGGCATGGCGATCGCATTTGCGGTCGCCGTTTACCGGTTATCGCCCGAACTGCCATTCGGTCATGCTTTATCGGTAGCCGGCAAGATGGGCAAATTGGAGGCGGTCGATTTCTCGTTTGACCCTCACAAACGCTACACTTTCTGGTCGGGCCTGATTGGTGGCTTCTTTCTCGCGCTTTCCTATTTCGGTGCGGATCAATCGCAAGTGCAACGTTATCTCGCGGGAGGTTCGCTGAAGGAGAGTCGTCTCGGATTGCTTTTCAACACCGTGGTGAAAGTGCCGATGCAATTTTTTATTCTGCTACTCGGTGCGCTTGTGTTCATGTTTTATCAATTCGAGAAGCCGCCGGTTTATTTCAATCGGCCGGCCTACGAACGTGCGGTGGATCGTGGCTATGGGCCACAGTTAACCGCGTTGCAAAAACAATTCGATGACGTTTTCGCGCAAAAACGCGCTGCCATTCGCGCTTTTTCCGATGCATCGTTCAATCGTTTATCAAACCAGCGTGATGTGGCCATGACCAGGCTGCGCGAACTCGACGCGCAGGCGCACGAGGTGCGCGATCGAACCAAGGCGGTTCTCCAGCAGGCGGGCGCGGACCCGAAAAGCAAAGAATCGGATTACGTATTCATTACTTTCATTCTCCAACAAATGCCGCACGGGGTTGTCGGATTGCTGATCGCAGTGATCTTGTGTGCGACCATGTCGGCCACGGCAGCAAGTCTGAACGCGCTCGGCTCAACCACGGCGATCGACTTTTATCGCCCATTGATTCGACCGAACGCGAGCGACCATCATTACGTGGTCGCGGCGAAAACCCTGACGACTGCATGGGGTTTGATCGCCATCGCGGTCGCCTCTTTTGCTAACCTGGTCGAAAATCTGATCGAAGCGGGCAATATTCTGGGCTCGATATTCTATGGCAGCATCCTCGGTCTTTTTCTCGCAGCTTTCTTTATTCGTCGAGTCATCGGATCGGCGGTGTTTTTCGCTGCGCTCATTGCGCAAACGCTTGTCTTCGTGCTGTTCGCGACGACGAACATCGGTTACCTCTGGTATAATCTTATTGGATGCGCGGCCGTGCTGATCCTGGCGCCCGTCCTGCAGCAAACTATCTTTCGTGGGACCCAAGCGCCCGCTGGGATATGAAACGTTTTCCGAGCGATGGATCACCCGATTATTTGTTTCGGCCAGCAACCGTGCGGATTTTTTCCCAAACGTTTTTTGGTCGCTAAGATTCTGACGGCCCGGCGTCTGCAAAAAGAGATTGGCGGAGAAATCGTCTTTTTCTTTCATGATAGTGATCATGATCCGCGCGAGACGATTACCATTGTGCGAGACCAACACAGCGACCGGGAACTGGCACTAAACTTTCGGTTCGAGAATCGGATCCAAAAACAGTTTTCGCCCCTCTACGCCAAACGTGTTCTTCCAGACTGGCAGGAGAAAACCGCGCGCCAACTTCCGAATTATGTTGGGCGTCCGCTGGTCGCACACTTCAAGGAAACCAAATCTTCAAATGTCGCCGACTTCTGTCTCGAGATGTACACGCGCATGGGGTTGCTGGAAGGTATTCGGGTAGAGCGATCCAGCGCACCAGAGTTCAGAGCGCGTGCTGTGGCAATACCAGACTACTTTGTCGATGTGCGTTATGAAGGCGAAGTCGTCCGCGCCCGTCATCGCGACGGGAAATTGTTGTTACACAAAGGAGGCGATCGATTTCTAGAGATTCCCGGAGGAGAATTCGGTCCGAAACAAATCAGCCCGACTCGCGATACGCGTTTCCTTTGGATGCAATCAGTGATTCGATGCACCCATTACGTCGCCGGTGCGAGTGAGCAGCACTACATCAATAAGGCGGATGATCCCACGGTGAAATTCATCGAGCGCGACGAGATTTCCGACTTCGGCAAAGCCTATACGGAGGCATAATGGAATCGGCGCCGCTCAAAATTGGGATTGCATGTTTTCCGTTGATTGGCGGGAGCGGGATTCTGGCAACGGCCCTCGGTTCAGACCTGGCGCGGCGCGGACATGAAGTTTACTTCTTCAGTTATGCTCAACCCGTTCGGCTAGACCTGCCGCAGGAGGGTCTTCATTTCCATCGAGTCGAATTTGCGGACAACGCTTTGTTTCCGTGCCCCGACTACACTCTGCCGCTCGCGGTGAAAATGGCGGAAGTGGCGCGTTCCCAGCAACTCGATCTTTTTCACGTTCATTACGCGGTTCCACATGCACTGGCCGCGTGTTTAGCCTCGCAGATCGTAGGACCGTCAGCCCCACGCATCGTCACAACTTTGCATGGAAGTGATACCACTCTGCTGGGGCAGGATCCCGATTACCGGACCGCCATCGAGCATGCGCTCGTGCATTCCGATGCGCTGACGGCGGTTTCGGAAAGTCTTCGGAATCAAACGCAAGAAATCTTTCGTTTGAAACGACCGATTGAAGTGATTCCGAATTTCTTCACTCCAAATAAGCCGAAGAGAAACCGCGAGGAAGTTCGACGCGCTCTCGGCGTGACCAACGAATTTCTTGTGCTGCACATGTCAAATTTGCGACCGGTCAAACGCGTAGACCTTCTATTGCGCACGATTGCCATGGCGAAGAACCGATCACGCCTTCGATTGTTAATTTTAGCAGGCGCCCCTTTTGATTCATACGAACCACTGCTCGTTGAATTGGGACTTCAGGATCGTGTCATTGTTCGCCAAAACACAGCTGTAGTGGACGAGTATTTGGAGGCTGCGGATGCGGGACTTTACACGTCCGAATACGAAAGCTTTGGTCTGAGCATTCTTGAGACGGTGTTTTATGGTAAGCCTGTGGTCGCCTTCCGCGTCGGTGGCATTCCCGAAGTTATTGGAGATTGTTGTCCTCTATATCGTTTCAGCGATGTAACAGCGGCCGCTGCAGGGTTGGACGCGTTAGTCGAATCTCCAAATCTGGCGCGAGAACTAGGTGAACGAAGTCGCAATCGCGTGGTCGAAAGGTTCTCAGCAGATCGCATTGTCCCTCAGTATGAAGCGCTGTATCGTCGCATAGTTGCCGGTCCATAGGCGCGACTTTATTGAGAGTCTCTATTCTTTTCCAAACAAGAAGTAGCTCAGGCGCGGCGCCGGTGTGCGCATATCATCGCTGACAATCTCAGCAAAGCCGGTTGGAGTTGGGGCTGCATCTCAGCCGTGGATTCTCCCGGTCGAACAATCTGGATGGCAGACGCGCATCGCGACGACGGAAAGCGTTTCGTTGTGCGTGCGGATGAAAAACTGAGGGCGTTTGTCGAACTGGAATCAGCGATTCGGGGTGGAATGTGAGCCTATGCGTTGGGTCGCGGTTTTTGTGTTCACGCAGTTTGAATCAGCAGCGGAGGCTCGCGGAGTGAAGGCATGTCTGTCAGGCTACAACTGACATTTCCTAATTGATTTTCCGGCGATTTTTTACTTCGATGGCAGTGTGCCTGCTCAGGATGACGTAACTTCGTTGACCGCGCTTGGCGGAAATGCTCATGACGGTCCGGCGGCGTTTACTACTACCCATTGGAGCGTGGTGCTGGAGGCGCAAGGCGAATCGCCAGCAGCACAAGCAGCGCTGGAAAAACTTTGCCACACTTATTGGCGACCCATTTATAGTTTTGTTAGGCGACAAGGGATTGGGCTAGCTGACGCGGAAGACCTTACCCAGGGTTTTTTTGCGTCGCTTTTGGAGCACAGAAATTTGGACGCTGTACGCAAGGAACGGGGACGATTTCGTTCTTATTTGCTTGGGGCGCTGAAATACTTTCTGGCCGACGAACGGCGTCGTGGAATGGCGATCAAGCGAGGAAAAGGGCAGCACCTCATCCCGCTGGAGGAGCTGCGGGCCGACGAGCGGGTCGAGATGGAACCAGCGGACTCGGTGACAGCCGAGCTGATTTATGAACGGCGCTGGGCCTCCACGGTGCTGGAACGCGTGCTCAACCTGTTAAAAGATGAATACCGGAGGGCAGGCAACGCCGCTTTGTTTGATTCGCTAAAGGAATTGCTGCCAGGCGAACCAGACGCACCATCTCAGAAGAATGTTGCTGCGCAATTGGGCATGACGGAAAATGCGGTCCGGCAGGCGTTCTACCGATTCCGGCAGCGTTATCAATCGTTATTACGAGAGGAAATTGCTCACACAGTGGCGACGCCTGGCGATATCGAAGACGAGCTGCGCCATCTCATCGCGATAGTCCGAGCGTAACGTATGGCGGAAATTTACAAAGTACAACAGGGGGAGTGCGCAGGCGATGTTCCAGAAATGATTAGAGTGATCAGAATTTGTCGTAATTGCGGCGCGAAAATCTTTTCCGACGCACCGGAAGGACTTTGTACCGGCTGCGTGTTGGAAGCGGCAATTGGTGTCTCCTCCGACGCTGTAGCCGGGGGCGGCGATCCCGGCGGCGTGGATGAACCAGCATGTGGTGCCACGAAGAGCGAACGTGTTGCGGAATTGCTGGGGGAGTTAGGCGACTACGAATTACTGGAAGAGGTTGGTCGCGGCGGACAGGGCGTGGTATTTCGTGCTCGGCAAAAGAGTCTCAATCGCACGGTTGCCTTAAAAGTCATTAGCCTTGGTCAATGGGCGAGCAAAGCGCACCTCAAGCGCTTTCGTCTTGAAGCCGAAGCCGCGGCACGTTTGGAGCATCCCGGTATCGTTCCGATCCACGAGGTCGACGAGCGCGACGGCTCGTGCTATTTCACCATGAAGTTCGTCGAAGGCGGTCATCTCGACGAAGTAGCCAGGCGCGAGCCGATGCCGATTCGGCGCGCGGTGGAAGTAATCGCGAAGGTCGCGCGCACCGTGCATTACGCCCATGAACATGGAATTCTCCATCGTGACATCAAACCGGGGAACATTCTGCTGGACGCAAAAGGCGAACCGCATCTCACCGATTTTGGCCTTGCTCGATTAGTCGAATCTGAAAGCAGTTTCACGCACACGCTGGAGGTATTGGGCACACCCAGTTACATGGCGCCAGAACAAGCGATGGGAAACAACGCAGCTGTCAGCAGCGTTACAGACGTCTATGGACTTGGCGCAGTACTTTACCAACTGCTGACTGGCCAGCCTCCTTTTGCTGGCGGTGCCACTTACGAGACGATCAAGTTACTCTTGGATACCGAGCCGCGGCAGCCACGCGTCTTAAATCCGAAAATAGATCGTGATCTCTCAACAATTTGTCTCAAGTGTCTGGAGAAAGATCCAAAGCGCCGGTACTCGTCTGCGCGCGCGCTGACGGAGGATTTGGAACGTTGGCTAAAGCATGAGCCCATCCTGGCCCGACACACTGGAATTTTCGTCCGAGGGAAGAAATGGGTGCGGCGCAATCCAACCAGCGCACTCCTTGCAGCATCGCTGATCGCATTGGCAGCAACTGCTGGCTGGATCGTTTGGAAGAGCGAATTAATCAGGCAACCGCTAGTAACTGGAATCGCCGTTCTGCCGTTTGAAAATCTAAGCGAGCAGAGAGAAGACGCAGCTGCTTTTGTCGACGGCGTCCAGGATGACATTTTGACGAAGCTGGCGGGGATCGCCGATCTGAAAGTGATCAGTCGGAGCAGTGTGATGGATTACCGCGGCCAACGAAATGTGCGACAGATCGGTAACGATCTGCACGTCTCTCACGTTCTGGAGGGCAGCGTCCGCAGGACCGGGACAAGCTTTCACATGAATGCGCAGCTGATCGATACGCGCACTGACGCTCACGTGTGGGCTGAGGAATACGACCGCGATTTGAATGATCTGTTCACAATTCAGAGCGAGATCGCGCAGAAAATAGCCGGCCAACTCCGTGCCAAAATCTCACCGGCAGAGAAACTGGCGATTGAACGCAAACCGACGGGCGATCTCGTCGCTTTCGAGCTCTATTCGCGCGCCAATAATATTTTTGGAATTAACCCGCAGATGGCAGACGTGTTGCAGGCAATTGATCTGCTGAACCAGGCGGTGGCGCGCGATCCTTCGTTTTTCAAAGCCTATTGGCTGCTTGCCGTGGCTCATGACGAGATTTACTTCTTTGCCTACGACCCATACTCCTGCGCGGTTGGCTATGGCGGAAGCAGCCCTCCAGAAAGCATTGCGCATCCGTCCAAATGCCGGCGAAGCACACGTTGCACAAGCTTTGCATCTTTATCGCGGATACCTCGATTACGATGGTGCTCTGGCTGAACTGGAAATTGCAGGCCGAAGCTTGCCAAATGATTCCCTGATATTCGCGGTGATGGGCTGGATCCAAAGGCGTCAGGGACTCTGGGAAAAATCCATCCGAAATCTGGAGCGGGCAATTGAGCTCGACCCGCGCAGCCTTCACAGCCTCTACAACACCGGACAAAGTTACGGAATCGCCCGGCGTTACGCGGAACAAAAATCCAAGTTAGATCGCGCGCTGACTATCGCGCCAAACGATGTCTTTACAAAGGTAGAGCGCGCATTCGTGGAAGTGGATTGGAAAGCTGATACCGGACCGTTGCATCAAGTGATCGATGAAATCCGAGCGACAAATCCTGCTGCCATGCGGAAGATCGCATCGCGATGGCTACTTTGCGCACTGGCCGAACGCGACGTCGCTGCCACCAAAGACGCGTTGCTCGCCTCCGGCGAATTTCCGTTACAGAAAGACGCTGTGCATTTCGCGCGTGCTTTCGTCGAAGGCGTTATCGCCCGCATGACAAACGACGAGCACAAGGCGCAGTTGGCTTTTAATGCTGCGCGCGCGGAGCAGGAGAAAATCGTACAGGCTCAACCAGATTACGGCCCGGCATGGTGCGTGCTGGGTGTAATCGATGCCGCGCTGGGGCGGACAGAGCAGGCCTTGAGTGAAGGACGGCGCGCAGTTGAGCTTCTTCCCGTGGAAAAAGATTCAATCAATGGCATGCAGATGATCAAGTATTTGCCGATGATTGCTGCGTGGGTTGGCGAAAAAGATCTCGCCTGCGAACAGCTTGCCACTGCCGTCCGCTACCCCACTAGCGGTCTGGAGCTCAGCTATGGCGAATTAAAACTGATGCCGTTCTGGGATCCCCTCCGCGGGGAGCCGTGCTTCGAAAAAATCGTAAACTCGCTCGCGCCGAAGTAATTCTGTACTGGCAGGCTCGCCACAGGACGAGTCCGCCCCGAAGGGCGGGCGTGCCGCCTGCATCCCTTGCATCTACTTCAAAGCAGCCGACACGGCTGCCTCTACGGTCTTCTGGGGGCGATCGCTTTTTTATCCCGTGGCATCCGCAATCATCCGTGTGTTCTGCGGTCGGGTTTCAACGCCTCACGTTTTAATGATTTTGCGTCCCGAAGCAGCTTTTCGCGTAACGAAGCGTCAAATCCTGCCAAGTACATCGGTGAACAGCCGGAAATGAGTTCTCACGACGAGGAACCACAGAAGGCCAAAACCAGAAAGGAAATCAAAATTATGAATAACGTTAAAAGAATCAGCCTAATGACAGCAATATTCCTGACCGTGGCGCTCGTCAGCTCCGCGGTGCAAGCGGGAGTGATACCAATTAATGGTACTGTCGCAGGGAGCGAAATTGGCACGCCTTTTCCCAATCCAGCGGAAGGGATTTATGTCAATGGGAGCGTCATGTCATCCGACACGGCGCTTGGTCCATTCACACTGTTTTATTCGCTCCCAGTGGACTTCGCTTTCGCGGATACGCCACCTGGGAACGCCGGGGGAAGTCGTTTGATAGTCGGAGACGCCGCCAACGGTGACAGCATTTTGGCGTGCTTTTTGGGAACAAACGCTGGTTTACGTGCCAACGGCGATCTTCGCCATGTGGATCCCTGGACCATTATCGGCGGAACGGGCCGGTACGCTGGCGCTAGAGGCAGCTTCACCACGGACCAATGCTCGAACCTTGTGACCGGCGAGACCAGTGGTACCATCAGCGGCACCATCGTCGTGAGAGGACAGTGAACGTTGGCATACCTCTGCCAAACCATCACTCACCGTAGCGCTTTGCGACTTGCCTCGTTCGCGATTCACCGTTGAGCCGTTTAGCGATTTAACGTCGCGAAGCCACTTTCCGCGTAACGAACCACCAAATCCTGCCAAGTACTCCAGTGAACGGCCAGAATGACCTCTCATGATGGGAGGTCAAGAAAGGCGACGAGAAAAACTAAATCAACTAAGGAACAAAAGATGAAATCACTCAAGTTCTTCAAACCCGATCTGGCGACAACGCTGGGAATCGTACTCGCGTGGTTGTTATCCGTCCGGCCCGCCGAAGCTGGTTACACTGTAACCCTGCAGCAAGTCGGGCCCGATGTCGTCGCGACCGGAAGCGGAGCCATTGACTTGACCGGGCTATCTATCGTGGGCCACCACAGAGATTTTTCGGACGCTGAAGAATTTCCAAACCTCGGCTCGGAAAATCGAGAGAAGAAATGATGAAAGGGAAAAAGCACATGAAAAGATTCACGAAATGGACCTGCGCTGTGTTCGCAGTCCTAGCAACGGCTGTTTCTCTTATCGGTTATCCCAACCCAGCAACCGCGGCGATATTTAATGTAACGGTCGGAGTGCCTTGGAAGTTTGGGCCCTGGACGGGCTTCATGTTCACGCCTTCGTCGGTAACGATTCACCCTGGCGATCAGGTGAAGTGGACTTGGGCTTCGAGCGGGCACAGCACAACGTCAGTCGACGGCATATGGGATTCTGGACTTCGTAGCCAGGGAGCGACTTTCACTCACACGTTCAACAGCACGGGTACGTTTGGGTACCATTGCACTCAGCCGCCGTACGAGGCAGGCAATGTAATAGTGATGCCCCCTCCCCCGCCGCCTGGCGCAGATACGGCTACAGTAGCTGACTTTAACGGCGACGGCCACCCGGACTTGGTGCTCCGTAATGCCGCGACGCGTCAAACAGTGATCTGGTATCTGAACAGCAACGTTTTCGTCAGCTTCGCGCTAGGCCCAACGCTTCCGGTCGGTTGGGGACTGAGAGGTGCCAGGGATTTCAATATCGATACCCATCCAGATTATGGCTTGTTCAACCCCGCTACTCGCCAAACAGCAATCTGGTATCTATCAGGACCAACGTTCGTGGGGAGCGCTGTTGGGCCGACTCCGCCCAGCGGCTGGGCTTTGGTAGCTGTCGCCGACTTTAACGGCGATGGGAAGCCAGACTATATGCTTTACAATGCTGCCACGCGTCAAACAGTGATCTGGTATCTGAACAACAATGTTCTCGTCAGCTTCGCGCTAGGCCCAACTCTTCCCGCCGGCTGGAGACTGAGAGGTGTGGCGGATTTCAATGGCGACAACCATCCCGATTACGCCTTGTTCAACCCCGCTACTCGCCAAACAGCAATCTGGTATTTATCAGGACCAACGTTCGTGGGGAGCGCTGCTGGGCCAACTCCGCCCAGCGGCTGGGCGTTGGTAGCCGTCGCCGACTTTAACGGCAATGGGAAGCCAGACTATGTGCTTTACAATGCTGCCACGCGTCAAACATACATCTGGTATCTGAACAACAATGTTCTCGTCAGCTTCGCGCTAGGCCCAACGCTTCCCGTCGGCTGGAGCCTGGTCGGGCAGTAAACAAAGTCGCTTGACAACAACACAAAAACACCCTGCGAAGAAAGAAAGGATTAAACCATGAAACAACTAATAAAACTCAAACTATCAGCCCTGCTTCTCATCCCGCTGGTGCTGGCCTGTTTTGCGCTCTTGCCAAGGGTACAAGCAGCTACGCCGGAACTGCTGCCAGCGCCGGCACCGGATGGAGCTTACACGGGCTTCAACACGGCTGAGGGACTTAATGCCCTCTTTAACGTAAACACTGCCGTTGGCCAATTCAACACGGCTGTCGGCTTTGCCGCGCTCAAGTTGGACACCACTGGCGCTCACAACACGGCCATAGGTGCCCAGGCACTGTTGAACAACAACGGCAGCTTCAACACGGCGGTAGGTGAAAATGCCCTTGTCTTCAACATCTCGGGCAGCATGAACATGGCCTTGGGGCAGGGAGCCCTTGCAAGCAACACCTCAGGCAATGCCAACACGGCCATGGGTTTCCAAGCGCTCAGTGGCAATACCAAACGGGGGCGGCAACACAGCCAACGGTGATCAAGCGCTAAACGCTAACGGCTCCGGTCAGGGGAACACGGCCGTGGGTAATCGAGCGCTCGCAAGGAATGTTGGTGGACCTTCCGATGCCGGCAGCTTCAACACGGCCGTGGGTGATAATTCACTCACCAACAATGTTAGTGGCCATACAAACACTGCCGTCGGTACTAGCGCGCTCTTTACAAACGTAAGTGGTAGGGAGAACACAGCCATCGGCGTCGGGGCCGGCGTCCTTATCACCGGAAGTGGTAATGTCGACATCGGGTCGGGTGTCAATGGTTCTAGCACCGACGTCAACAAAACGCGGATCAAAAACATCGGTTCCACGGCAATTGTCGGCGGCACAACGGTTGTCGTCGCCAGTACCGGGGGCTCGGGCTTGGGAGACCAAGTGCTTGGCTTTGCCTCATCTTCGCGGCGCTATAAGCGGGATATCAAGCCAATGGGCGAGAACAGCGAAACCTTGTTCGCTCTTAAGCCTGTTACGTTCCGGACAGACGACGGTGTCAGTCCTAGCGACCTGAAGCTCTATGGGCTGATTGCCGAGGACGTGGCTAAAGTGAACCCTGATTTGGTAGCGCACAATGACCATGGGGAAGTCGCCACCATCCGGTACGAAGCAATCAATGCAATGCTGCTCAACGAGTTCCTCAAAGAGCACAAGAAAGTAGAGGAACAGCAGGCAAGCATTGCGGAGTTGAAGTCAACGGTCGCCCAGCAGAAGAAGGACTTCCAAGCGACTGCCGCGCAGCAGCAAAAGCAAATTGAAGCGCTTACTGCGGGCTTGCAGAAGGTGAGCGCTCAAATTGAAGTGAGCAAACCCGCACCGCAAACGGTCCTCAACAATCAGTAAAGCTTTTCGAGGACAGAAATAGCCGTATTTTACAATCAGCCGTCACGCTTCACCGCGTGGCGGCTTTTTGTTTCGCTCACTCACCACTCTTTGAACTCGCCCGCGTGCTCGTGCGTTTCGATCACATTGCCAGCTTCATCGTAAATGCGAATTACTGCGCGATGTGAACGGCTGCGAAAGGTGGTTTTAAGCCGCGAACTCGAACTGGCCGCGCAGCTCTACTTTCCGGGCGGGCGATACTTGACCGTCTTCATCTTCTTCGTGGCTTGGTCAGCCTCCTCTGGCGTGATCAGCACCGTTATTCGCGACTGGACGGCTCCGCTGGCATTGACGGCCAACGACAAGGCTGCTGCGTCTACGTTGCTCGGCAGATCCGCAATGACTACGAAGTCGTCGCTCCCAAAGGCATAGTAGTAGGCTTCCAGTCGCCCACCCATTCCTTTGATTGATTGCTCGGCTGCTTCGCGGCGTTTCGACCCTCCCTCTTTGAGCACCCCCTTCAAACCTTGCTCCGAATAGGATCCCTGAATCAGGTATTTTGGCATTTGCTCGCTCCTTTCCAGCGTTATATCTGGCATACGCTACGACGCGACACGAGCCGCATCAACTCGCTGTCGTCATGAGTAATGGTGACTTTCCCAAGCAGCGTAGCCCGTCACGCCGGTCATGAGTTTATCCTCCCTGCATCGGCGATTAGCTCCAAATAAAAACATCCCGCATGAAGTACTGGGAAATCATCGCTGACAATCTTGGCAAAGCCGGTTGGAGTTGGGGCTGCGTCTCAACCCTAGATTCTCGCGGGCGAACGATCTGGATTGCAGAAACGCATCGCGACAACGCGAAACGCTTCGTTGTGCGTGCGGATGAAAAGCTGACTGCGTTTCTGGAGCTTGAAGCGGCGATTCGCGATGGCTCCTTATTGCCCTTGTGTTCGTGCGTCGCGATCACATTGCCCGCTTCATCGGAAACGCGAATCATAGCGACTCCCGCCGCTTGTTATGCCCGCGCACCTGCACAGGTATTCGGCCACTTCTCAGCACTTGTTCTATAACTTGGAAGGCGATTGGTGCGTTCCGCGTATGAAGAGTTACAGGCCTTAACGCTGCTCGGGATTTTCATGACTAGACTCTCAGGAGTAACCCTAGGATAGCGGTAGTTGACGCAGTCCTACCAGCGCGGGCCGCCTTGTGTTATATTATTCAAGGCAGTTGCTGACTAGCAGCCGTCTCGAAATAAAACACACGCGGAGCAATCGGCTCACGCGATTCACGTCTAAGGAGGTGAAACGATGTTGGGTTGGGCAGTAACTTTTTTAATAATTGCACTGGTAGCAGCCGTATTTGGATTTGGCGGTATCGCCGCGGCGTCGGCAGGAATCGCCAAGTTCCTATTCTTTCTGTTCCTGGTGATGTGCGTGATCTTTTTTATCTTCGGGTGGAGAGGCAGAGGAGTCCCATAATTAGCGATCGCCTCGATGGGCGGTTGCATTATCCGCTCGTGATCCAGTTTCGGAAACGTATTGTTGGTTGCGCCTGCTTGGCGGCGAATCATGTTGGTTTTGGAACGGCTAACCCAGGATGATTCTGGTTAGCGACGACGACTACGGCGGTTCAGACTCTTCTTCTGCGCCGTGCGCAACGCGATTCCAGAAGACGAGCGGGTATCAGCCTTCAGGAATTTCCTCATTCGCGCGAGTGCAGAGTCGTTTCCCCTTTTTGTGTTCGATACCGTGCAATCCAAGGGGACAAACAAATTAAAAATCGCGCATATAGGCGCCGTTCGCTGTGAAAAGGACACAAAAATTCCCGGCAATGCCCGTGAGAATCGAGGTTTGCGTTAACGCGCTGTCTCAGCGCAATTTGGTAGGTTCGGCGTGACGCGAAGGACTTCCATCGTTCTCAGCTCGTTTGCGCATGCGCTGGAACTGTTTTTCGAGTTTCTTCAGCTCCTCATCGGATAAATTTTCCAGATCAACAAGGTCATTGCGTGCGCCTTTGAGGGCGCGGATCAGCTCGTCCAACTTGAGGTGCACTGCTTTAGCATCCCGGTTTTGCGTGTTCTGAATTAGAAACACCATGAGGAAGGTGACGATCGTCGTGGCAGTATTGATCACCAATTGCCAGGTATCGGAAAAATGAAACATTGGTCCGGTGAGAATCCAGACAAGGATGACAAGCACGGCTCCGGCAAAAGCCCAGGCGCTTCCGAGAGCGATCGAGGAATGACGGGCAAAAATCCGAAATGCATCGCTCACCACGCAAAAGAAATCCCGCTCCTTTTCCTGTTTCTTTAGCTTTTCGGTTT
>JBKPQL010000101.1:0-7407 GCA_046734045.1 Verrucomicrobiota bacterium
TAGGTCCTCGACCGGACCCCATCCGAGGCTGTCCGGCCTGTGGGTCGCGACGTATTTCGTCGCGGCGTTCAGACCGTCCGCTATCGGATGGTTCTCGACCTTCGGCCAGTAGCCGGCGAAGATATCGTAGGTGCGGCGGCCAAGCAGCAGATCGAAGCTCCTGCCCTGCGCCACAACGATGGCGTCTCCGATGGCGGTATCGAAATACGGCATCGCCCATCCGCCATGCGCGTAGTCGCCGTCGCGGTCTTCGTCCCGTCCGCCTGGCCCCTGGATCACGCCGTCCAGCGAGATCTGTTCGATGATCCTGATCTTTCTCATTTTGAGTCTCCGTCTGTTAGATGTTTCGCCTGCCATATTAGTGATGCGCGTCAAGCGGCCTAACGAGAATTCGACCCAATTTTTGGGTCTTTCAAGAGAAATGCGCAATTTTTGGGTCTAATCCGGCTTGAGTTTCGTGAGAGAGGGAACACAATCGCTTCCATCCGCCCAATACTAGATGTTCCCCTCAACTGGACACAAACCTAAATTGCTCGATCAGCGCGCAAAGCTTCGCTCACGCGCCGGGAGTGACGTCCAGGTGATGCACTATGTGTATGTGCTCCGCTCACTAAAAGACAGCGGATTCTACATTGGTTATTCGGGGAATTTGCGGAAGCGATTCCAACAGCATGCTCAAGGCGATTCATTTGCTACTTCTCATCGCGGCCCTTGGCAGCTTATCTACTACGAAGCTTACTTGAAGCAAGCTGATGCGCTTGGACGCGAACGGTACTTGAAAAGCGGGGCGGGACGGCGATTTCTGAAAGCGCAGCTAAGGCACTATTTATCGGAAGAGCCGCTCAGTTGAAAACGCGTAGCGAAGCTTTACGCGTTACACGCACGTGCTGAATCGACCGGGATTGGGAGTGCAGAGCCCTTTGGACTAAACACGACAACCCTTCGCATAAAACTGCGGCTTGGCAGGCGACTTCGCTCAGGGCAAGGCTTCCGCTCGGGAATGACAGGCAGAAGGCAGAAATGCTGGCTCGACTTTCGGGTAGATAAATCTACGCTCGCTAAAGCGGGAAGCTGACCAGCCTTCGGTCGCCGCGGCGACCTACGCACGGCAAGCAGCTTCCGCTACAGCAAGACGGAATCATAGATGTCGATGGAAGAATTTCCGAAGAAAGAGTTGGAGACCCTCTGGGCTCCGTGGCGGGTAGAGTATTTTGAGAAGGAACCGCGCGACCGGGATTTTCTCGAAGCGGCGGCTCGGGCCAGCGATGACGCGGAACACCTGGTGATAACCCGGCGGAAAACCGCGTTCCTGATGATGAATCGTTATCCGTACACGGTTGGCCATTTGATGGCGGTGCCTTATCGCAAGACGGCGGACCTTTCGGCGCTCGGCGAAAATGAAATCGTTGAGCTGTGGAATCTGGTCGTGCATGCGCAGGCGCTTTTGCGCGCAGCGACCAAGGCGCAGGGGTTCAACATCGGCTTAAATCTGGGCGAATGCGCGGGCGCGGGTGTTCCCGATCATTTGCACATCCACATCGTGCCACGCTGGAGCGGTGACACAAATTTCATGCCGATCCTCGCGGGAACACGAATGCTCTCCGAGGGCTTGCGCACGCTTTACGATAGGTTGATGGAAGCACAGGCCAAGATCGACGCAGAGTCACATCGCAGCACATGAACGGCTGGGTTGAAGCGCCGGCGCCGAGAAAGGGATTGGGCTGTTTCGCTCGCGGCTGTCTCATTCTTGTCGTTTTCGGAATTGTGCTGGCCCTTGCCTGTGTAGCCGGGTTATATTGGGGCCGCCACCAGCACTCGGCGATAGTCCACGCCATTTATTGGCTGGGGAAGACGCATTCGATTGCAGAAGCGCCGGCGCAGGTCCCAGAATTCACCGCGTCAGACGAACAGATTCAAGCAGTTCAGCAACGATGGCAAGATTTCGAACAGAAAAGTCGGGCCGGTCAAGCAGCGGCGATCGAGTTAACAGCAGATGATGTTAACAGTTTGATCGCGGCGAAGCGCTCTGCGCGGTGGAAGGCTTTTGTGTCCATCGAGGGGAATCGCTTGCGCCTTCAGACAAGTGTTCCGCTCGCAGAATTTTTTGGTTGGTCTCCGTATTACTTCAACGACGACATCGTCATCGAATTAAGAGGCGCGGAGTCGCTGGAACATCCGCAGTTGAACATGATCATCGTGAATAATCAGCCTGTCCCGAGGAACCTTTTGGGCTGGAAATATCGCTCCAAGCAGTTGGCAGATTACCTCGCCGACTATCGCGATAACTATGGTGTTGGCACGATCGAGATTCGCGATGGTAAATTGATCCTGCGATCCCGCGCTGACTGAGTGGCTGGCGGCGGGCGCCCCGTGCAGCAACGCATCTTTTAGGGGAAACAGAATGTCAAGTTAAGAGCGTGACAAGACAGCGCGAACTGATCATGGCTGCATTATTTCGCGTACAAAGACGTTGAGCTTACCGTCTTCATCCTTGCGCACTTCGGTGATTTCGTAGGGACGCAGCTCGTCCCGGTTTACCACTGCGCCTTGCTGCGGAGGCGTGTAACCGGACGGATATTCAACGATGATACGCGTGGACGAACCGCCGCCAAAATGAAGCACCTTGTCGGTTAACTTTGTCCGTTGGCGGAGCACAGCGCGATTGGCATCGGAGAAGTTCACGACGAACTGTCCCCTGAGATAAATCCGCTCGCCGGCGAGTCCGTGATCGACAACATCCCGCAAATCGCCTGTACCGATGAGGCGACCGAGTGGCATTTTCCCAGGTGGAAATATCTTCCAACTACCGCCGCCTGCATTCGAGGCGAGGGCTGCGCCCGGCGTCTCAGGTGGAACCGGCTGCGCTGGCAAAACTGGAACCGGTGTCGGGCTGGCAATTGGTGTGGGTTGAGTAGTTGCGACGTTTGGCGCAGCTGCGAAAGCTTTCGGGCTCGGCGTGGCGGTTGGCGCCGATGCGACCGCGAACGGTGTCGATGTTGGCGCCGTGGATCTTTGAGCAACGGCCGGCGTCGATGCCGGAGTTGCCGATTTCTGAGCGATGGCTGGCTGAACGGGAGTTGACGCAGGCGTAGGCGATTCGAGCTTCTGCTTCTTAGCCAATTTAGCGCCTTTACGCGACCGGCTCGCCTTAGCTACTTCCTGAGTCGGCGGTGCAGGTGTTGCCGTGGGTGCTTCAACCGGCTTGGCTTGTTCGACCCGAACCAACTGGTTCTGCGCGGGCGGAGGCGTAGCGCTCGGGCTCAAGCCAGGTATTGGAACGGAGCCCTGCGCAACTGCGATCTTTTGTCGGCGCTCGGTCTCTCGCCGCTCAATCGCGCCGCGTTCTTGCGCCTTAAACAAAGGCCAGCCTGCAACGAGATTGAGGCTAAGCGGTGGCTCCAAACGAAATGTCCCGACGCCGCGTGTCACCGTATAGCTGCCGTAGAGCAGCGGCACGGCTGTAACCATGATCCGACCGTCGGCCAAACGCTCCGCGTGGATCACGGCGGAAATATCGTGGGTGCGCTCCAGCTTCACCTCCAAACCCGGTTTCAACGTCTGCATCATTAATGGAAGAACTTCGGACCTGGCTGGGTAAAGATGCTCCATGAGCAATTCCCCGCTGTCGATTGGGTGCGTTAGCGCGACCATGCCTGACGTGAATACATCGTCGGGCCCCAGTTCCCGCGCTGCGATGATCGTGTATCTGCCGACCACGTAGGGCACCAAGCCGCGCACCTGCTGATAGTTCCTAATATAATTTCGTGCCAATTCGGCGTTGGTCTTGGCAAGTTCGGCTGCGCCGATTCCGACATAGCGATCGTACAATTGCTTAGCCGTCAGAAATTCGCCGGCCGGCGCAGCAGTCAACTCGAACCGTTTCGATGGATCAATTTTATGCAGTCGTTGCAAAATCCGGTAGCTGTCCGGACGCTCCGGTTGGTCGAAGATGTAAAAACTGCCCAGCCACGCAGCTAGCGCGAAGCCGCTGAGCAAGAGGATTAGAGCCGTCCACGCAAAATAATTAATGCGCCGGCGCGGCCTGGTGTACGGCTCTTCATAGGGGAACGCGCCATAATCCATCACGTGAACCCTAAAAGATTACCCTCTTTCAAGCCGACGGCGCTGTTTCGAATGAGGAACCGCATCCGCACGTCCGCGACGCGTTGGGATTGACGACGTAAAAACCAGCGCCAGTCAAACCGTCGCGAAAATCCAGGGTCGCGCCGCGCAAGTAGGGCAAGCTTTCGCCATCAACAAAAAATTGCATTCCATCCCGCTCCACCACCACATCGTTGCCCTTTCTCTCGTCCAGCGCCATCTCATAGTGCAGTCCCGAACAACCGCCTTTTGCAATCTGCACACGCAGACCTTTCCCTGAATCTTTAGGCTGCACTGAGAGCAAACCTCGGAGCTGTCGAACAGCGTTATCGGTGACGTTGATCATTACGAAAAAATACGGCGTCGGCTCTTCCAAGTCAAAGCCCGCGGCCGCTGTTGTTGTATAGGGAAGCTGTCAGCTTCCCCTACAGTTTTCGCGTTTTCCTTCGCAATTCACCCGGCGGAAACTAAGATTCAACATCACATGGGCCGAATCCGATTGCTCCCAGACACCGTCGCTAGCCAGGTCGCAGCCGGCGAAGTGGTCGAGCGTCCGGCCTCGGTAGCGAAGGAACTCATCGAAAACAGCATCGATGCCGGCGCGCGCAAGATTGAGATTTTGATTCGGCGCGGGGGAATCTCACTCGTTCGCGTCGTTGACGACGGGTGTGGCATGGATCGCGATGACGCGCTCCTCTCACTCGAGCGTCATGCTACAAGCAAAATTCGTTCAGCTGCCGATCTTCAGGCTGTCGGCACATTGGGATTCCGCGGCGAAGCGCTGCCGAGCATCGTCAGTGTGTCGCGCTTTCGATTGACAACGCGCGAGCGGAACGCGCTAGCCGGAACCGAAATCATCGTAAACGGTGGCAAGATCGACACCGTGCGCGATGGTGGCGAAGCACCCGGGACGCAAGTCGAAGTGCGCTCGCTTTTTTTTAATGTGCCAGCCCGCCGGAAATTTCTCCGGTCGGAAAATACTGAAACCCGCAACATCGAACATCAAGTTCACCTGCAAGCGATTGGCCATCCGCAGATCGCCTTCGTGTTGCTACGAGATGATCGCCTCGTTTTTCAACTACCCACCACAGCAACACTCGGCGATCGCATCCAGGATTTATATGGCGCTGAGCTCTTGGAACGCTTGATCGAGTTACGTGGCCCTGCCCGACGAAAAATTGAAATCCGGGGCTTCATCGGGCAAGCGGGTCTAAACCGGCAGACGCGCGCGCAACAACTGATTTTTGTGAACGGTCGCGCGATTGAAAGTGGTCTGATTACCACTGCCATCCGCGAAGGCTATCACACTGCGCTGATGAAAGGGCAATATCCCGTCACATTTCTCTTTCTCGATCTCGACCCGGCGACACTCGATGTAAACGTTCATCCCGCAAAACGAGAGGTGCGGTTTCGCGATCCAAACGCAGTCCGCGAAGCAGTTGTCTGTTCCATTCAGGAAGCGCTGGAGCGCAGCCGAACGGAATGGGAGAAAAAGTTTCATGCTCCGGCAGCTCCGCCAATTCTAAGGCCGACCGTCGTGCCGCCCCAAATTCCCGGCGCCGGGGCGATGCCGCGAGAGCTCCCTCAGCTCGAGCGCGAGTTCGCCCTGCGCGGCCAGAAAACGGTCGAGCTTTCCGTTGCTCCTCGAGACAAAGTCTCCATACCGTCCCCGGAAAATTTGGGACGAGACAAAGCCCGTCCCTCCAGCGCTCAACAGCAATTCCAAATTATCGGCGTGCTCAATAAACTTTATGTCTTGATGGAGAATGCCGACGGGCTCGTCCTAGTCGACCAACACGCTGCGCACGAGCGTATTCTCTTCGAAGAATTGCGGCGCCGAATGGAGGAACAGGGAGTCCCGAGCCAGAAACTTCTATTATCTCAGGTTTTCGATCTGCCGCCGCGCGATGCGGATTGGGTCGAGTGCAACATGTCGATCCTACAAAAAATGGGAATCGGCATTGAGAGTTTTGGTCCGAATACATTTAAGATCGACAGTCTGCCGATGTTTTTGAATGCCTCTGACCCGGCCCAGTTCATGCGGAAAGTGATCGACGACCTGAAGAACGCGAGCAGCAGCAGTTCGGAGATGCGGTTGGGCGAGGAGATGATCGCCAAGACTGTTTGCCGCCATGCGGTGAAAGCGAACGATCCGCTGCGTTACCCTGAAGTGGAGAAATTGATTCGGGATTTGCTTGACTGCGATCTGCCCTACTGCTGCCCGCATGGCCGGCCAACGATGATCCAAATTTCGCTGGCCGAGCTTGAGAAAAAATTCGGGCGCAAAGTGTAACGAGCGATCTGAAATGAGCGGCGTTACGGCTTGCGATTTGGAACGCCGGTTCTAGTTTGGCGCCGTGAAAAAAATCGAGGCGATCATCAAGCCCTTTAGGGCCGAGCCGGTGAAGGAAGCGCTTCTGGCGGCAGGCGTGGAAGGAATGACTCTCAGCGAAGTGAAAGGCTTTGGCAGGCAAAAAGGACACAGCGAAATTTATCGCGGCACGGAGTATACGGTTGATTTCCTTCCGAAAATAAAATTTGAGATGGTCATTCCGGATGAACGTGCGCAGCGCGCCGTGGAAGCAATTTTGCTTGCGGCTAAGACGGGGAAGATTGGCGATGGAAAAATCTTTGTGGGGGAAGTGGAAGAGGCGGTGCGTATCCGGACGGGCGATCGCGGAACGGAGGCGTTGTGAGCCGAGTGCTCACGCGTTAAATCGTTAAAAGAGTTACAAGGTTTCAAAAGCCTCTTCGCCATCAAAGGCAATCACCATGGCCTTGTAACTATGTAACCGTGTAACTATCTAACGATTCGAACCCATGCCCGACTTTTTCTTGTCAATTTTTCTCGGAATCGTCGAAGGATTAACTGAATTTCTGCCGGTGAGTTCCACGGCGCATCTGCGCATCTGCGAAGCGCTGCTGCGCATCGATCTGCACGACGGCTTCTGGAAGATGTACACGATTGTTATTCAACTGGGCGCGATCCTGGCGTTGCCGGTTTATTTTCGCGATCGGATTCTGGAGTTTCTTCGTACTTTTCCCAGAGGTGAGCGCGGCGATCGCACCCTGTTGACGCATCCACTGAGTCTCACGCTGATAGCATTCGTGGTCACCGCAGTTCCCGCATGGGCTCTGACGAAGCAAATCGGCAAGAATCTGGAAAGTCTCTGGGTGATGAGTTGGGCGCTCGTCATTGGGGGAGTGATCATGTGGATCGTTGACTCCACTTTCACGCGACCGCGTGTGATGCACATGGAGGAAATGACTTTGCCGCAAGCCATCTGGATCGGCGCTGCGCAAATT
>JBKPQL010000102.1:0-10933 GCA_046734045.1 Verrucomicrobiota bacterium
CCGATCTCCGATAAGCGGGCGAAGCTCCACCGGAATGGAACCTTTTAACTCGATGGTCAGATAAGAAATGCAGCGGCGTGCATCGAGTCGATGCGGGGCCGTAATCGCACCGGTGGGGCACGCTTTGATGCAGCGCTCGCACGTTCCGCAACGGTCCGGGACGAGTGCATCCGCTGGCAATTCCAGCGTAGTCAAAACCTCCGCGAGAAAGAACCAGGTCCCGAGCCGTTTATCGATCAACATCGTGCTTTTGCCGTGCCAGCCGATGCCCGCTTGCGCGGCGTGATCGCGTTCTAAAATCGGGCCGGTGTCGACGTAAGATTTTTGGTCTCCGCCAAAGCTCCGCAGAAACTTGTCGATTTTCTCCAGCTTTGACCCGATTACATCGTGGTAGTCATCTCCCCATGCATAGCGCGCGATCTTTCCTGTAGCGGCGGTCTGCTTGCCACGCTGTAGCGTTGCGGAGGCGGGCGACCGCTGAGATTGTTCCCCCTGAAAATAATTCAGCGCGAGGACGATCATTGATCGCGCGCCGGGTAAAACCTTCTGCGAATCGCAACGCTTCTCTTCACCGCGCTCCATGTAACTCATTTCGCCGTGAGCGCCTTCGCGCAGCCATTGCCGAAATTCGCTTGCGTGCGCTGGCACAGTGCACGCGGCTATGCGACACGAATCGAAACCAATCTGTCGCGCAAAGGATACGAGCTGCGCCTTCAATTCCGCTCCCGAAAGCTGTGTCATAGCGCTATAGCCCGGATCGGTGATCCCGGTTCCGGATTAAGTCTTCTAACCTTACTCAAAATTGCCATGGCAACTTCTTCGTCTGTAAGCACGGACGTATCGACGCGAAGACGTGCAATCTTTGTGTAGAGCGGCCGCCGCGCCTGTAGAATTTGTGCGAACGCTTTTCTTGGATTCTCACCTTGTAACAAGGGTCGATCACTCGATCGCGACGCGCGTTTGAAAAGCGTCCCTCGACTTCCGTCAAGCCAGACTACCAAGCCGAGCCGTTTCAACAGATCGATATTCTCTTCCCCCATTACAATACCGCCACCTGTGACGATGATCGCTTGTTCCGTGGTTGCCAGGCTGCGAAGTGCTTCTGTTTCCGCCTTCCGGAATTTGTTCTCGCCGTGCTTAGCAAAAATTTCTGCGATCGGCAGGCCGAACTTCGAAGCAATAATTTCGTCCGTGTCGTGTAAGGCGAGCTTTGTCCGCCGCGCCAGACACCGCCCAACACACGATTTCCCTGCGCCCATCATTCCGACGAGAACGATCGATTTGCCGACGCCATTCACGGCCCAATATCTCATTAACACCTGGCTTCAGCCAACCTATGTGTTTGGCGTTTCACAGAAACGCCCTACAATTTCCGCATGCCTGAATCAAAACCTTTGGTTGCCGTGATTATGGGCAGCAAATCGGACTGGGAAACCATGCGGCACGCTGCGGAAACGCTGGATGAACTCGGTGTGCCGAATGAAGCGCAGGTACTATCCGCTCATCGCACTCCTGATGCGACCGCAGAGTTTGCGCGCAAAGCAACCGATCGCGGGTTCCGAGTGATCATCGCCGGCGCGGGCGGCGCAGCGCACTTGGCCGGAGTCATCGCTGCTCACACGTGGCTGCCTGTTCTCGGTGTTCCGATTCAATCCAAGCTTCAGGGACTCGACTCGCTTTTGTCGACAGCTCAAATGCCGAGCGGGATTCCCGTCGGCACATTGGCGATTGGCGAACCAGGCGCAAAAAACGCCGCGTTGCTCGCCGCTGCGATTCTCGCCACGTCCAATGATACGATTCGCCAAAAGTTAGAAGCATTTCGCAAAAAACAATCCGAAGCGGTGCTGACCGCGAAATTGCCAAAGTGAAAACAGTGATCTCAACCGACCGCACGGCGGCGGTTGAACTGCTGCGCAAAGGCGAAACCGTCGCGCTGCCTACCGAGACCGTTTATGGACTCGCTGCTGACGCGCTGAACCCGATTGCGGTCGCAAAAATTTTTGAAGCGAAAGAGCGACCACGCCTCGATCCACTGATCGTTCATCTTCCGAACCGCGACTGGCTGGAAAAAATTGTCAATCTGCCAGCGCCCGATCGACAACTGATCCTAAAGCTAGCTAACAAGTTTTGGCCGGGTCCGTTCACAATGGTTTTGCCGAAACGCGAAATCGTTCCTGAAATTGTGACGGCAGGTCTCGACACCGTCGCGGTTCGAATCAGCTCAGATCCGGTTTTCGCGGAAATCGCGCGTGAATTGGATAAGCCGCTGGCTGCGCCGAGCGCAAATCGATTTGGCCGGGTCAGTCCAACTACAGCGCGGCACGTTCTCGATGAACTCGACGGACGAATCCCGTTGATCATCGACGCGGGGCCGGCACAGCACGGACTTGAATCGACAATTGTCGCCGTGCGCGAAAACAGCATCGACACCTTGCGCCGTGGCCCCATTACAGCAGAGCAGTTATCCGAATTTGAGAAGATCAACATCGTCGAATCAGCGGCACAGAAAATTTCTGCGCCGGGGCAATTGCCATCGCATTACGCGCCGAAAACGCGGTTGCGTCTCATTGATAATGCCAACTCATTTTCACAGGAGAAAAACCAGCGTGTCGCTCTGCTGGCGTGGCATCCTGTTGAGTCGGGAAAAAAATTCGCGGCAGTTCGCCGCTTAAGCGAACGACTAGATCTTCGCGAAGCCGCTGCGAACCTCTTTCGCTACCTGCGCGAACTCGATCAATCCGGCGTCGATCTTATCGTTGCGGAACGAGTTCCCTCTCGAGGACTCGGTGCGGCGATTCTTGATCGGCTCGAGCGTGCGTCGCACGGCCAGTCTGTCGTCCCAGGCACGCTTGAATGAATCCTTTGAAGAGCGGGTGCGGGTTGTTCGGTTTGCTTTGAAATTCGGGATGATACTGACAGCCGACAAAATACAGATGATCTCGCAGCTCGATCAATTCTGCGAGCATGCCATCTCGTGATGTTCCTGAAATCACGAAGCCTTTTGCGTTCATTCGATCGCGATATTTCATGTTGAACTCGTAACGGTGCCGGTGTCGCTCCGTTACCTCGCTGTCGCCGTAGATTTTTTCAGCGAGAGTGCCCTTAACAATCCTGGTCGGCCATGTGCCGAGTCGCATGCTCGCGCCTTTGTTGCGGACGCCACGCTGCTCCTCCAGCAACGAGATGACCGGCTCTGGGGTGTTCTTGTCAAACTCAGTGCTGTTTGCGTCTTTGATTCCACAGACGTTCCGCGCAAACTCAATCGTGGCCACCTGCATGCCAAGACAAAGACCAAGATAGGGAATCTTGTGCTCGCGTGCATAACGCGCGGCATCAATTTTTCCTTCAACACCGCGACCGCCAAATCCACCCGGAATCAGGACGCCGGCCACATCTTTTAATTGGGCATCGACGCCGTACGCCAGCGATTCCGCATCAATAAGTTTAAGATCGATTCCGCAGTCTTCACTGGCAGCGGCATGGGTGAGTGATTCGTAGATGCTTTTGTAGGCGTCGCGGACGTCCATATATTTGCCGACGACAGCGATACTGACGCGCCTTGTCGGACAGACGACGCGCTCGATGAATTTCCGCCAATCTGCCAAATCAGGCGCCGGTGTTTCCAGATGCAAAAGATCGCACACCAGTTGGTCCAGTCCCTCGGCGTGCAGGGTCAAGGGCACTTCGTAAATTGTATGCTCGACATCGCGTTCCTCGATCACGGCCTTTTCGGAAAGGCTGCAAAACATCGACAATTTCCGACGCACATCGCGGTCGAGCGGTCTTTCGGTGCGGCAAATTAGCACCTGCGGCTGCAAGCCGATCTCGCGGAGCTTCGCCACGCTTTGCTGAGTCGGCTTTGTTTTTAATTCGTGCGCGGCCTTGATGTACGGAACAAGCGTGACGTGCATGTTGATCACATTTTCCGGGCCGACTTCGAGGATGAACTGCCGGATCGCTTCCAGAAATGGAAGGCCTTCAATGTCCCCGGTCGTGCCGCCGATCTCGGTAATCACCACGTCGTATTTGCTCTCGTCGGAAAGCTCGCGGATGCGATTTTTAATTACATCAGTGACGTGCGGGATCACCTGCACAGTTTTGCCGAGATAATCGCCCCGCCGCTCCTTTAGAATCACCGTCTCGTAAACCTGGCCGCTCGTAAGATTGTTGTTCCGAGTAAGGACGCAATTGGTGAAGCGCTCGTAATGGCCAAGGTCGAGATCGGTCTCGGCGCCGTCGTTGAGCACATAAACTTCCCCGTGCTGAAACGGGTTCATGGTCCCAGGATCGACGTTGAGATAAGGATCGAACTTTTGGAGGACAACGCGCAGACGACGCGCTTCGAGCAGCGTGCCGAGGGAGGCAGCGGTCAACCCTTTGCCTAACGAACTGACGACGCCCCCAGTGACAACAATATATTTCATCTTGAGGGAACCCTCCGTTGTGCGCGAGCGAGTTTTTGCTCGAGAGCTTTTGCGTCAGCGGGCGTATCGACGCCGGGCGAACCGTGTCTGGTGATGAGCACATGAACTTTTACACCATTTTCCAAGGCGCGCAATTGCTCCAACGACTCAGCGCGCTCCAGCGGACTGGGTTTCCATTTCACGAACTGGAGGAGCGCATCGCGGCGAAAACCGTAGATACCTTGATGGCGCAGATAGCGAACACGGAGAGGTATGGCAGGGTAGGGAATAACGCTTCGCGAGAAGTAAAGAGCGCAATTATTTTGATCTACGACGACTTTGTTTTGGTGCGGTGATTCTGCTTCCGTGGGATCATTGAACGGATGCGCCGCGGTAACAATGTCGATCTTGCGATCCGAGCGGAGTTTCTCGACGAGCCTATCGATTAAGCGGGGGTCGACCAACGGTTCATCGCCCTGGATGTTAACGACGAACGCGAAACGTTTTGCCTTGCGTACCACTTCGGCCACGCGATCGGTCCCGCTACGATGTCTTGGCGAAGTCAACGCAATCTCGGCGCCCCAATCGAAGGCAGCCTCTGCGATGCGCATATCGTCAGTAGCGATGATGATGGAGTCGAGATTTTTCGCGCGGCGAGATCGTTCCCAAACGTGCTGCAGAAGAGGCTTATCCTCAATGAGATGGAGCGATTTTCCCGGAAAACGTGTAGAACCCCAGCGGGCTGGAATAACGCCGATTGCTTTACTCATCGAGACGAACGACAACCGATTTGCATTCTTTAAAACACATGGCCCATGCCGAGGAACCTCGCGCACTCGTTCATGGCACACGAACGCTTGCTCGCGCGATCGATCGGCGATTGTAAGGCCCCTCGCCGTTTTGCGGCTCGGGATGATATCCTGATCATGATTGCTGGTCCAAAATGATCTGCGCCGCTGCGGGCAAGTCATCGGCAATCCAGTTTGCTGTGCTGCCCGTAGTGTCGCGCTCAAATCCAGTTCGAACACGGATCGTGCGCACGCCCGCGTTATGGCCGCACTCGGCGTCGATCTCCTTGTCACCGATCAAAAACGAACGCGCAAGATCGATGTGGTGTTCACGAGCGGCTTCGATGATCATTCCAGGCGCAGGCTTGCGGTAAGTGGAATGCTGACCGGGGACATCGGGGCAAAAATAAGTCGCGTCGATCGGCCCGTCCCCGAGCTGGCGCAGGACTTCCTTTTCCACGGCGCGATATTGGTCAAAACTAAACAGCCCGCGACCGATACCACTCTGATTTGTGATAATGATGAGTTTGAAACCTTTCGATTTTAAACGCTTCAACGCCTCGGGGACGCCTGGGAAAATTTTCACCTGTTTGGGGTCTGAACAATAATCCGCGTCTCGCATGATGGTCCCGTCGCGATCAATAAAAACAGCGGGCCACAGAACATCAGTCATGTTCGCTGTCCTGTCGGAAACTGGCGATAAGCTCATCTGGCGTGACGGTCGCCGTTCCAAGTTTGCTCACCACAACAGCGCTTCCGTGGTTGGCGATTTCCGCGGCTTCAATCGGAGTCGCCCCGCACACGAGTCCAAGCGTAAAGAGCGCAACCGCAGTATCGCCCGCGCCTGAGACATCAAAAACCTGCCGCGCTTTGGTTGGGATGTAATGCGGCGATTCGTTCTGCTGAAAAAGCATCATGCCGTGTTCGCCGAGCGTGACGAGGACATATTTTGTTTCCCATCGCTTAAGAAGCGCTTCGCCGGCGTGAATGAGATCGACATCGTGCGGCGGAATAGCCTCCGGATCGCCCCCGGGAATACTAGCGGCAAGCAACGCTTCGGCGCGGTTCGGCTTAACTACTGTGACACCGCGCCAATCAACGGAATGTCGGGGATTCGGATCGGCCGCCACTATTTTACCGGCCGCGCGCGCGGCGCGTGCAATCTGTGAAACCAGATCCGTTGTTATAAAACCCTTGCCATAATCTTCGAAGACAATTGCATCGGTTTCGCGGATACTGTTTTGGATCGCGGCAACTACTTCTGCAATCTGCTCTGCGGATGGCCTTAGAATTTTTTCGCGATCGACCCGAACTACCTGTTGGTGCAGTGCGATGATGCGGGTTTTGAGGATCGTGCAAAAGCTTTCATCCTCAATTGCACTGGAAGTATCGATGTTCTGCGCGGCTAACAGTTCCCGGAGTCGCTGGCCGCTGCGATCTTTACCCAGCATTCCAATCAGAGCGACGTGATCGACGAATTCCCGCAGATTGCGGGCAACGTTGGCCGCGCCTCCGGGATAGAACGATTCCCCTGTCACCTCTACGACGGGAACCGGCGCCTCCGGCGAGATGCGGCCGACTTTTCCCCACACAAATTCATCAAGCATTAGATCGCCGATTACGACTATTCGCTTTGATGGCGCGCGGCCCAGAAGCTCCTGTAGCCTGGTCAAGTTCATAAAGATTGCTGAAGATGCCGGCGGGACAGCGCGGTGGTTCGATTCAAGGTCAAAATTTTCTGGACGGTGTTTGTGCGCGGCCGGGTTCTGTTTAAACTGGCTCCATTAATCCTGAATACGAATACGAAATCAATAGTCGAAATTCCCGATGTGTCCGTTCACTAGACATCTCAAGCTCAGTGCGATCGTCGTGACCGGCCTTGCGCTATGCGCTCATGGCACTCAGGCCCCACAACGTATCGATATTAAACAATTATCAAAAACGGTGGAAGACGTGGTCGTTCCTCTGCCGAACGAAATCTTCGGCGCCCTGAATAAGCTGGGCGCAGTAAACTGGAAGGAACACGTTCGAACCGACAAGGGCGTCAGTTTCACTGAGCGGCCGCGGATCGCCCTTTTGCTGGGGACGGTGATCGCCGATGGTTTTATCGCGGTCCAAGCGGAAGACGCGGCGACCGTAAAAGACATCGGCCAGCGCGTCCTGACACTGGCGAAGGGGATCGGCGTGGGAAATTCAATCACTCCACACGCGAAGGCGATCATCGAGGCGGCTGACAAGCGCAATTGGGAAAACGTGCGCCAGGAGCTCGATCGTACGCAAAACAGCGTCCAACAAGCGATGAACGAAGTGCACGATGAAAAACTATCCCAGCTTGTTAGTTTAGGCGGGTGGCTTCGTGGCACGGAAGTGTTGACCTCAGTTGTGACCAAGCATTTCTCTGCCGATGGCGCCGAACTGCTGCATCAGCCCGATCTACTCTCCTATTTTCAGACACGACTCCAAGCCATGCCGGAGTTTAATCTTCCCATCATCCGCCAAATTCAAGACGCTCTCTTCGAAGTGAAACCTTTAATTGACGTCGGTAATCGGCGCATTCCTGCCGAATCAGTGAAAAAGGTCAACGAGATCACGACGCGGCTCGACCATGGCATCGTGACGAGGGACTAGGAATTTCGATGAAACAGTTGGCAAAACTTCTGTTCCGCACGGGCTCTTTGCTGCTTGGGCTCGTGGCACTGCAGCCTGCAATTTTCGCATCGGTGGATGACGCGCAGTCGTTTGCTCTTCAGGCGGCCGAACCGTATGTCAAACAAGGATTTCAGGTGCGTGAAGATTACTGGGGAGGCGACCTTGGCTCTGGAGAAAAAAAGGCGGTGCGGCAGCAATTGTTCAAGGGGAACGAATATTGGTTCTGGCTGGGAACAGAGGTCGATAAAGCAAAAGTTTCCGTTCACGTTTACGATTCTGACGGCAAGCTGGCTGAAGAACCAGACGGATGGGAAAAAGGCCACTTCGCGGGTGCACACGTGATTCCAAAAGCTACCGGCAGCTACTTCATCATAGTCAGCGTTGAGGAATCGCCCGAGGAACGCACGCACTGGGCGCTGGTGTATGGTTTCCGATAAGTTTAGACCGTGGCGTCGGCATAGTGCCGACCGCGCATTGGCTGGAAGCCAGTGCCACGATTATGACTGAAACGCGTACCCTCCAGTTTGAGAGCCCGCGTGCCTTGCAATCGCTCTACGCCAACGATCTGAAACTTTTGAAGACCCTTGAAGAATCTCTCGGAGTGAAGGTGACCACGCGCGAAGGCTGGGTGAGACTCGAAGGCGACCCGAGCCGGATCGACAGAGCGCAGAAGGTATTTGAACAACTCGAAAAAGCGCGCCAAAACGGTGTTGAAATTCAAAAGCATGAATTCAATTATGCATTGAACTCGGTGACGGAAGCAAGTGACCGGAGCTTGGGTGATCTTGCCTCCACAAAAATCACCACTTCGTTGCGCAAGCCGCCGATCGTCGCACGCAGCGCAAATCAGCGCGCGTACGTCGAAGCCATTCAAAAACATGACGTGGTGTTTGGAATTGGCCCAGCCGGAACGGGCAAGACATATCTCGCAGTGGCGATGGCCGTGGCAGCGCTCAAGAAAGAACAGGTTGACCGCATCATCCTGACGCGTCCGGCTGTGGAAGCTGGCGAGGCGCTGGGATTTCTCCCCGGCGACCTCGAACAAAAGATTACCCCTTATTTGCGTCCGCTGTATGATGCGTTGCGGGATATGCTGGAGCCGGAGGAAATGGAGCGGGCAATTGCGCGTCAAACTATTGAAGTCGCTCCGCTGGCATACATGCGGGGTCGCACCTTGAACAACGCATTTGTCATTCTGGACGAAGCCCAAAACACGACCACCGAGCAGATGTTCATGTTGCTGACGCGAATCGGTTTGAATTCCAAATGCGTTGTAACGGGCGATGTGACGCAGATTGATCTACCGGCGAACAAGCGCTCTGGCGTGGTCGAGGCATTGCAAGCGTTGAAAACTGTTCCTGGAATCGCTACCGTTTATTTCACCGAGCGCGACGTTGTGCGACATGAGCTGGTGCGCGCCATCATCAACGCCTATCAGCAGCATCGCACTCCGGCGCCGACACAGCGTAAGTAGGAATCGCCATGCTCGCTTTTTTTAGACGCGCACGTCTCATCAAGCGCGGCCTCGCATCACGAAAGATCCGGCGCCGCCGGGCGCGAAGCGAGTTCACGCGCAATCTCGAGTACTCGCCGTATGCGAAGTTTATGATCTTTGCTGTGTTCGCGGGCGGCCTCGCTTTTCTTGTCTTCAGTGGCCAACAACCTGAACCCACCAAAAATTTTGTTATTGCCCTTCTGGTTTTGGCTACCGCCATTACGCAACTTTGGATCAATCAGCCGAGCAGCTTTTCGCGAAGCTCGCGGATCCTTCTCATCTTTGGTGTCATCCTCATACAACTCGCGGTGACAAAACTGTTGCTCGTACTGTGCAACAGCGGGAACTATCGCTTGTTAAAGCCCGAAATGGGCGGGTTGATCACGCCCTATGCCTTCGCGCCGCTTGTGCTGAGCGTGTTGCTTGGACGCCAGCACGGCCTTTACGCCGCATTCTTCGCAAGTCTTTGGAGCAGCGTGTTGTTTGGGCCGATTGACGCGCCGCTTCTCGTGACCAGCCTAATCAGCGGATTCGCCGCAGTATCCCTTACATTGCAGGTGCGACGGCGCAGCAAACTAATTCGCGCCGGCCTAGGCGTTGGGGTCGCCATTTGGCTGTTATCCCTGACATTTGGTTTGATCGGACCAATCAATTGGTTTTTCCCGATGGCTAATGATTGGGGAATGATCGGTCTGCAGAGCGCGCTCGCCATCGGGAATGGAATCGTCACCGCCACAATCGTCGGCGGCGCGCTGCCGATCCTCGAACATCTGTTTCAAATCACTACGGACATTTCCTGGCTGGAAGCGTCCGATCTTAATCATCCGTTGTTGCGCCGGATGACCATCGAAGCACCGGGCACATATCATCACAGTTTGGTCGTGGCCAATCTCGCCGAAGCGGCGGCCGAAGCGATCGGCGCCAATGCAACGCTTTGCCGCGTCTGCTCTTACTTCCATGATGTCGGCAAATTGGTGAAACCGGAATACTTCACCGAAAACATGAGTTTCGAGCGAAATCCGCACGATGATCTCGCGCCGACCATGAGCGCGTTGATTATCATGGCGCACGTCAAGGAAGGCGTTGATCTGGCTCTCAAACACAAACTCAATCAGCGCATCATCGACATCATCCAGGAGCATCATGGCACCTCAGTCGTCCGATATTTTTATCAGCGTGCGCTGCAACAGCATGAAGACGCGCGTGCCGGCGGCAAAATTATGAAGTTGCGCGAGGCAGATATTCCTGACGTGTCCGAAGATAGTTTCCGTTACAGCGGACCCAAACCGCAGACAAAAGAAAGCGCCATTGTCAGCTTGGCCGACGCGGTCGAAAGCGCATCGCGCAGTTTGGAGAAACCAACACCGCAAAAAGTTGAATCGCTCGTGAACGAGCTCATTGAGGAGCGCATAGCGGATCGACAATTGGACGACTGCGATCTTACTCTCGGCGAACTAAAAATTATCGCCGAACGCTTCCGATTCACACTCACGATGATGCTTCACAGCCGGATCGCTTATCCTAAACACGGGGCGAAACCGGCCGTACACCGCGACGAAGCTTTGCGCCCAGACGTAATGGCCGCCAGGCGAAAGCCC
>JBKPQL010000103.1:0-4698 GCA_046734045.1 Verrucomicrobiota bacterium
GAGGTAAGCGCTGATCCAAATGCGCGTTACTCTGGAGCGAAACTCAGCGAGAAGACACTAGTTCCGGGCAGTAACGCACGGCTCGGAGAGACACGCTTTGAAACGTGGCTGACTCAACCCGCAGCACAAGCCCAGAAAGCTGCCTAAGGGCAAAATTACGGACCAAACACACGGCGCAAGCATGCGCCAATCAAGCCAAAGGATAACTTATGACATTCCAAAAACTAGTCTTGGCACTGGCATGTCTCATGTCCAGCACGCTGCTGGCACAGGAGGCTAAAGTGACGGATCTCTTTTCAAAAGACTTGGTAAACCTTCCCGGCAAAGAAGGTCTGATGATGATCGTGGATTATCCGCCGGGCAGTACGGACCCTGTCCACCGTCACAATGCTAATGCGTTTATTTATGTGCTGGAAGGCTCGATCGTGATGCAGGTGAGAGGCGGAAAAGAAGTGACTTTGACACCTGGTCAGACCTTCTATGAAGGCCCCGATGATGTTCACGTAGTTGGGCGAAATGCAAGCAAAACCAAACCAGCGAAGTTCGTCCTGGTCATGGTGAAGGACAAAGGCGCTCCAATATTGGTACCCACTAACTAAGTCAAAACCGCAAGCATTTTTGTTTCACAAAAACGCAAGGAGAAATTTCATATGAGCACAATTACGGTAAAAGATGGCACGACAATCTACTACAAGGACTGGGGCAAGGGCCCGGTCGTAACGTTTTCGCACGGATGGCCGTTGAGCTCCGATGCATGGGACGGCCAACTGCTGTTCCTCGCAGAGAATGGTTTCCGGGTGGTTGCACACGACCGGCGAGGCCACGGCCGCTCGAGCCAGGCCTGGTCCGGGAACGACATGAATGGGTACGCGGACGATCTGGCAGCTCTCATCGAGGCACTTGATCTCAAGGATGTCACTCTTGTGGGTCACTCCACTGGCGGAGGCGAAGTCGCGCGTTACATCGGACGCCACGGCACAAAGCGGGTTGCCGCAGCCGTCCTGATCGCCGCTGTGCCGCCGATCATGGTGAAGTCTGCTACGAACCCCGAGGGCCTCCCGATGGAAGTGTTTGACGGATTGCGCAGCAACCTCACCAAGGACCGTTCGCAGTTCTACAAAGATCTCGCGGTAATGTTCTACGGCGCTAACCGTCCGGGCGCGAAGGTTTCACAGGGAATCCTGGACCAGTTCTGGCTATGGAGCATGCAGGCGGGCCTCAAGAACGCCTACGATAGTATCAAGGCATTCTCCGAGACCGACTTCACTGAGGACCTCAAGAAGTTCGATGTGCCCACTCTGGTCATGCACGGTGAGGACGACCAGATCGTGCCGGTCAAAGATTCAGCCAAGAAATCGGCCAAGCTCATCAAAGGGGGGCAGGAAATTTACTATCCGGGCAGGCCCCACGGTCTAACTGCGACTCACCAGGACGAAGTCAACGCCGACTTGCTGAAATTTCTGAAGTCGGTCCAAAAAGCGCGTAAGACAGCGGCCTGAAATCTTGCCCGAGGGTCGCATGCTGCTTCTACTGAGCCGGGCCCAAGGATGTATTTGTCTGAATCATTTGGACCTCATATATTCGGTCCAGATGCGGGACACGCAGGGGAACGGAGTTTTCGCGATTTCTTCCGCTTGCCACCGACGAAGGAGAATCGCAGCCAGTCGGTGGACCCTGCGTGTCGATAACATTCGTTCGTAAAGTGAATCCGCCATGCCATGTTGTCTGGGCTCTCCAGCAGTGACTAGTCCCAGGAACCACCTCAAGTCAGTGAGTGGACGACGAGCAAGCCTTCAGTTACCACTCCGTTACTGCAGGTTTGCCGACCACTCGACCGGGAAGGTCCTTGAGGTTGGGGGAGCGAAAGGTAGCGAGACGAAAAGCCTTAGTTCAGCGCGACTCCCATCAGGAGTTGACCTGCTCAGAATTGCAATGCAGGCAATGATTTCGGAGCATCGAAGTCAGCCGAAACACTAATTTCTCTCCAGCGTTCTGTATCCGCTGCGCGCGTCGCCTCGGCTTGCGCGGCATACTTGATCGCGTCGCTGCCTAACAAGAGATGTGCCGGGAGATGATCGCTGTCAGCCAGACGAAGAATAATTTGAGCCACTTTTCCGGGATCGCTATTCTCCTGGCCCCAAAGGGAGTGCAGTGCCTTAACTATCGCGCCAACGGACGGTTCATAATCGGGAAGCAGTTCAGGTACGTCTTGGTGCGCACGAATGCCCCAGTTTGTCCGCATCCCGCCGGGTTCGAGCGCACACACCTTGACGCCAAAGGGTGCGACTTCTTGGGCGAGCGACTCGGTGAATCCTCCGACAGCCCACTTGGCAGCGTGGTACGCCGTGCTGCCGGGAAGGGCCAAGCGACCACCTAGTGATGATATCTGCAGGATGCAGCCGCTCTTTTGCTTGCGCATGATCGGCAGCGCAGCGCGCGTCACGTTGACGACGCCATAAAAGTTGGTGTCGACCACTGCCTTGAATCTCTCAGAGCTCAACTGCTCGAACGGTGCGACATCGCCGTACCCTGCGTTATTCACGACGACATCAAGGCGCCCGAACGCGTCCATCGCCACCTGCACAGCGGCTTTTGCCACATCCTCATCTGCCACGTCGAGGGCAGTGGTGCGAACCCGATCACCATACTTTTTCACCAAATCTTCAAGGCGGCGAGGATCGCGGGCGGTTGCGACCAACCGATTGCCTGATGCGAGCACAGCTTCCGCGATGTTGCGACCCAAGCCGCCTGCGCTGCCAGTTACCAACCAGACTCTAGTCATAAGAATCCTCCTTACTGCCTCTTAGTAGGGGTATCGAGAAAGCCTCGAATCAACGCCTCTTGGTGAGAAGCGCATTGTTTCACAGAACGCAACGCTAATCCAGACTGCGCGCTGGCATAAGGACCTTTGGGCGATTGACGAGCTACTCGGAAGTTGAGGAAAACGCAATCACGGAGGCCATGAATTGGCTTTCTCGGAGATGTGACCGGATTAGGATCGATGATAAAGATCTTGTCCGGAATCCTAGCGCCATGCCGACTTGTCATTACTAATCTGGTATCGATGAGTGCATTGGCGATTTGGTACTCGTCCAGACGCATCCCCGCGCATCCGCCACATTTACGCCGAAGCGACTAACGCGAAGCACTGGGCAAGTAGGGACGCAACGAGCAGCGGAACACGGATCAATAACACTCTATCCCACGACGCCTGTAACTCTCGAGCGTTGTCGAGTGTTTTTCCGGCTTTTGCCGCTTCGGTTTGAATCCGATTAATTGGTTTTGACAAGAGATTGTAGAGAATAACGAACAGAATCAGCGTCAGGAGCGATGCGAGATATAACCAGCGCTGTCCACTCTTGCTTAATGCGACCAGCAGGAGGTTGGACACGATCGCCGAGACGCCCCAGATCGGCATCCGCGAGTCGGCGAACATGTGGAAGAAACCCATGATTTCGGTTCCGGCGGATGGTGAAGCCAATCTGAGAGCGGAACGGCCGATAGTCAAAAAGAACATGTCCGTGCCAAACACAACTGCTGTGCTTAGAATCCCAACCAAAGACACCAGCCACATCCAATGGTTCATAGTTCCTCCGCCTTCAAAAGGCGCCGTCGCGCCCGATTTGCTGGAATACTTTCCAGCAGATTGAATTCGTCCCAATGCTCGATCAGCTTCCCATCCTTCAGTCGCCATAGATCGGCGTGAGACATGCCTTACCAATGGATCAGCAAGAGGCCGACCGCAAGCATCACCGCGCAGGTGACGCCATGAACGGAGAACGCTGTGGCCTTTCGCCCGCCAGACGCCAAAATGTTGGACATGTCGCCAAAAGGGATGATGGCGAAAACTAGAAGAACTATGCCTACCGTCCGGCTGTCCGTAGTCAGCATCAGGGTCAACACGGCCAATCCAGCTACGACGTCCCGGATTCCTTTCAGACGTAGCCAGGCAAGAGTGTCAGCATCGGATGCAGGCGGTTTTAGACCAAATGATCCTAAGACTCGCTGAGGAGATGCAAGGTAGAAACAACCAATAACCATGATCCCCACAGCGATGAGAACCGCCAGGGTGAACGGAACAGCACTGTGCATAACACATCTCCTCGTTAGGAAATCTAGCAACGCTAGATATGATGCCAGGCCTTCGGCAAAGCTTCAACAATAATCCTAGCGGCGCTATAATTCCTATCGATGGAATCTAAGCTGGCAGTGAACCGAATTGCGGAACGAAAACTGCGTGACAGGCAGGCCCGCCGGGCACAGATCGTCAGTGCCGCACGACGAATCGCGGAGCTTGAAGGGTGGTCCAACGTAACTGTTCGGCGGCTGTCCGACGAAATTTCCTACAGCCAACCCGTTTTGTATGCTCATTTTGGAAGCCGCGAAGGGATTCTCACCGCGGTTGCTGTCGAGGGCTTCCAGGAGATCGGGCTGGCTCTGCAGAGGGCACGGAAACGGGGCAGGCGTGGAAATCCGCTCGAATCGGCCGCGGCTGCATATCTGGAGTTCGCCGCATCTTCACCCGCACTGTATGAAGTGATGTTTTCGCTCGGCCTCAGCGTGCCATTCGATGACCCGGCTACTCCTTCGGAGCTGCATTTCGCATTTTCCCAGCTCATGGAGTTATTTCAGGGGCAGAGCTCGAAGCCGGAGGTAATATCGGAACTGTTTTGGGCGAGCCTCCATGGTATCGCCGAG
>JBKPQL010000104.1:0-14826 GCA_046734045.1 Verrucomicrobiota bacterium
TAAGCAAGCACTCGATGGAAGTCTCAAACGGCTGCGCTTGGATCGGATCGATTTGTATCAATTGCACACGGTCGATTCGAAAGTGCCGATTGAAGAATCCGTCGGTGCGCTCAAGCAAATGCAGGACGCAGGAAAAATTCGACACATTGGATTATCGAATGTTGACCGGAAAGAAATCGATCGCGCGCGCAAAATTGTTTCGATCGTTAGCGTGCAGAACCGTTACAACATTGAAGACCGCGAATCGGAAAACGTTCTCATGTACTGCGAGAAGGAAAAGCTTGGGTTTCTGCCGTGGTTCCCGATCGGAGGAGGCAGAGGGTTGAAACCGGAAAGCCCGCTGAATACCGCGGCAAAAGCACACGGCGTCAGTGTTTTTCAAGTGGCGCTGGCGTGGCTGTTGGAGCGGTCGCCGGTTATGCTGCCCATTCCCGGGACATCGTCTCTCGGGCACCTGGAAGAAAATGTCGCCGCCGCGAAGCTCAAATTGAGTCCGGCAGAATGGAAAGCGATTGCCGCCTTGGCGAGTTAAGGGCTGTTGTTTTTCGGCTGCCGCCGGCCCGGCACATCAAGCCGGGTAGTACGCCAGGATCCAGGCAGCCGCGAAAATGTTAACCAGCGCGATTTCAAAAAAGAACAACCAGCCGAGACGCATCAATTGATCGTAACGAAAACGCGGCAGCGTCCAGCGCACCCACATGAAAATGAAAATCATGATGGCGACTTTTGCGAAGAACACTGCGATGTTGATCAGGCCGAAGATCCATCCGTGCGATCCATCGGGAATTCCTGGAAAATGCCAGCCGCCGAAAAACAACGTGACGATCACAGCCGATCCAGTGATCATTGCCGCGTATTCGCCGAGGAAAAAAAGGGCGAACTTCATCGAACTGTATTCAGTGTTATAGCCGCCGGCGAGTTCCTGCTCGGCCTCCGGCAGATCGAAGGGTAGCCGGTTTGTCTCTGCAAAAGTCGCGATCATGAAGATGACGAAGGAAATGATCATGGGAAGGGCGAGCACCCATTTCCACGGGTTAGTCAAATCGCCGACAAAAGGCGCGATGAACCAGCCGTGCTCGATTTGATAGCGGACGACGCTGGTCAGGCGCAAATTTCCAACAACCAGAAAGACGGGAATGACTGCGAGACCGAGCGAAAGCTCATAGGAAAGCATCTGCGAACTGGAGCGAATCCCGCCGAGGAATGGATATTTGGAGTTCGACGCCCAACCCCCAATCACGATCCCGTAAACGCCAAGCGAGGCGATGGCGAACACAAAGAGGATTCCCACATTCACATCGGCAATCACCATTGGAACGCCGAAGAGGGTGCTCCCAAATGGCACGACCGCAATCGTGATGATAGCCGGCATTACAGCGAGGCACGGCGCGAGCCAGTAGTAAAACGTATTGACCGCTCGCGGCGTGAAATCTTCTTTCAGTAGCAACTTGAACATGTCCGCAATCGGCTGGAAAAGACCGGCAGGCCCGACGCGATTCGGCCCCAGCCGGTTTTGAATAAACGCGCTTACGCGCCGCTCAGCGTAAACCGCGTAGGAAACCATCGGCAGAATCACCACAAAGAGAATGCCGACGATTTTCACTAGCGACGTGACGATGAAAAAGGAATCCATCTTTATGTTGCGATCCTATTGTGTTGTCATGGTTGAAAAACTTATCGGCGCATTCAGGATCCCGGCCGGGCGGCGCGGCGTCTGGCTTGGATGGCAATGGCCAGCTCGATTTTTTCTGTGTCTCTGGGATGAGTGGGCGGCAATTCTTCCATTTGCAAGATGTGTACGCCGAGGTCGCCGATCTTACTCAAAGTCAACCCGGCGAATTGCGGGACTGATTCGCTGATCCGACGAAAAACATCATCGACGGAATGAACTGAGTCGCCTCCGCCGACGACCTGAAGCAAATCACGCAAGATTTCCCAGTCATCGCGCGCGTTCCCCGGTGGGCGCACGGCGTGATTCAATCGTTGTAACCGGCCTTTGCCATTCACCATCGAGCCGCGTTTTTCGGCAAAGCCGCAGGCCGGCAGAACGACGGTCGCTTTTTCAGTCGCTTCGTTAGACAAAATATTCATCACGATGAATGCAGGAAGCCGCGCGAGTTCTTCGGCCGCTAAGCCCAAATGCATCGCGTTTTCTTTCAAAATCACCAGCGCTTTGACTTCTCCAGATCTCACCGCATCAGCGATCTCCGTGAGTTTTGCGCCAGGCTCAGATGTCGATCCAAGAATGAGTCGCGCGCCGTTTGTATTCGGGTTGCGGTCTTCGCTCAGCAGGATGTTATCACCAGGCTCGCGGCGTGGGACGACGTCGATCAACTCGGCGCCAAGTGTTTTGGCGAGTTGCCGCGTCAGCCAGAGTTCTTCGTTCGTCATTCGGCCGGAAGCAATGATCGCAATCTCGGAGCCTGAAAACTGTTTTAACCGAAGCGCTGCCTGGGCAATCGCAGTTGGCCAATCTGTCGCAACCAGTTTTCCCTCGAAACGAATCTGCGGCTCCAGCAAACGATTTTCGGCCTCGAGATATTTGAAGTTGAGCCGGCCGTAATCGCACATCCAACAGGAGTTGACATGGTCGTTTTCGCGCGGTGTTTGTCGGTAGATCACGTCCTCGCGTGCACCGATGACGGTGTTGCAGCCCGTGGCGCAACTGGTGCAGATGCTTTTAGTTTCTTTTAGGAACCAAACGCGCATTTTGAAGCGAAAATCAGTGGAAGTGAGCGCGCCCACTGGGCAGATATCAACCGTGTTGAGCGAATAATTATTTTCAAGCCGCTTGCCGGGATGTGCAGTCAGTACTGTATGACTGCCGCGATCGACGAACCCGAGCACGTCGTCATGTGCGATCTCCTGGCAAAAACGAATGCAACGTGAGCAGAGAATACAGCGTTCATCATCGAGCGTAACCCGCGGGCCGAGCACCACGTTCTTAGGTTTCTTGACTTTGTTTTCGAGAAAGCGCGAGTCCGACGCGCCAAAATCGACACTGAATTCCTGCAAACGGCATTCGCCAGCCTGATCGCAAATTGGGCAATCGAGCGGATGATTGATAAGCAGAAATTCCATCACGCCGCGCTGACAGTCCTTTACCAGCGGCGAGTTCGTGCGAACGGCCATGCCTTCGGACACATCCTGCGCGCAGCAAATTTGCGGACGCGGTATCCAGTTGATGATCGGCTTGCCATCTGCACCCAACTCGGGCTTGCGATCCGGGCCGAGCCTTGGGAAGCCCATTTCGATCAAACACATCCGGCAGTTACCGGGCGAGCTAAGCTTCTTGTGATAACAATACCGCGGCACATAACTCCCGGCCTGCTCGCATGCTTCGATCACCCGTGTGCCCTTGGGAAATTGATGCCAGACACCATCAATCTGGACGCTGAACAGCGGAACTGATGATTCGTCAGGCATTGTTGAATCTAGAATCCAGGAAACCAGGAATGTTACAGGACGACATCTTCTCCTTTGCTCATTGGGCGGTATTCGCGGCCGACTCGTTTCACCGTCAGCCGTGCCGTTGCAAAGTTTAGCAGCAGCGCGTCATCGAGGGTCGCTGCTTTGAGATATGAGCGAACAATTGCAAAATGAATATCTTCGAGCGCGCTGATCGCCTTAAGTTCTACGATCACCTTCTGCTCGACCAGAAAATCGAGCCGGTGTTCACCAATCAGGTGTTCACGATAGAGCACAGGAAGTAGCTTTTGTCGCTCAAAGACTAGGCCAGCCGTAGCCAATTCGATAGCCAAAGCCTCTTCGTACATCGCCTCAAGGAATCCAGGACCAAGCTCTTTGTGAACTCTTATCGCCGCAGCAATAATTCGATCTGTTAACGCTTTGTTTTGTATTTCCATTCCTGGCTTCCTGGTTTCCAGATTCGTATTTAGATCGTTCCTTTCGCTCCGGCTTTTTCCCAACCAGGATCGTGTGCCATGGGGACGGTCGGGATTTGTTCTTCTTCGATCAATTCCTGCGGTGTGTATTCAGGCGGCAGCGGTGGAGGGACGGGTTTTCGTGCGCGCGCCGCAAATTCCTCTGGAAATTTTTCCACGAAACTCTGCGTTGGCCAGGCACACGCCTCGCCAAAGGCGCAAATTGTGCGCCCAGCGATGTTGTCACCGATGGTCTTGAGTGTATGCGGGTCCTCTATAACTCCACCGCCGCGCAACATCCGGTCGGTGATTTTTTTCATCCATAGCGAGCCTTCCCTGCAGGGAGTGCACTGGCCGCAGCTCTCGTGCGCGTAAAATTCATTGATGTTGTTCAGCACCCAGACCATGTCGCGGGAATCGTCCAGCACGATCACGCCGCCGGACCCGGCCATGGAACCTGCCGCAGTCAACGAATCAAAATCCATCGGGATGTCGTCGATCGACACCTCTCGTTCGATTGTTGATCCGTCGGCTTGTTTCTGCTTGAGCTTGAATCGTTCATCTGCGCGCAAAACTTTCGCTGAGCTTCCGCCCGGAATGACTGCCTTTAACGTGCGCCCAGATCTTAAGCCGCCAGCCATCTCGTAAATCAGCTGGCCCATCGTCACCGCGCCGACCTCGATTTCGAAATAGCCCGGCCGCTGGACGTCGCCGCTTACACACACAATGCGCGTGCCGGTATTGTTAGGCCGGCCGAGGCACGCATACTCCGTGCCACCCATGGCGATAATATGTTTTACGTGACAGAGCGTCTCCACGTTGTTGACAATGGTTGGGCACATGTAGAGACCGAGCACAGCCGGGAAGTACGGCGGCTTAATTCGCGGATAGCCTCGCTTGCCTTCCAGCGATTCAATCAGACCTGTTTCTTCCCCACAAATGTAGGCGCCAGCGCCGCGATGAATGTAAATCTCGACGTCGAATCCGGAGCGCAGAATGTTTTTTCCAAGAAAGTTGCGTGCGCGCGCTTCTTCGATGGCGTGTTCAAGGATTTTCGCGCCTTCTGGGAATTCGCCCCGTATGTAGATGTAGGCGGTGCGCGCATTGAGGGCGTAACAGGAGATCAGAATTCCTTCGAGCAATTGGTGCGGATCTTCATGAATAATGTAGCGGTCCTTGAACGTGCCCGGCTCGGACTCGTCGGCGTTGCAGATCAGATACACCGGCCGCTTTTCATCCGGCTTAATGAAGCTCCATTTCAGACCGCAGGAGAATCCGGCCCCGCCGCGGCCGCGCAGTCCGGAGTTTTTGACCTTGTTGACGATGTCACTGCGCGACAGCGCGAGTGCTTGCTTCAATTGTTCGTAACCGCCATCGCGCAGGTAGCAATCGATGTCCGTTGTCCAATCCGGCCGCCCAATATTTTTGTAAACCAAGCGGCGTTCGAGGGGATGAGGGGATGTTTGATGTTTGATGTTTAATGGTTGATGTCGCAGCAGGTCGGCAATCGAATTTGCGTCGACGTTTTCATACAGCTGTTCGCCCACCATGTATACTGGCGCGGTGTGACAGCTGGCCAAACATTCAACAAACTCGACGCTGTAATTTCCGTCGCTGCTGACTACAATGCGATTATCAATTCCTTCGCCATCGGGCGGGCGTTGGATCCCGAGCTTCGCGCACAAATTTTCCATCACCTCGAAACCGCCGGCCATCGCGCAACTGAGAGTGCGACAGACGCGGATGTGTGTTTTGCCGGCCGGCTTCTGTCGAAACATCGGATAAAAGGTGACCAGCTCGAGAATGTTGATCGGCTGCAAGCCAAGGTTTTCGGCGATCCATAGCACAGCTTCGTCGCTGATGAACCCAAAGTGTTCCTGCCACAGATGCAATAGTGGCATGGCCGCGCTTCGTCGGTGCTCCTGCGGGTAGCGCGCTATTGCCGCGTCCATTTTCCGCTCCAACTCGGCGGGAACGTGCGTGCTCGTCGAGTCCACGGAAATGGCGGATTACCGGGACAACGTGCTGTCCTTTGACTGCACCTTGTCGTCTTTGAAAACGATCGTGACTGTGTCTTTGCCCTGGCGGTAAACGTATGTCGTTTTTTTCATGATCACGAAGTCCTCAGTGCTAAGCGAAGTGGGCGGCCCAAGAATCGATTCTACCTGTTTTTTCGATATTCCCTCCGTGACCTGATCGACATTCGCCTTCGTGATTCGTTTGCCGGAACAACTACCGAGCGCAAGCAGGAGCACGAGCACGAGTCTCGAAGCGAATCGCAAGATCGACATGGCTATCTGTCGCATTCGCCCATGACGAAGTCCAGACTGCCCAGCACCGCAGGAACGTCGCCGACCATACACCCCGGCAGAAGTTCGGGCAGGATACTGAGGTTCACAAACGATGGCCCTCGAATTTTCAACCGATACGGCACGCCGCCGCCTCTGCTGTTGATGTAAAATCCAAGCTCGCCCTTGGGATTTTCGGCCGCGAAATAAATCTCGCCCGGTGGCGCGTCGAGCCCTTCGGTCACGACGATAAAATGATGGATTAACTCTTCCATTTTCGTCATGACCCGCGATTTCGGCGGCGTCATGTTTTTCCAATCCGTGACGTTGATCGGCCCGCTGGGAAGCTTGTCGATTACCTGCCGCAGGATCCGAACGCTTTGCCGCATTTCCTCGATCCTTACGAGATAACGATCGTAACAGTCGCCTGCGCTGCCAATCACCACATCGAAATCGTAGCTGTCGTAATCGAGATACGGATGTTTGCGCCGCAAATCGTGTTCGATCCCGCTCCCGCGCAGATTCGGACCGGAAATGGCGTAAGCGGTCGCGCGCTCCTTCGAGATGACGCCGATGTCTTTCGTCCGATCGACAAAAATTTTGTTCCGAGTCAGCAACGTGTCGCACTCGTTCAGACTTGGCCCGAAATCGTCGAGGAATTTTTTCAGCTGCGGGATAAATTGCTCAGGTAAGTCGCGGATTTGCCCGCCCACACGCGTGTACGACGTGGTAAAGCGGGCGCCGGTAAGCAACTCGAAAAGATCATAAAGTTTTTCGCGTTCGGTGAACGTGTAGAGAAACACTGTCATCGCTCCCAGATCAAGCGCCATTGCGCCCAGACCGAGCAGGTGTGAGGAAATGCGTGAGGTTTCGCAGCAAATCGTGCGGATTGCTTTTCCGCGCGGCGGAATCTCCCAGCCCATCAATTTTTCGACAGCGAGCGCGTAGGCCACGTTATTCGATAGCGGCGCGAGATAATCGAGCCGATCGGTGTAAGGCACGAACTGGTTGTATTGCATGTTTTCGGCGATTTTCTCGTCGCCGCGATGCAAAAAGCCGATGTCGGGTGTCGCCTTCGTAATGATCTCGCCGTCGATCTCGAGCACTAGCCGCAACACGCCGTGCGTAGCTGGATGCGACGGCCCCATGTTGAGCACAATTTTCTCGCCAATGTCGTGGTCGGCCGACTGTTGCAGCGCTGCATCGGCCGCGGCGACTCGCGTCACCAGATCGGGCGATTCAATCTCGCGGACCGTGAAAGCCATAAGATCACTTACGCTGCCGAGTCGATCTTTGCACGCAAGCGCAAATTATCTGCAAGTGCGGCTGAGTGGGAAATGTCGTCCAGAAAACGGAAAACCTGGTCCATCAAGTTTTGGTTTCGTAGGATTCGGCGCAACCGTTCTTCCAATGGCGAGTCGCCCCGTACATTTGTTGTCGATCTTGTGGATTGGCCTCGTCGCCGGAACGCTGGATATCACCGACAATTTGATCGTTAATTCATTTCGCGGTATCACGCCGCCGATGGTTTTCAAGTTCATCGCCAGCGGCTTGATCGGGGTGAACGCTGCGCGGGCAGACGGAGCGGCGTCCATGGCGCTCGGCGTCGTAATTCATTTCGCAATCGCGCTCACGTGGACGGCGATTTTCTATATGGCGGCGACCAAATTATCGATCTTAATACGCCGGCCTGTCGTGAGCGGTTTAGTTTACGGCGCGTTCGTTTACTTGTTCATGAACTCTGTCGTTCTTCCCCTCACGCGCGTTCCCCATCGTCCAGCCACGCTCGCCTCGCGCATCAACGGCGTGCTCGCCATTCTTCTTTTCATCGGCCTGACGATTTCATTTTTGACGCGACGCGCTCTGGCGCGAACCGGCTAAAGTTTTATCCCAGCGTTCAAAGCCGGCCATTGCTGGGAATCCCTGCGATCAGAATCACCGGCCGGAAGTTCGCGATGGCGAGGACGCCCTCGCCAGCACACGAGACGCGAATGCTACCCAGAAATCCGCTCGCATCCCCAAGTGAAGCGCGTTAACTACACCGAACATGCCAAAAAAAATTGCACTGCTCTTTGCGGGACAGGGCGCGCAGGCCATTGGGATGGGGCGCGACCTTGCTGAGCAGTTTCCTATCGCGGCGGATTTGTTTCGTCGGGCCGATGAAATTCTCGGCCGAAACTTGAGCGAAATTGCGTGGGCTGGTCCGATTGAAGAACTGACCAAAACTTCTAATTGTCAGCCGGCCCTGTACATTCACTCGCTGGCGGCGCTCGCAGTGTTGCGCGATTTCGCGGGCGAATTTCCGATTGGCGGAGCGGCCGGTCTATCGCTCGGGGAAATGACGGCACACGCAGCTGCGGGTACCTTCGATTTTGCGACGGGTCTGAAGCTCGTGCAGAGACGCGGCGAATTCATGGATGAGGCGTGCGCGGTCACGCAGGGCGGCATGGCCGCCATGATCGGCGGCACGGAGAACGACGTGCGCCGGCTTGCAGCGGATGAAGATGTCGATGTCGCCAACATCAATGCGCCTGGCCAGATCGTCATCTCGGGTGAGCTAGCGAAAGTGGAAGCAGCGGTCGGCGTGGCCAAAGAGTACGGGATTCGGCGCGCAACCATGTTGAACGTTGCAGGCGCATATCATTCGCGCCTCATGCAGAGCGCGTATGAGAAACTGGAGAGAGCGTTGGCCCACGTTCCGATCCAACCGCCCCGGTTTCCTGTAATCAGCAATGTGACCGGTGCGAAAGTAAAAACACCAGAGGAAATTCGGCGAACCCTCCGCGATCAGGTGACTGGAACAGTTCGCTGGAGCGATTGCATGGAGCGCCTTGCGAACCGTGAGTGCGATTTTTTCGTTGAGCTCGGCCCAGGTAACGTGCTGGCAGGTTTGTTGAAACGCACCTGCGAAAGCATGGATGTGATCTCGGTGAGCGACGCGGAATCGGTGCAGAAGTGCGCTGAGAAAATTGTTGCGCAGAATTAGCCGCGCTAGGGTTCAACCGGACATGGCGCTGGGATCTACAACATCGACAAGCCGATTTGCATCCTCACGAGACAGATCGCTCGTGCAGCGCGGCGCCGATTACTTCGGGATGTCTGGACCGGCTGAATTCGTGGCGGCTGTGAGCCTTTTCGTACTCATGGTTGCGCTGAAGCTCGTTAATATCACGCGCTACCGATTCGACAGCGATGAGTCGCAGCACATGCACGTTATCTGGGCGTGGGCACGCGGGTTCGTTCAATACCGTGATCTGTTCGACAATCACATGCCCCTTTTCCAGATAATGCTCACGCCGATTTTCGGGCTGATTGGCGACCGGGCGACCATTCTTTACTGGATGCGGTTCGTCTTGCTGCCAATGTACTTTGTCGGAGCATGGTGCACTTACCGAATTGGGGAATCGCTTTTTTCGCGGCGCGCCGGTGTCTGGGCGGTAATTCTGGCCGGTCTTTATCCCAAGTATCATTTTATTTCGTTCGAATTTCGAACCGATAACCTTTGGGCGCCGCTTTGGCTTCTCTGCATTACGACGTTGATCAGCGGAGCGCTCACAGTGCCTCGAGCGTTCGTTGGCGGGCTTTTGCTCGGCTTTTGTTTCGGCATCTCGCTAAAGTCGATTCTGTTGCTTCTGGCACTTTTAGTCAGTGCCTCGATTGCGCTCTTCCTCGTGGGGAGAAAACAACTTGGCCAGTCATGGTCGCAGCTGGCGCGTTGTACATCGGCATTTTTTGCTGCGATCCCGCTAGTTCCTGGCACGATCGCAGCCGGGTTCGCGCTTGCTGGCGCATGGCGCGATTTTCGCTATTGCAATTTTCAGCATAATATTCTGCCGCATCTCAATGCCAAAAATCACCCAGCTTGGTGGATTATTGTTTTTCCGGTGGTCTTCCCATTCGTGATTTACATCGCGCGGCTGATCGTTCGCGCGGCTCCCGAGCCTGCTGTGGCGTTTCGACGCGCTTTCATCTTTCTCATCTGCGGTTTTTACGTTCCAGCTCTGCACAGCTTTTGGAATCTGCTTACCCGTCAGGATAACCTTCCGTATTATCCGCTGGCATTCGTCATCGTTAGCGGAGCTTTGCTTGCTGTTTCACCGCGCATAGCGAAGTACCATCTGCGTGTCGGCCATCATTTGGGACGCATTCCTTTTCCGGCATTTGTAGCCATGGTGGAATTTCTCCTGGTAATCGCCACGCGGCCGTTCTGGATCGATCGCGCCCATAGCGAGACAGATTTACTCCGCGGTGTTTTGAAGTTGACCGACCCGGGCGATTACGTTCTCGACTGCAAAGGCGAAACCATCTTCCGACAGCGCTGCTTTCGGCCGGTGACGGAATCGATCATGATGGAGCGTCTCAACCGAGGTCTGATAGCCGATAACGCCGCAGAGCGGGCTGTCGAAACCCACACGTGTGTCGCGGTCATGAAAGGGCGGATGCCCATCCACGCGAAGAAATTTATTTGGGGAAACTATATTCCTGTCGGCGACGACTTACGAGTGGCAGGCAGATTCTTGAAGCCATCTGAGACAGACAGCACCCGGATGGACTTTGACGTTACCATCCCGGCATCATACAAAATTATTGCACGCGATGGTACGGTTGGCGGGACGCTCGACGGAACGCCATATGATGGCGCGCGGTTTCTCGCGCCGGGCAGACATACTTTTGTGCAGACGTCGTCCGGAACGGGACTCGTTCTTCTCTGGGGCCAGGCGGTGGATCGGAATTTTATCCCTGAAAAATTCACCCACTCACGGGTAAAAGGATAAGAGTTCTGGCATTGCGTTTGGTTGGCCTTCTGCTAGAAGACTTACCCGTGCCTGTTCCAGCTTTTAGTTCGCGCTCTCGCTTGATGCTGTTTGTGCCGCACCCGGACGATGAATCGCTCGCGTGCAGCATTCTCCTACAGCGAGCAGTTCGCGCGCATGCAGCGATTCTTGTCGTCTATGCTACTGACGGCGACGATAATCCGTGGCCGCAGCGCGTGCTCGAACGAAAGTGGCGCCTGAGTGCAACCGACCGCAGACGCTGGGGAAGATTGCGACGCACAGAAGCTCTCGCGGCATTACGCGTTCTTGGCGTGAACACGTCCGCAGCGCGTTTTCTGGCTCTGCCCGATCAGAAATTGACCGCCATGTTGATGTGCGATTGTCAATCTGCACTTGAGCGCTTTGCGGCACTCATTGCTGACTGGGCCCCGACAGATCTTCTGGTTCCGTCGATTTCTGATACGCATCCCGACCATAGCGCGCTTGCCGTAATGCTGGGGCTCGTCTTGAGCGAATCTTTTTCGGCTTCCTCAATGACTGAACGGATGGGTGTTTGGGCTTATACTGTTCACGGCAGAAGTCCCGCATTCTTTGATCGTGCAAAGACAATCCACCAATCCCTAGCTGAAACGGCCACCAAACTTCGGGCGATTCGCTGTCACGAAACGCAACTCAAATTATCGCGGAAGCGATTTCTCGGATATGCCCACCGACCAGAGCGTTTGGTCAGGCTTGGTGCAGATGACCAGATCATTGCCGAAGGCTCAATCGTTTCAATTTCCAGGCTGCCTCATTCGCTTCGCGTGGAAGTTCGGCTCTCCCCCAAGGCTATGCGTATGTCTGAGCCGATACTATTTGTTTTGGGGTGCGATAAAGCTGGTACTTTGCGTTGCGTGACGATGCGAGTGCCTGCCCGATCTTCGTCTGTCGAAATGCTGGATCCGGCCTCCCTAGACCGTGTTGCCATGGCACAGTATTGCGGCAACGCTTTCACCGGTCAGCTCACAATTCCGGTCTCCATTTTTTCATCTGCGCACGCTATTTTTGTTAAACTGGAACGGCGCTCGTGGTTCTTTGATGAAGCGGGCTGGCTGGATGTTCCGCCGGCATCCTCTGCTCAGATCGCAGAGCCGGAACAGCGTGCGGTAGAAGCTGGCCTGCTTGCGATTCGTTAGGCAGTCGGCAACTCGCCGTTGCGATGGCGGCTGTCACACAATCGACAATCGCACAGCAGTAACGTAGTTTTGCGCAAATGACATTGCAGGAGCGCCTTGATTCAGATTTGAAAGAGGCCATGCGTGCGAGGGACAACACAAAGCTTGGCGTACTGCGCATGCTCAAATCAGCTTTGAAATATGCAGCGATTGCAAAGTCAGGAACGGAAGCCGAACTGAGCGATGCCGAGACCGCTCAGGTCATTCGGAAGCAAGTCAAGCAACGCCAGGATTCGATCGAGAGTTTCAAAAAAGGCGGGCGCGCCGAACTTGCAAATAAGGAGAAAGAAGAATTGTCGATCTTGAATACGTATTTGCCGCAACCGATGAGCCGCGATGAGCTGGCCAAGGTGGTGCGGGAAACGATTGCCGAAGTCGGCGCTACATCAAAAGCGCAGATGGGCATGGTAATGAAAGCGTTGCAGGCGAAAGTGGCTGGTCGCGCCGATGGCAAGACGTTGAGCGCAGAGGTGACACGACAGTTGTCGTGAAGTTGAAAAAGGTTACAGGGTTACAAGCGTTACAAAGCCGGACCAAAGTAGTATTGGCCTTGTAACGCTTGTAACTCTTTTAACTTTTAACTGTGCTCTCAGCAATTCTCGTCGCCGCAGGCAGTAGCCGGCGCATGGGGTTTAACAAATTGTTTGCAAAGATCGCGGACGCCCCGGTGCTCGCGCATACCATCAGCGGGTTTGAGCGGGCTGGTTCGGTCAGCGAGATCATCGTTGTTGCATGCGAAGACCGACATACCGAAGTCAGAAAGATCGCCCGTGATCACAATCTTACGAAGGTTCGAACCATCATCCCCGGTGGCGAACGCCGGCAGGATTCCGTCCGTGCCGGCCTGATGCACTTGGGCCGTGACGCAAAATACGTCGCGGTTCATGATGCCGCGCGCCCGCTGATTACTCCGGAACAGATCGAGCGCGTCTTCGAGCAATGTCGCATCCATGGCGCAGCCGCGTTGGCGGAGCCGATCAACGACACATTAAAGCGCGCAGATACCGATCTTCTGGTCACCACCTCAGTCGATCGACAGCAACTTTACGCGATGCAAACGCCCCAGATTTTCGAACGGGCGCTGATAGAAGACGCATATCGCGCCATTTATGCGGAAAACGTTTCAGTGACGGACGAAGTTTCCGCAGTCGAACGACTCGGCCGCAAGGTCGTCCTCGTTCTCAACGACGACTTCAATTTCAAAATCACTTATCCGCGAGATTTACCACTGGCCGAATTTGTGTTGAGGCACCGTAAGCACTCGCCACGAATTGAAAAGCTCGCTTGAACTAGACGAACATTGAATCCAAGGGCACGAGCGGCCGGATCAGTTCGGCTAGGGCGGGAACATCTCTGGGTCTGAAGCGGCGGCCGCGCTTTCGGATTTTGGTCGCGGCGAGTTTGTTGACCCGGCAAAGCAGACCGTTTTTCCAGACCCACGCATTCGGGTTGTAAGGGCCGACACGACGTGGATCGGTCCAGGTATGGATCGACAGCAAGTGATCAGTGAGGGCCGCGGCGATGTGCATCGGGCCGCTGTCCACACTGACGATGAAGCGCGCGGCCTGGATGAGCCAGATCAGCTGCAAGAGTGAAGTCTGGTTCGTCAAATCAACGCAGTTTTCTAAAGCGGTATCGATCTTCTGACGCGATTGCCCCACTACCACGACGCGCCGGGGCACAAAGGCGCGGCAAAATTCCTCGATAACTGCCGTGGACAGCGATTTACCGGAGCCCCGCGCAAAAGGGTGAAGAAGAATGAACGGCGGGTATTGATCGAAACGCGGAAGCGGGTCTCCTGTCGGAATTGGACAGCGAAGTCCGGCAGCTGCCGGACCGACGGTGGCCCCGGCTAATTCAGCCAGCTTGATGTTACGTTCGATCGCGTGCGCCCGGCGATCGACCTTGGCGACGCGATCGTAAAACCAGCGTGAGCCTTCGCGGGCGTCGCTCATTCCGAAAGTCTGTTTTGCGCGTGCGATTTTGGCGATGAGCGCGCTGCGCAACAGACCCTGGAAATCGAGCGCCAGATCAGGCCGCAAGTCCCGTGTCCGCTTTAACCACGGGATCAAGCTCTTCGGCGCACCGAGGCCGCGAAATTCACGCCGCGGAAAAATGTAAACGTGGTTCACGTCGGGATTGCCGCGCAGCAGCGACACAAACTCGGAGTTAATGACCCAGGTAATCTGGGCATCGGGATGCTCGTCGTGGATCAGTGCGACCGCCGGAATCGTATGGACGATGTCTCCGAGCGAACTGGGCTTAATGATGAGAATCGATTTCAAGCGTTGCAAAATGAATCGTGAATTGAGAACAGTGAATCGCGAACAGGACTCGACCTATCGAATCTCAATTCTCAAATTACGAAATCGGATTGTCGATCTCATCTTCCAACAGCAAGCCGCTCGGCGAGCATTCGCGGCAGACCAGCTTTAATAACTTTCTTTTGCGCCGTCTCCAGATCGTATTTGACGCGCACTTGCCGGACGAGATTTTTTTCAAAATCATAAATGCAATACGCTGTCCGCCAGTTTCCGTCACGCGGTTGGCCGACGCTGCCTGTGTTGATGAAATATTTTGTGTTTGGCTTAATCCGCACATACTCCAGTCGCTCCCGTTTGATGTCGCCGTTCTCGCGAATAAAAACCATCGGCACATGAGTATG
>JBKPQL010000105.1:0-13202 GCA_046734045.1 Verrucomicrobiota bacterium
ATGACTTCGCGTTTCCATTTTTTTTTACCCAGCCGAGCCAAGCCGGGAATGCCGAGGTAATCTTCGATTTTGCCGTCGGGATACGGGAGGTCACCGAGCTCAAGAGGCAGCACTGTTCTTTCCCAAACTAGCGCGGAGCCAAGCCCGGTTCCAAGACCCAGGAAAAGCATGCGCCCGCCACGGTGACTGCCAAGCGCTTGCATGGCGGCGTCATTGATCAGGCGGGCTGGCTTGCCGAGCGCCCTGGCAAAATTGAAACTGACCCATCCTTTGCCCAAATGTTTCGGCTGGCTGACGACGCGCCCCTTGCGCACCGGCGCAGGAAAGCCGATTGACGCCACGTCAAATTTCCACCCGCGCACAGTCTTTTGAAAATTTGCGAGAAACTCTTTCGGTTCCATTCGCATCCCAGAAACAAATTCGCGCTCGATCCGAGGCGACATGAGTAATTTCACCCACGTACCGCCAATATCGACGACGAGAACTCTTCTTTTCATTGGAGCTACCCCGCCGAAACCTATGGAGATGACGTTATCGGTCGCTGCGGCCGATCGATCGCTTGAATCGCTGAAAGATGCTCTTGCTTTCTGGCTCGGTCGCTGTGCTGGCAGGCCAGCATTCCACAATTTCAAGCGCGAGGAACCGGAACAACATCAAATGGGCAGATTTCAGGTCGAGGCGTAGATTCTTGGCGATTTGTTGGACAGACCGAACGCCGTTGAACTGCGACCCGAATTGCGCTTCGTCGGCGGTCAGCTTCAATTTCTGAATCCGTTCGTAACCATCCTTGGTATAAGCGGGGATCGATGCGGGTTCGAAGCTTAGCGGCTGATCGAGGTTTCCAACGAGGCGCAGACTTTCCAACACCCAGTCGTCCAGATTTGCTTCCTCGGGCACGTCGCCGACATCACGCAAGAGTTCGGCGTTCTTCTCGAACATGATCCACACACGCGTTGCTGTCCAAAGCTGCGAGAAAAGTCGTTGGCCATAATGCTGCACCAACTCCGAAGCAGGCTGACGGGCGATTGATTCCTGCTCGGCGAGAGTGAGGAAAAACGGTGTGCCCGTTTCGCTCTGTTGGGCACGGGCCTTGGCGACAATTTCCGAATCAACATTCGCGAGAACCGCCGGCGCGTCCGGACAATAAAGATCCGGGTCTCGCGTCGTCGCGAAGACAATCGCTCCATCCTGCGTCAGCAGCTCAATTGGCTCCCGATCCCAGAATGCGCGTAGGGTGCCGGTGAGTTTTTCTTTTGCGATCGCTTGAAGCGCTCGGTTCAACGAAAGCAGGTCGGTCTGTCCGCAGAAATAGACGTCGGCTGTCGCCGCCTCCCTTGGAATCGCAGGCTCTGTGTCCGGTTCACTTGCCGCCGGTTGCGCCCAATCGCTGGCAGGTTGGGCGTTCCACCAATCCGCAGTCTCGGCCGCGGCTTCCCCAGAAGTCGAGGCTTGCGCAGCTAGTTCGTCCTCTTGGGAAACAGAACGATCCTTGGCGCGATCTGACTCTTCACTACTCGAAGATTCCACTGGAACTTCAGTTGGTTCTGGTTCGCCGGCTGATTTGGACATGGTACTCCTCCACGGTTTGCCTAAGCAAATCCGATGTAAGCCTTTATTCAAGTATCCAAATCAGTTTGAAGCCGATCTTGCTTCTCTGTCGAAAAGCGCCGTGCCAGCTCGCGCCGACTGATTTTTCCGCGCTCATTCACCGGGATTGCGTCCACAAAAAAAATTCGTTTCGGTACCTGCCAGGCGCTCAATGCAGTTCGACAAAATTCCTGAAGTTCCTTTTCGCCAAGGCTTGTCCTCAGCCCAGTCGAACGATCGGCGTCGGCTACCACGCATGCCGCTACTTCCTCGTTGCGCAATGCTCCCACGGCTGTCGGACGCCCAAACACCACAGCGTGTCGCACACCCGCAAAGCGCAACAGTTGCGCCTCCACCTCCGCCGGATTCACTTTTTTTCCTGCGACGTTAATCATATCCGAAACTCGACCGACGATTTTGAATCCCGAATCATCTCCCAGGAGCAAATCGTCGGGAACGAAAGTTCCGTTGCCTAATTTTTCGTCATCTGGCTCAGGAAAATATCCGTCGCCGACGGCGGCGCTGCGTACCCGAATCTGGCTTGCTGGCGCGTTTGGGTCGAGCATTTCAAGTCTGACGCCTTTCATTGGCCAACCAACAAAGCCGTCCTGCTCGCTCGTTCCCTCGCGATCGTAACAAATCCCGCCGCATTCTGACGCGCCGTAGAACGAATGTATGGGCAGCCGGAATTTCTCCCGGAATTTCTGTGCGACGCTGACGGGTAATGGAGCCCCCGCGGAAATGCAAAGCCGGAGTTTCGACAAAGCGGGAACGTCATCCATCTCGCCAAATGCCTGATAAAAAACCGGCATACCGGGGAAGACCGTTGCGTTCGTGCGCGCAATGTCGGCGAGCACGGCACGCGGCGTCCGGTCGCGGCTCAGCACCATTGGCACACCGCACGCGATCAAAGGCGTTAGCAAATTGCTGAATCCATAAGAATGCGAAATTGGAATGACACCGAAATTTAGGTCGAGACCGGAGATTCCCATCGTGTCACAAATCTGATTGCAATCCGCTAGCAGTTGTTCGGTTCGGAGACGGATCGCGCGCGGCGCAGCAGTCGTGCCGGAAGTGAGTTTGAAAAGTGCCGGTGCATTTTCCCCCCAATCCGGTGTAGCGTCGGCTGCCCTCAGTCGACATATCAGCACAGCGGAGCCGCTGGGAGCAGCGGCCACTACAGCGCTTGCCTTGCAAATCTCCAGTGCAGCGTCGCGTTGTTGGTCGCTGATCGATTGCTCAAGCGGAAGAACAACCAGCCCCTTGCGCAGACAAGCGACGAAAATCGACGGCCAATCTTCGTGATTGCCGATTTGGATCCCAATGACGTCGCCGGCATGGAATATGTCGATTTTCGCTACGAAATCGCACGCTCGCTCTTCAATCTGCCGAAACGACCATACGACGTGGCCAGTGGGATCGAGAATGGCGGGCTGATCGCCTTTTCGCGATAGCGTGTTGTCCCACGCTGCCAGCAACGGATCTTCGGATTTCATCGCTTGCAGAAGACCCGGCGCGCGGATACATTCCGCGCTCCTTTCAGAAGATGAAAGCAGGCATTCATCCAGAGTATTACGAGACCGATATCGTCTGCGCGTGCGGTGCGGTGTATCATACCCGCTCCACGCGTCGCGATATTAAGATCGGTATTTGTGCCGCTTGTCATCCCTTTTTCACCGGCGAACAGAAGTTCGTCGACACCGCCGGGCGCGTCGAGAAATTCGCTCGCCGCTACGGCAGCACCAAAGCCGCGCGCGCTCAGAAGAAAGCTTAGCTTCTTGTAGAGGCGCTCGCGCCAAGCGCCCTGGTCGGCGGCTGACGCAGTCGACGCTAAATCGTTATGGACTTCGATTCCCTTATTCAACTCAAGCGCGAACGTTTCGAGCAACTCGAACGCGAGATCGCTGGCCCGCGCCTGTTCGACAATCGCAAACGCGCCGAGGAAATCATGCGCGAACATGCGACTCTCAAGGGGCTGCTGGCAACGTGGGGCAAACTCGAAGCCGCACGCAAGCAGTTGGATGACAATCGCGAGCTGGCCACGTCGCGCGATGTCGAAATCGCAGCGATGGCTAATGACGAAATTCCAGACCTAGAAAAACGAGTCGCCGATCTTCAGCGCGAAATTCAAATCCAGTTACTTCCATCCGATGAAAACGAAGATCGAGATGCCATCGTCGAAATCCGCGCCGGGACCGGCGGAAATGAAGCGGCGATTTTCGCCGCCGATCTTTACCGATTGTATCATCGCTACGCAGAATCAGCCGGCTTAAAAACCGAGGACCTCGAATCGAGTCCGTCAGAGGTCGGCGGACTGAAAGAAGTCATTTTCCGCGTCTCCGGCGAATCAGTTTTTCGAAAACTGCGTTATGAGAGCGGCGTGCATCGCGTGCAACGCGTGCCGGCAACCGAAGCGCAGGGCCGCATTCATACTTCAACTGCGACGGTCGCGGTTTTGCCTGAGGCAGAAGAAGTGGATGTCGAATTGAAACCGGAAGATTTGCGAATCGAAGTTTCACGCGCGGGTGGGCCCGGTGGACAAGGCGTAAACACGACCGACTCGGCTGTGCAGGTCATGCACATCCCGACCGGCATGATCGTAAGGTGTCAGGAGGGCCGCAGCCAGATCAAGAACAAGGAGCGTGCATTGTCGATTTTGCGGGCGCGCCTGCTCGAGCGAAAGCAGCGTCAGGAAGCGGAGAAGTACAGCGCGCAACGCCGCGGCCAGATCGGCAGCGGTGGGCGCGAAGAAAAAATTCGCACCTACAATTTTCCGCAGAACCGTGTGACGGACCATCGAATTGGTCTGACATTCTACAATTTGGACCGGGTGATGGACGGCGATCTTGGCGAATTAATCGGCGAGCTGCAAACTGCTGATGTAAGTCAGCGGTTGAAGGAATCAGCGCCCGCATGAGCAATTTGCTTCTCTCGTTTCGACCGAAATGGAGAAATCTTCTACTGTTCCAATGAATTGCGCGCCTAACAAGCAACGGCAAGAAAGGTTTTAACTTCGCTCCGTGTGACAGAAGTACCACGTATGACGGTTCTTGAAGTGCTTCAATCGACGACGACGTATTTTAAGAAATACAACATCGAAAGTCCGCGCCTGAACGCAGAGCATTTACTGGCGCATGTACTCGGGCGAACGCGCATGGAGCTTTATCTGCAATTCGAACGCAAATTGACCGAAGCGGAACTGGGGCCGTTGCGTGAACTGGTAAAGCGCCGCACTCAACGCGAACCTCTTCAGCATTTGCTGGGCACGGTCGAATTTTGTGGGCTGATCTTTCTTTGTGACAACCGCGCGATGGTGCCGCGGCCCGAAACCGAAGAACTCGTCGAATTGTTAAAATTCGAAATCCAAAATCCGAAATCGCACATTTTGGACGTTGGGACTGGTAGCGGGGTGATCGCGCTCAGTCTGGCTGCCAAGTTTCCCGAGGCGAAAGTTGTCGCCGTCGATATTTCCCAAGATGCGCTGGCGCTTGCGCAGGAAAATGCGACCCGGCTAAATTTGGGCGACCGCGTCCAGTTTTTGAAAGGCGATCTCGTCGAAAATGTGGAGGGAACGTTCAATCTCATTGTAGCAAACCTTCCTTACATCGCAGCGCAAGATCGAGGTACGCTTTCGCGCGAGGTTTTGCATGATCCAGATGTGGCGCTTTTTGGCGGGACGCGTGGAGACGAGCTGGTGCGCGAATTGATCGAGGAGGCGCCGACGCGCCTGAGCCCAGGCGGAGTGCTGGCCTTGGAGATCGGAATCGGCCAGAATGAGGCGCTTTTTTCGGCGCTGACGGAAAAAAAATACCGCGACATTTATTCGAAAACCGATTATTCAGGTGTGACGCGATTTCTGTTTGCCCGGTATGGATAAGATTCGTATTCATGGTGGCCACCGGCTTTCCGGGTCAATTAAGGTCAGCGGCTCGAAGAATTCTTCGCTGCCGATCCTGGCTGCCACGCTGCTCACGCGGGAGCAATGCGTAGTGCACGACGTGCCTGATCTGAGCGATACGCATTACATGTTGCAAATTCTGATGCATCTAGGCGCGCAAGTGGAACGCGCCAGTGGCACAGTTAGCGTTACCGCCGACAAGGCGGGATCTGTCGCGCCTTACGACATCGTGCGCAAAATGCGTGCTTCCGTCTGCGTGCTAGGGCCGCTGCTGGGGCGTTGCAAAGAGGCCACGGTCTCGTTGCCCGGTGGGTGTGTCATTGGTGATCGGCCAATTGATCTTCATCTGAAAGGGTTCGAAGCCCTGGGAGCAGTGGTGCGTGTTGAGAGCGGCAACATTAAAGTCTCTGCGCCGAAGCTAACCGGAGCGATCATCAACATGCAGGGCAAATTCGGCCCGACTGTCCTCGGCACTGGCAACGTGATGATGGCCGCCGTGCTCGCCGATGGTTTAACTGCGATCGAAGGCGCAGCGCAGGAACCGGAAGTTATCGATCTCGCGAATTTTCTGAACAAAATGGGCGCGAAGATCGAAGGCGCCGGAACGCGGCGCATCATTATTGAAGGTGTGCGTGCGCTGCACGGAGCGGAACATCAAGTGATTCCCGACAGGATCGAAACCGGAACGTTTTTGGTGGCGGGCGCGATTTCGGGCGACGGAGTCACCGTCAAGCGGGTGAACCCCGAGCATGTTCGCGCGGTAACCGAATCGTTGTCGGCCTGCGGTTTCCCCATCGACGTCGCCGATAATGCAATCTCGATTTGGCCGAACGGGGCTGCGAGGTCTTTGGAGATAAAGACGGAGCCATATCCCGGTTTTCCGACCGACATGCAGGCGCAAATGTGCGCCCTGCTTTCTACCAGCCATGGCACCAGTTTTGTGACGGAAAATGTTTTTCCCCAACGCTACATGCACGTGGCAGAGCTCAAACGCATGGGAGCGCAAATGCGCTTGGAGGACGCGACTGCCGTGATCGAGGGGGTCGATCATCTCTTGGGAGCACCGGTGATGGCCAGCGATCTCCGCGCGTCCGCGGCCCTCATGCTCGCCGGATTAAAGGCGGAAGGAATCACTGAAGTCAGTCGCGTTTATCACATCGACCGCGGTTACGAACGGCTCGATGAAAAATTGAGTGAACTCGGTGCCCACATCGAACGCGTGAAAGCATGAATGAAAATGACGAATGGCTTCGTCAATGAAACCGTTCAATCGTTGAAGCGTTAAAAGAGGTTGGCAAGACATTCTGTCGTACTGATGTAACGTTTTTACGAATCACGTCATTTTGTTCCTCATTCGAAAGGATAAACAACCATGGACCAACAAACGCCGCCGCCATCCGTCACCACTTCATCGGACGTGCGAACATGGAATGTGCTTTGCCACGCGACCGCGCTCATCGGTTTTTTCGTGCCGTGGGCTGGCCACATTCTGGGTCCGCTGGTTGTTTGGCTGGCGAAGCGCGGCGATTCGGCGGAGATCGATGCGCATGGGAAAGAGTCGCTCAACTTCCAGATCTCAATGTTGATCTATAGTGTGATCGCCGGCGTGCTTTGTCTGGTGCTGATTGGATTTCTGATTTTGATCCTGCTGCATATTTTAAATGTGGTGCTGGTGATCGTAGCTTCGATTCAGGCGAGCGAAGGAAAATTTTATCGGTACCCGCTGGCCATCCGGCTCATCAAGTAAACGCTGGTCTTGTCGAGTGGAGCGAGGGACTGGCTTGCGACTGAGCGCGGGCTATGAGGGATACTTCGCTTCGCTCAGAATGACGCACTGAGTGACCGAAACGGACAAAGACGTAAAAATCTGCGCCGAAATTCTTGGGGTCGAAGCGAAGGATATTGACTGAGCGTTGAGGACGGGACGCTCAGAATTCGGGGCGAGAAGAAATACGAGCGAGAGGGAAACCAGAAAGGGCAATATCGCATGGAGCGCAGCTCTGGCTCTTTCGAACGAGCCATCCCGTTGCCGGTGGAAGTGGATGAGGCAAAAGCGAAAGCCGAGTTCAAAAACGGCGTTTTGCGATTGACACTGCCGAAACGCCCCGGAGCCCAGTCTCGACGGAAGAAAATTCCAGTAAAATAATCGGGTTGTTTTTCCAGAGCGACCTGCTGGTTGCAGTGTAGGTGCTCTCACTTCGTTTACGGCTCTGGTTGAAAACGAAGCGCGCGAGGCCGAGGTTTATTTTCCAATGGATCCAACTCGAAATATCAAATTGCGCTGGGCGCACGGCATGCTCCACGATGTGACCTCTGAACTAAGGCGTCTGCATTTTTCGCGGTTTGGCTCGCATACATGGGAACCGGCCATCAACGCGTATCGCTGTGATAAGTGCATTCGGGTATGTGTCGATCTTGCCGGAGTTGACCGTTCACGAATTGACCTGACGGTCGAGCCCGAGCGCCTCATCTTGCGCGGCGTGCGCGACGTGCCCGAGCCCACGCATGAAGAGGGGCGCGCGGTGCAATTGCTGGCCATGGAAATCGACTACGGACCTTTCGAACGCGAGGTGTGCTTCCCAGCGTCAGTAGACATTGAGAACGTGCATGCCGAACAGCGCAATGGGCTCCTCTGGATTTCACTTCCATTAAAAGAATGAACGACGACCCACTTATTGCCTTGAATCCAGGTGCCGATGCGAAATCAGCCCCTGGGGACGCGGCTACAATCGCAGGAATCCCGGAGCGAGCGGGGCAATCGATTCCCAATGTCCTTTCGATTCTCCCACTGCGCAGCTTCGTCATTTTTCCCGGGACGATTCTTCCTCTGACCGTAGGCCGCGCTGCATCGATCAAGCTGCTGGATGAAACATTGCCGCAAACGAAAATCATCGGTCTGCTGACGCAGCGCGATGAAACCAAAGAGGAGCCTCAGCCACAAGATCTCTACCCGGTTGGCACTGCCGCGATCGTTTTAAAACTTTTACGTCAGTCGGACAATCACGTTATCGTTGTCGTGCAGGGCCTCCGCCGGTTTGGCCTGCGAAAAATTATCAGCATGCATCCTTACCTGCGGGCGGAGGTGGAATTGCTCCATTCCAAACTGCCACCACAGACCAAGGAATGGGAAGCGACTTACCGAAACTTGCGCGACTCCGCCGCGAAGCTTCTCGAGCTGACTCCGGATATGCCCGAACAAGCGCGTGCCGTCGTGCTGAGCATTGAGGATCCCGAACAGTTGGCCGATTTCCTCGCGCCAAATTTGAATGTCGATACCGCGCAGAAACAGGCGATCCTTGAGGAGCTTGATGTTGAAAAGCGGCTGGCCGTGGTTCAAAAGGCGATCTCGTCGCAACTGGAGATCGCGCAGATCCAACAAAAACTGCAACAGGATGTGCAATCGCAGTTTTCCGAGGCGCAACGACGCGCTTATTTGCGTGAGCAGATGAAAGCGATCCAGCGCGAGCTGGGTGAAGATTCAGGTACGGCCGATCAGATCGAGCGATTGCGCAAGCGCCTGGAAGAAGCAAAGCCGCCAGAGGAAGTTCTCAAGCAGGCGGACCGTGAATTGAAGCGACTCGACGTCATTCTTCCGGCTAGCCCGGAATATTCGGTAATCGTAAGCTACGTCGAAACTATCGCCGAACTTCCATGGTCAAAACTGAGCGAGGACAATCTCGATCTCAATCAGGCGCAGCAGACCCTCGATCGCGATCATTACGATCTGGAAAAAGTAAAACGGCGACTCATCGAGTATCTGGCGGTGCGCAAATTGAATCCGCAGGGGCACGGCCCCATCCTTTGTTTTGTCGGACCGCCCGGGGTAGGCAAAACAAGTTTGGGTCAATCAATCGCCGATGCGCTCGGCCGAAAGTTTGTGCGGATGAGTTTAGGTGGCATTCAAGACGAAGCGGAGATCCGTGGTCATCGCCGTACTTACATTGGCTCAATGCCAGGTCGCATCATTCAGGAATTGCGCCGTGCCGGCACGCGCAATCCGGTGATGATGCTGGATGAAGTCGATAAGATCGGCGCCGATTTCCGCGGTGATCCAGCGAGCGCACTTTTGGAAGTGCTCGATCCCCGCCAGAACCATACGTTTTCCGATCGATATCTCGATGTGCCATTCGATTTGTCGCAAGTGCTCTTCATCGCGACGGCGAATTATATCGACGCTGTGCCGGAACCGCTCCGCGACCGGATGGAAGTAATCTCACTCCCCGGGTACACCGAGCGGGAGAAGCTTGAGATCGCAAAGCGATATTTAGTTCGGCGACAATTGGAGGAGAATGGCCTTAAGCCAGAGCAATGCGAATGGCAGGATGAAGCTTTCCGCCGGATCATCAACGATTACACGCACGAGGCTGGAGTCCGCGAATTGGAACGGCAAATCGGGGCCGTCTGTCGCGCCGTGGCGGCGCAGGTCGCGCGTGGAGAAGTTGAACGCGCCACCATCACGCCAGAGCGCGTCGCTGAATTGCTCGGCCCAGCGAAGTACGTTCGTGAAACAAAACTTAAAACGAGTCAGCCCGGTGTTGTTACCGGTCTAGCTTACACACCGGCTGGCGGCGAAGTGCTACACATCGAAGCGACCCGTTATTCTGGCAAAGGGAACGTCACGCTCACGGGACACATCGGCGAAGTGATGAAAGAATCAGTCCAGGCCGCTCTTAGTCTCGTGCGCAGCCGCGACGGTCAGCTCGGCACAAACTCAGAAGATTTTCGCAAGATCGATATCCATGTGCATGTTCCGGCTGGTGCAGTACCAAAAGACGGGCCATCGGCGGGGATCGCAATGTTCACGGCGCTCGCCTCGCTTTTCAGCAACAGGCCGGTCCGTTCCGATGTGGCTATGACCGGCGAAATCACATTGCGCGGACTCGTTCTGCCGATCGGCGGCCTGAAAGAAAAAAGCCTCGCCGCCATGCGCGCCGGCATTTCCACCGTCATCATTCCCAAGCTCAACGAAAAAGACCTTGTCGATGTACCGGAAGAAGCGAAACAAAAACTCAAATTTATTCCGGTGGAAAATGTGGATGAAGTCCTAAAGATTGCGCTGGAAAAAGACGGTACCACGCCGTCGCCAGTTTCCAAAGCGTCGTAAGCATCTCGCAGCGCCTCGCTGCGAACTACTTCCACTCCCAGATTTCGATCGCGAGTTGCCCTGTCCGTCCACTTCATATTCGAAGACCGTCGCGACCTTGTTGAGCGGGGACCATCGTGCGGAAGAACGAAAAAAATTCGACCGTCCACGAAGCCAAGTTCAGCAGCCTTCTGTGTTAGCTGTTTTGATGGATCTCGTCCAACGCGGGACGGTGCTGCGAATGCAACTGCGTAATTCGTTGAATTGCGCCGCAGAGAGCTTGGTCCCAATCTTTCCAAACCGGCTCGAGTCCGCGACCGCGAAGGACTGCTGCAATCTCCGCCGGGGAACGTTCATCACTAATCTCGAATTGGCCGGTCGCTAGTTGATCTTCGCCGTCTTGGTATTCGGGAGCGACGATGCGGCCGCGCACGGTGCGATGCAAATGTTCGCGGCCTTGACGAGTGTAACCGCCGGGCTCGGTGTGGCTACCGGCGCTCATCGTCGTTACCCCGATCACAGACAGGGAATCCCGCAGCGATGCGCGCTCGCGCGTGCTCAGCACGATCCCGACCTGCGGAAAAATAATGCGTAAGGCGCAGACCAATTGCGCCAGTTCGCGATCGGTCATGGAGAAGAGCGGGCGAAATCCACCGGCCGCCGGGCGCAACCGGGGCAAGCTCACTGTGATTTGCGCCTGCCAACAGCGTTTGAATAAATGTTCCAAATGCGCTGCCAGCGCGATCGCTTCATCCTGCCAACGCCATAACCCAATGAGGGCACCGATGCCGAGCCGGCGAAACCCGGCCGCGTACCCGCGCTCGGCACAATCGAGTCGAAAATTGAAATCGCGTTTCGGCCCCGCAGTGTGCATCTCGGCATAGACGCCCCGATTGTAAGTCTCCTGATAAACGACAAGCCCTTCCGCGCCCGCTTCGACAATCGGCACATAATCCTCCGTGTCCATCGGCCCAACCTCGATGGAAATCGATGAAAAGTCTGGAGCGAGTGCGCGCACGCATTCAGCGAGGTAGTCACTGCTCACAAATTTGGGGTGCTCGCCGGCAACGAGAAGGATCTGACGAAATCCTTGGCGAGCCAGATGCTGCGCTTCGGTAACGACTTCATCGACATCGAGCGTGACGCGAAGGATCGGATTATCGCGTGAGAAACCGCAATACCGGCAATTGTTGATGCATTCGTTGGAAAGATACAGCGGAGCGAACAGACGCATCGTGCGTCCAAAATTTTGTAAGGTGAGCGAGCGCGAAGCTTGTGCCATGGCTTCGAGCTCCTTATTCGATTTGGGAGCGATCAGATGCTCGAAGCGGTGCACGAGCTCCGATTTCGTCAGAGCCAAATTGTCCAAGGTTTCGACGAATGACATCACAATAATTTCGCTCGCATGCAAACCTTCGCAAACTCAATCGTTCGAAATCAGGCGTTGATTACGGCAATCGAAGTTCGCGTAACGCGTACAAAAAAAGCGGCGTCCGATGTTCCGGACGCCGCCTCAGAAAACTGCAACCCTCAATCTTAGAAGGCGAAATTCACACCTGTGCGGACCATACCGAAGTTGTTGTTGGTCCCGTCCACGACATTCCAACTGAAATCACTGACCCAGCCGATATGCGGCGTGAAGCGGAATTCGATGCCCGCACCGAATTGACCAACGGCCTTCGATTCGTGCTCTGTATGACCAACTGTCTTGATAATGTCGAATCCCTCGCCCCCGAATCTACGAAGCCCACCGATTCCGGTTACAGGCCGTCCGGTTGCAGGCCCGCCTGGTTCGTTTTCGAGGAAAAGCTGATTGATCGGCTCCCCACCACCGCCGCCAAAGATTCCGCCGCCACCAGCCCACACGTAGGGGGACCAGCGACTGCAGTGGAACGGAAACCGGAAGGTCAAGGTGCCCAACACGGAACCGATTCCGTGGCGCTTATCGGTGAAGGTTTGCTCGAAAATTCGGTCACTGAAATCGACGAAGTCATTTTCCTGATCCCGTCTTGCATCGGCGATCCAGCCTTCAACTCCAACGCCGAAATAACGGTGGAAAAAGTATTTGGCGTCTATACCACCGCCCCAAGCATGGTCGGCTCTAATGTAGCGGTCGTTCTGCCATTCGTTTCCCGTAAAAACGTAAGTGCCCCACAGACTCACGTTAAACTCCTGGTCGGCGTACCACTCCGGGCACGGCGGTGGAGCGGCTACCTGTTTCATTTCCTTTCCGGAATATTCGGTTCCGGCGAAGGCGACAGATGCGAACGCACCGATACTTACGAGGCCTAAGATTAATTTTTTCATTTTATTTCTCCTTTTGGTTAAGTTTTCCTATTCCAAACATTTTGGAGGCCACACGTCAATAACGAAATTAGCTCCTTTGTCTGGATTGCCGCGAGTTTGACGGGGGTCCCAAAAAATTGCAAGAACTATTTTCGGCTATTTTTATCCCTCTAGGTTTTAAGCTCCGCCCCGGTATTTGCATCAGTAATGATGAACTTTTCCTGGTGAAACGTGGGATCGCCCCGAAACACGAGCCGACCTGCGTAGCGTCGCTCCAGATCGATAAGCAGTTCCTCGTCCTCTTCCTTCAGTCGCTTAAGTACATCTGGATTTAGAATCACGCGAAAG
>JBKPQL010000106.1:0-11819 GCA_046734045.1 Verrucomicrobiota bacterium
GTTCACGGCTTGCAAGAAACAGGAGCGAGCTGGGCGCCAATGATCGACTCCCTCCGTGATGACCCAGCGATAAGGAAGCATTATCAGTTCTGGTACTTCAGTTATCCGAGTGGTTATCCCTATCCGTACGCCGCCGCGCTCTTCCGCCAGGATCTTGATGGGATCGAGCGCGCATTCCCAAATCACAAACGCATCGTCCTGATTGGTCACAGTATGGGCGGAATGATTTGTCGATTAATGGTCACAGATGCTGGCGACAAAATCTGGCGCGATTTTTTCGCCACGCCTCCTGCCAAAACTCCGCTGGCGAGCGACACACGCAAGCTCTTGGAACAGGCGCTTGTTTTTGATCATCGGCCGGACGTTCAGCGGGTGATATTTATCTCGACGCCCCATCGCGGCAGCGAGCTGGCCTCGAACTGGATCGGGCGCATCGGCGCCACTCTTGTCAGGACTCCTCGGCTCTTCACGTCGATCTATGCATCAACCAAACCGCTCCTGATTGCCGACCCTGCCGCCAGACCCCTGAATCGCATGCCGAATAGCGTAGATACGCTGGAGCCTAACGATCGGTTCGTGGAAGCGGTCAACAAACTGCCAATCACGCGCGGTATTCCTTATCATTCGATCATTGGAGACCGCGGCCGGCGCGACACACCCAACAGTTCCGATGGTATCGTTCCGTACTGGAGCTCTCATCTTGAGGGCGCGCAGTCGGAGTTAATCGTCAATTCAGATCACGGCGCCCAATATAATCCGCAAGCAATTCGAGAAGTTGAAAGAATTCTGAAGACCTATCCGTGACCCTGACGAACATCGAGTCGATCGGGCCCGCGATAAAAAACGTGTCTCCATGGTTGATAGTTTGGAGCATAGTGACCTTTGTTTGTGGAATTCTGGCCATAAACCTTCGTCTGACATTCTCTTTTGGAATCGCGCTTATCATCGGTTGCTTGATTTTGGTCGCAGGAATTGCGCATTTGGTTTTTGCTTTCCACACGCGCAACGTTGGCGGTCCCGATTCTCCAGTTCGGTATCAGCAGCACCAAACTGAACGAGCAACAAACCTTCGCTATTGCGATGAACCAATTTCGCGTCGGGCTCATCAGCGTGCCCGGTATTTCGATTCCGTATCCTTACGGCGGGAAACAACGTGTTGTATCTGTTGATCTAGATCCGAAAGCGATCGAAGCGAACAACATGCAATCCAAGGCCAATTTCAGCAAATTTCAGCATGCTTTCGCAGGGGCGCAGTCTCGGCGGTTCGATTCCGCCTCCAGCCACATTTTTCAGGCGCGGATTTTATTGCGGAAACGAGGCCACTTGTTCATTCTCTTGCCGTGCCTGAGACGCAAGCGCCGCCACCGTTGCCGAGATCGCAGCCATCATTTGGGCGGCGGCACAGCACCATTATTAAGTTGCTGGGAGTCGGTGCACTGGTGTTGGTCTTGTTGATTCCGCTGGCCATGATTAACGGTGTCTTGAGCGAGCGATTGCGGCGACGGAATGAGGCAGTGGGCGATATCACGTCGTCGTGGGGTAGGGAGCAGAATTTGGTTGGGCCAGTCCTTGGGATCCCATACCAGTACAGATTTAAGACGGTAAAGGAAGTGGCAGCGCCTGACGGAAAAATGGAGCGCCGTGAAGTGGAAGAGACCGCCACTGCCAATGCTTACTTCCTACCCGAAACACTGCGCATCACGGGAAACGTGCAAACACAAATGTTGCACCGCGGGATCTACGACGCGGCAGTTTTTCACTCGCAGGTTACGCTCTCGGGGAAATTTGTGCCGCCCGATTTCGGCCCGCTTAAGATCGACCCGAAAGACGTGCAATGGAAAGACGCGTTCGTTACGATCGCGATCAATGATCTGCGCGGCACGCGTGACGCGATTGTGCTCAACTGGGGCGGGAGCAACCGCCCATTGCTGCCCGGCTCTCAGGTTCCAGGATACACGACAGGCGCGACCGCACCGCTTGGCAGCGACAAACCAATTGCCACAGAAGTCGAATTTTCGATTCCGCTAGATTTCAACGGCAGCGAAGGAATCTTTTTCGCGCCATTCGGCATGCAGAACGAAGCAACACTGAAATCTAGTTGGCCGGATCCTGGATTTCGCGGCGCTTTTCTGCCGACAGAACGATCGGTGCGGCGCGATGGGTTTGAAGCGAAATGGAAGGTCTCGTATTATGGGCGCAATTATCCGCAGGCATGGACCAGCCGTGGTGGAAACGAACGATTCAATGTGTCCTCGGTTTCTGAGTCGCTGTTCGGGGCACAGTTCTTGTCGATCTTGGATGCGTATCGCTACGTTGAACGCTCGATTAAATATGGGGTGCTCTTTCTTGTGCTCGTTTTTACGACGTTCTTCCTCTTTGAAGTCACAGCACGGCAAAAGATTCATCCGTTTCAATATCTGATGGTCGGGGCAGCGCTTTGTTTGTTTTATCTGTTACTGTTATCGATTTCGGAATTTATCGGATTCAGTTGGGCCTATCTGATTGCAGGGGTCGCGTCCACTATGTTGATCACGTGGTATTGCCAGTTTTTCCTCGGCGGTGGCGCACGCACGCTAATGATCGGCGCGGGGCTAGCGGGCGTTTACACTTTTCTTTATATCACTTTGCGGCAGCAAGATTACGCGCTACTCATGGGCGCTATCGCACTCTTTGTTTTGCTTGCAGTTGTAATGTATGTGACACGCAAGGTGGATTGGTATGCACGCGACGCCGGTTAAGAGATCGCAAACTAAAAGCGAAGCATGCAGCCTCACACAACTCTGAAAGTTGACAGGATTGGCGGGTTTTCGTATCAGCGATTCGCGCAGCCTTCGTTTCGCAGTCGAATATTCACCGATTATGGCGCAATTTTCTGTTAACCCGACGCGCGTTGACCCGTACAAAAACTTCAAGTTTCGTGTCAAATGGGACGGCCGGTACGTTGCCGGTATCAGTAAAATAAGCGGGCTGCGACGGAGCACTGAAGTCATTCATCATCGCGAAGGAGGCGATCCGAGCAGCAGCCGCAAATCGCCTGGTCTCATTGAATTCGCGCCGATCACGCTTGAGCGTGGTGTTACTCACGATGGGGAATTCGAGAACTGGGCCAATAAAGTGTGGAGTTTGGGTGCCGGCCAGGGCGCGGAAGTATCGCTAAAAGACTTCCGTAAAGACGTCGTTCTCGAACTATACAACGAGGCCGGGCAACTTGTCCTTGCCTACAAAATTTACCGCTGCTGGGTTTCAGAATATCAAATACTGCCCGACCTAGACGCTAACGCGGGTGCGATCGCTATCGAGCAGATTAAGCTGGAGAACGAAGGCTGGGAGCGAGATCAATCAGTAACGGAACCGGTCGAGCCATCCTCAAAAAAATCTTGAACGATCCTGCGGTAGAATGGCGTTACTCTCCGGGAAGAGTTAAGTCGCCCGTGTGGAGATTTCGTTGCGTGGAGCATTTTATGGCGGGCTTGCGGCGGTGTTTTGTGTCGGGCTGTTTCTTCTGTGGCTCTGGCGTCCCGAACGCCAGATCAAGCGTCATACCGAGAACCTTCTTCATGCAATCGAGCATAAAGACTGGCCGGCTGCGGGGAATTTCATAGCCAGCGATTATCATGATCAATGGGGCGACGATCGTACTCGTGTGCTTGAACGTATGCACGAAGGATTTCGATACGTGCGCGGTCTCAAGCTCAGTGCATTCAGCGTGAGCGTGCAAGTTCACCAGCGGCGTGCTCAATGGTCAGGCAGAATTTGGATCGATGGTGGCCAGAGCGAAGTTACGGAGTCGCTCAAAGAGCAGGTCAATTCGCTGACAACCCCTTTCAAGCTCGACTGGCGTCACCTTTCCGGTAAGCCGTGGGACTGGAAACTTGTAGGTGTGAGTAACTCCGCGCTCGAAATTCCGGCGGAGCCGACGGAGGTGAATTGACGCCGAAAACTTCCGCGACGCTTTCGACATCGACAGATTGAATTGTTGCTTAACCGAGCAACATGCGCACTGGAATTTAAATGGATCGAGAATGACCCCAATGCTCTCGAGGGTAGTCGCGCCCAAGCGCGGTTTGTTGCCTTCTTCGCCAAAGATCACCGGCGACGCGCCACCTTCGCCCTTCAATTCAAAATACGCGTCTCCGACTTGCCGCCTGATGGTGGTCCCGTCAGCGAGGGAGAAATCCACCTCCCGGTGCGCACGCACGTCAAGTCTCCTTAATGTCCGGGCGGGGACAAGGCTGTAAACTGCCCCTGAGTCAATGAGGAAATTGACCATCGCTTTCCGTCGTGCGCGCCGGCTCTCTTTCACCACTAGCTTTTAACTTGTCATTCGGCGTTGGGCGTTCGACGTCGAGCGTTCCGCGTTCGGCGCTGGCAGAGCGCCGCTACAGTTCACTTTCCCAGAGCGTGGCGCAACTGCGTCTTAGCGGATTCGACCTCGCGTGGCGGTTGTTGGCACAGTAGAATGGCACGAAGCTTTTCGGCTTGGTAATAGCGTGCGATGAACTTCTTCTTCGCATAGCTTCCGCGGCAGTCAACGCGCGTGGGGAGCACACTGAAATCACCGACAAAATCCATGTGCAAATCGAACATCTCCGTCCAGAAATAAGGGACCTGTTCATAACGAATGCGTTTCTTGCCCGTCATGTTTGCGCCCGCGATAAGCCCTTGGTCACGGGCATTGTCCCAATGTGTCTGACGCCGCATCCCGCCCATGATCCGATCCGGATAAAACGCTAGGTCGCCAATCGCATAAATTCCCTTTTCTTCGGTTTCGAGATATTCCGTCACTGGCGACCCGTGCGGCCCGGACAGCGGCGTGTTGCGAACCAGCTCAAGATTTGGTTCTGCGCCACACGCGACGACGGCAAGGCCGGCCGGAACTCGGTTCCCGCTCTTGGTCTGGATGTTGCGCAGGACAGTCTTTCCCTCGAACCCGTTTAGGCTTTCTCCCATGAGTATGGTCACGCCATGTTTCCCAAAATAGTCCGTAAGCCAAGCGCCTGTTTCGGGATCAAGATAACGGTTCAGCAAATAGGCATCGCGATGCATGATACTGACCTTCATTTTCATCATCCGCAAGCTCGCTGCCGCCTCGCACGCCAGTAATCCGCCGCCAACGACCATGACCGTTTTTTCCAGACTCGCCATCTCCTTTAATGCAAGCGCGTCCCGAATCGTCCGCAGGTAAATCACATTTCCCAGAGCCACTCCGGCAACCGGTGGCCGCACGGGCCGGCTGCCCATGGCTAAGCACGCTTTATTAAATTCGATGGTTTCGCCGTTGACCAGAACCGCCAGTCGGCGCTCGATATTGAACTGCGTCACCACCGTGCCGAAGCGCGTCTCGATCTTGTGCGCTTTAAACCAACGCTCCTCGGGTTCCTGCAATTTTTTTAACTGCGGACTTTTTTCCTGCAGAAAACCCTTCGAGAGAATCCAGCGCTTGTAAGGGGAAAAAACCTCCGCGCCGACCAGGGTCACGGAGCCGCGTTTATCGTAACGGCGAATTCCCTGGCAAGCGCTGGCTCCTCCAATGCCAGCTCCGATGATGAAATAATCGCGCCGAATCATGTTGGAAAGTCTGACGATAAAGAATCTACTCAGTTGCTGGCGAGGGAAAATTTTAGCGTTGTTGTGTGCCAGCGGCTTTACTGGTCCGACGGGCTGGTTAGCCGTCCAGCCGATATTGTTATTGCGTTGGCGGTCTGCCTTTCGGCAGACTGGCGCTGTAATGAACGGATCGGTTACTCAGCTAAAGGATACGACTGGAAATCCTGCCCCACTGGGTCTGCTTGGCTTTGGCATGACGACAGTATTACTCAATTTCCACAACGCCGGGTTTTACGAACTCAACAGCATGATCCTAGCAATGGGAATTTCCTATGGCGGGCTCGCGCAAATCATCGCCGGAATCATGGAATGGCAGAAGGGCAACACGTTTGCAATGACCGCGTTTGTTTCCTATGGCTTGTTTTGGCTATCGCTAGTCGCGCTGATTGTGCTGACGAAGCTTGGCTGGGGCGCAGCCTCCAACGATACTGCGATGGCTGCGTATCTTGCGATGTGGGGAATTTTCACCGCCGTGATGTTTATCGGCACATTGCGACTCCACATTGCCGGCCAGGTGGTGTTCGGTTCGCTCACTATTCTTTTCTTTCTGCTTGCGATCGGCGATTTCACTGGCGCGGGCGCCGGCTTTAAACATTTCACAGGGTACGAAGGGATTTTCTGCGGCTTCTCCGCGATCTACACCGGTCTCGCGCAAGTGCTCAATGAAATCTTCGGGAAGGTCGTCCTCCCGCTTGGGCCGGTGGCGAAATGATCCGGATCCCTACCAAGATTGTAGAAGTCGCCGTCAATTAGCTCGTTGTCGGCCCTTCTCTTTCAGCAAGCTCGCCGCGAGTTTCAGTGCTGATTCGCTTTTGCCGCCAAGCATCCGCGCGATTTCTTCCTGGCGCCCCTTCCCGCTGACCTCGCGCAATTGGGAGTACGTGCGGCCACGAACGACTTCTTTTGTCACCACAAAGTGTGAGGATGCGGTTGCTGCGACCTGCGGGAGATGAGTGATGCAAATCACCTGATGTTCGCGGCCCAATGTTTGCATCTTTGCGCCAACTGCATGTGCGATCTCGCCGCCAACGTTCGTGTCGATCTCATCGAAAACGAGCAATGGGATCGCGTCGTGCACGGCCAGTGCCGATTTGATAGCGAGCATCAACCGCGAGATTTCCCCGCTCGATGCAATAGTGCGCAGCTGTTTCAACGGTTCGCCAGGATTGGGCGAGAAAAGCAATTCTACCGAATCGAAACCGTTCGGACGCGGCTCGTCGAGCGTACTCAGCTTTGCTTCGAATTCGGATTGGCGGAATCCGAGATCGCGCAAATTGCGACGGATATTCTCGGAAAGTTTCGGTGCAGCATTTACGCGAAGCTTGCGGAGGGCTTCACCCGCGCAGTTCATTCGTCCGCGAACATTGTCGATTTCTTTCGCGAGACGATCCAGCTCTGCGTCGCGTCCTTCAATTTTATGCATTCGCTCAGCCGCGCGTTCCCCAAATGCAATCACCGCGGCGATCGAGCCGCCATATTTGCGCTTCAACGTTTCGAAGAGCGAAACCCGTTGCTCGAGCGCGGCGAGTTGCTGTGGATCGAGATCAAGTTTCCCAGCGTAAGCGGAAAGGGCGCGCGCGATCTCAGAAAGCTCAACCACGCTTGCGGCGTGGGCCGACGAAAATTGCGCCATCGAATTATCGATCTTCTCCAATTCGCGCAATAAACGCTGCGTTTCTGCAAGTTGAGTGAGGACAGAATCATCTGCCTCGGAAAGCTTGCTCGCAACGGCGCTGGCCAGCTCGATCAGCCGTTTGCTGTTGCTTGCCAGTTTGTAGCGTTTCTCGATCTCCTCTTCTTCGCCAGCGACCAGGTTCGCTGATTTGATTTCTGTAATCTGATGACGCAGAAGATCGAGCTCCTGCTCGCGCGCCGTTTCCGCGATATTGAGTGCAGCGTGTTCAGCGAGCAGAGTCTGCAATTGCCGGTAATGGTTTCGGTATTCGTCGAGTTGTTCCTGAGCGCGCGCAAACGAATCGAGCAAGGACAATTGTGTTTCGGGCGAAAGCAGAGATTGGTGGTCGTGCGGCCCATGGAGATCGACAAGTTCATCTCCGAGATTTTTCAGGATCGCCAATGTCGTTGGCGAACTATTGGTGAACTGGCGCGTCCCACCGGTAGCCGAGAAGCTCCGTTTAATGATCAGCTCGTTCTCGCACGGGTCGATCCCAGCTTGCACAAGCTGCGGGTTGAGCTTTTGCAGATCTTTTCCGGCAAAAACGGCTTCCACCGTGCAAAGATCGGCACCGGTGCGGATGAGCGATTTATCCGCGCGTTCACCGAGCAGAAGTTGCAACGCACCGATGATGATCGATTTGCCTGTCCCAGTTTCTCCGGTGACGGCGATAAACCCGGGGCTCATCTGCCACTCAAGCTCTTCTACCAGGGCGAGATTTTTTATTCGCAATAGAGTCAGAACGGCGGGCATCGCGGAATTTGATGGTTGATAGCTGAGAGCTGAGAGTTCGAGCTGCTGAAGATTTCAAACGCTCAACACTTAATTTTCAACTCTGAAAACGTCGCGCGCGACGTCCCCATGACGGACTCAAGTTCATTTTCCAGATGAAATATCGATCTTGCCTCGTAGTCGTGCTCACGCTGGTGATCGAATTCAATCTGCCTGCTGAGCAACCGCTCGCTGATTCGACCATCGTCGTTTACAACAAAGCGGTTCCCGAATCCGTCGAGCTTGCAAAATTTTATGCGGGAAAACGCGGGATCGCGCCAGATCATTTGATCGGTCTGGATTGCTCGACGCAAGAGGAGATCACGCGCGAGCAATACGACGCGACGATCGCCGAGCCGTTGCGCGCGGTTTTTCGGCAACGCCATTGGTGGACGGTGAATGAGTCGCCTAGCAAATCGCCCGTTGTTACGGCGAGCTCCATTCATTTTGTCGCAATCATTAAGGGTGTCCCATTAAAAATTCATTCAGCCGACAGCTATTCGGGCGATCAACGGGGAAACGGTCCCATCAGAAGCCGCAACGAAGCTTCGGTTGATTCCGAGATGGCTGTGCTCGCTGCGTATTCCCGCCAGATTTCCGGCGTCGCACTCAATCCATACTTTCGAAGGTTCCGCCCGATCGCTGAGTTTGGGAACCCCGGTTTGTTACTCGTGTGTCGGCTCGATGCTCCAAATACCGAAACGATCCGACGGATGGTCGTCGATGCGATTGCAATGGAGAAAAACGGACTGTGGGGCCGCGCTTATGTCGATGCTGGAAACAAGACTGTTTCTGCTGGAGCAACCGGTGAGGAATGGCTTGCTGAAATTGTCGGACAGCTTCACAAAGCCGGGATTCCAGTCGTGTACGAGAATACGCCAGCCCTTTTTCCAGAGACGTATCCGATGACTGATTGCGCTCTCTATTACGGTTGGTACGCGGGCAAGGTAACCGGACCGTTTACGCGCCCGGATTTTCGTTTCGTGCCAGGAGCCATCGCGGTCCATATCCATTCATTTAGCGCGACCACGTTGCACGATCGCAATGCGGCCTGGGTTGGCCCGCTTATTACCAAAGGCGCGGCTGCGAGTCTGGGCAATGTTTACGAGCCGTATCTGCAACTCACTTCGCGCCTCGACACGTTCAATGACCGGATGCTGCGCGGTTTCACCTTCGCCGAGAGCGCTTACATGGCGACTCCGGCGCTCTCCTGGATGTCGGTGATGGTCGGCGATCCGCTTTACCGGCCCTACGGGTCGTGGCTGCAAATCGATGTGAATGCTCAATTCCGGAAGAATGCGAACGACTGGCAATTGTATCACGAGTTCGCAGTGAAAAACGCCTCGCGCCCGTCGGCTGAATTTCGCACCTTGGCTGGGAAGGCCGCGCTCAGCGCGCACAATTGCCCAATGCTGGAAGACCTCGGTTCGATCGAGGCCCTTGACGGAAATCTTTCAACCGCGACGAATTATTTTCAGCAAGCGTGCACCTGTTACACAAAACCGGATGACATCATCCGCGTGGTCTTGGAAGAATCGGATGCGTGGCTCAAATTAAACAAACCCAAGCGTGCGCTCGATCTCGTGCACGCGACCCTCAAGAGTTCGCCCGATATTCCTGCGGCGTCGTTGCTGAGAAACATCGAACACGAGGCAACCAGCCAGCCGTCGGTCACGCCCACGCCCGTTAAACCGTAGCGGCCATATGGCCACAGTACACTCAGCATATTCGCGAGCACTCTTAGAACTGGCTGCAGCGCTTTGTTAGATGACTATTTAGAGTGACTGACTCATAGGATGCGACTATCTTGCTTGGAAATTTCTGCGATCGCTACGCGGCCAGGCGTCCATTCGGGAAGTGACCCTGTGACGGTCCAAACACCGTCGCGTAATGTCGCATGATACGGCTTTTCTCGCGCGAGTTGTGCTGCGCCATAAATTGGTTCCCAAACGGGCGACCGCGATTTTGATCGCGGTGCGGGAATCGGGGACATAACCACCCGGAGGCATGTATGTGTGCTTCGAATCTTCTGCAAACGCGATCGTGATGCTGGAGGCGAGCAGAGCAAGAGATCGAAGGGCATTTTGCATCCGTGTCATTCGCGTAATTCGCGGTTAAGGTCTCGGCGAATAATTCCGCGCTCGCTTCGTTCGATGAACTGGATGATCTCCGCGATCTCTTCTGTCTGCGGCAATTCTTGGCGCATCGCCTCAATTGCCTGGCGCGTGTTGTATTTCGAACGATAAATCAGGCGGAAGGCTTCCTTGATCAGCTTCACGCTTTCGGGCGGAAAATTTTTGCGTTCCAATCCAACCAGATTAATCCCACGAATTTCCGCCGGGTTCCCATCGGCGATCATGAATGGCGGAACATCCTGGACGATCTTCGAGCAACCGCCCGTGATCGCGAACCGGCCGATCCGGCAAAATTGATGCACGGCGGTGAGCCCGCCCATCACAGCATGATCTCCGACCTGCACGTGACCGCCCAATGTGCCGTTGTTGGAAAAAATAACGTGGTCTCCGACGGTGCAATCATGTCCAACGTGACTGTAAGCGAGAAAATTCCCACGATTGCCGATCCGCGTTTTGCCTTCGCTCGTGGTGCTGCGATGCGCTGTTGCGAATTCGCGAAATGTATTTTCGTCGCCGATCTCCAGATAAGTCGGTTCACCGCGATATTTCAGATCCTGGGTTTGCTGGCCGATGGAGCAGTACGCGTAAAATCTGTTTTTCGCGCCGGCTTTCATTGGGCCGCAGAGCGTGACATGATGCTGAAGCCAGCAGTTTGGACCGAGCACCACATCGGGTCCGATTACGCAATACGGCCCGACAATCGTTCCCGCACCGATTTCTGCTCCCGGATCGACAATCGCCGTTGGGTGAATCTGCACGTCGCTCATCTATCGAGAAACGTGAACATCAGTTCAGCTTCTGAAACGATTGCGTCGTTCACTATGCAGTAGCACTTCGTTTTCGCCATGCGATTGCCACGCGCTCTCGTCAGCTCGGCGTGAATGAAAATCGTGTCGCCTGGAAAAACCGGTTTGCGAAACTTCACGCCGTCCGCACTCATGAAATAGCCGACACGACTCGAAGTCTTCGTCAATTTGAACAATAGACTACTGGCCCCTTGCGCCATCGCTTCTACTTGCATTACTCCAGGCATGACTGGGTGACCGGGAAAATGCCCCTGAAAAAACGGCTCGTTAATCGTGATGGATTTTATGGCCGTAATTTTATTTTCGCCCTCGAAGCCGATGACTCGGTCAACCATCAAAAAAGGGTAGCGGTGCGGAAGGATCTTCATCACTTCGCCAGTGTCCAGACCGGAATCGCCTATTGGGATCGCGCGCGGTGCGCTCATCGCGCTTCTCCGCGTCTGCTCGCGAGCGAGCGCGCGAGCCAATTCCGCGTTCGCAGCATGTCCGGGCTTCACCGCCACGACGTGACCGCGGATACGCCGGCCGACTAGCGCGAGATCGCCGATAATATCGAGGATTTTGTGCCGTACGAATTCGTCTGGGAAACGCAACGGTTCCTTGCTTAAGACCGCCTCGCCGCGCACGACAATCGCGTTTTCGAGGCTGCCGCCCTTGATCAAATTTTTCTCCATGAGTGGCTCAACATCCTCGTAGTAAACAAACGTTCGTGCCGGCGCGATCTCGCACTCGAAGCTCGTGGGAGTGATTTCCATCGATAGAAACTGCGCGAAGCGATTGTTCGGTCCAGCTTGTGTGCATGAGATGCGAAATTTGTCATCCGGC
>JBKPQL010000107.1:0-14517 GCA_046734045.1 Verrucomicrobiota bacterium
TCCAAAGATGTAAAGAATGAAATGAAACCGCGACACCAAAGTCACGCCGAGCAAGATCATGATGCCGCGCATGATAAGGGCGCCCACGATTCCCCACACTAGGGCGCGATGCTGCGCCATTGGGGGCACCTTGAAATAAGCGAAGATGATGACGAAGACGAAGATGTTATCGACGCTCAACGAGTATTCGATCACGTAGCCCGTGAGAAATTCGAGGGCTTTATCCGGCCCACGCAGTTTCCACACTAGCAAATTGAAAAGAAGCGAGAGCACGATCCAGATGGCAGTGCGTTGGGCCGCCGCGCGCATGCTCAGTTCACGTCCGCGGTGCTTGAATTGGGCAAGATCGACAGCAATTGCTACAAAGACGCCAATGTGAAAGGCAATCCAGAACCAAATGCTGGTGGTCACGGCGACGAGGTTTTCATGCCGCGAGGCGCGCGGCAACCGCAAATTGTGTGCGCCGTGCGTCGCACGTGACCTCTAGCACATTGCCCACGAGATGATATTGTCTCCCTGCAAAAATGGATGCTGAACTCCAGAAGCTTGTTGAATCCGGAAAGCTCACCTCCAAAGCTGCCGAGCAGATCGAAAAATTAAAGCCGGGCACGTTTTGTTTGCATAAGAGTTGGGGATTCGGTCGCGTAGCTGAATGGAATCTGCTTCTTAACCAGATCGTGATCGATTTCACAGGCAAGAAATCTCATGCCATGCAGGTCCAGTACGCGGCGGAGAACCTTACGCCGCTCAGCCCGGAACATTTCCTCGCGCGCAAGGCAAGCGATCTGCCATCGATCAAGGAACTTGCAGTCAAGGAGCCTGTGGCCACCGTGCGAAGCATCGTTGACAGCCTTGGCGGTCGAGCGAGCGCCGCGCAGATCGGCGAATGGTTGGTGGGCGATGTTTTCACCGAAGCGGAATGGAAACGCTGGTGGGAATCCACAAAGAAATTGCTCAAGGCAAGCGGCGCTTTTTCAGTTCCTGCAAAAAAGACGGACCCGATTCAACTGCGCGCCGAGGGGGTATCACACGCGGATGAATTGATCGCCGCCTTCCACAAAGCGCGCCAGCCAAAAGAACAAATCGCCGCAGCCGAGCAGATCATAAAATTCCACCAGCAATTCAAAGAACCTGAGAAACAATTGCAGCCGATCATCGCCGCCATTGAGAACATGGCCGCACGAAATCAGAAGCTGCATCCGGAGCTTACCTTCGAGCAGATCATTGCGCGCGACGATTTACTGGAGCGTGTGCCGCAACTGCATACCACGCACATCGGTTTGACCCTTTCGAAAGTAATTCTCGATGAAGAGAAACGCTTGGCGTCGATCTTGCCGAAATTGTCGGCAATAAAAGAAAAAAAAGTTTTACAGACCCTGCCATCTTCACTCGGTGAACGCTGGCCGGAACGGGCTTTAAAACTGATGCAAACTAGCCACGCCCGCGTCATGTCGCAAATAGCGCGCATGCTAGGCGAGGCCGGACGACGGGGTGAACTTCAGTTGATACTCGAACGCAGTATTCGCGAGCACTCCGCCACGAGCGAAATGCTCACGTGGTTGTGCAGCGAACGGGAGAGCTGGAATGAGCTGATCACGCCCGAATTGCTCGGCGCGATTTTCGCGGCGCTCGAACGCGAACAGCACGACTCTCCGGGCAGAGCGAGCAAGCTGCACCGCGTGTTTGTCGAAGATCGGCAATTGCTCGGCCAAATGTTTGCGAACAGCGACATCGGCATCGCGCGCGACGCCGTGCGACGCTTGCAACTAAGCCCGCTGTTTGACGAGCTGACGAAACGCTCGCTTCTGGCTCGAATCATTAGGGTCCATCCAGAGCTGGAAGGCATGATCACCGGAGCGCAACCGCGGGAAAAGGCTGCGCCGTTAATTGTTTCATGGAGCAGCTTGGAAAAGCGCAAAACCGAATATGAAGAACTGGCGAAGGTGAAAATTCCTGAGAATAGCAAAGAAATTGCCCTTGCAAGATCGTATGGTGACCTGAGCGAGAACTTTGAATTCAAGGCGGCCAAGCAAATGCAGAGCGTGCTTATGCGCCGCAAAGCGGAACTGGAACAGATGCTACACAACGCGCGGGGAACGTCGTTTGAAAATGTCGATACGTCGCGTGTTTCCATTGGAACAATCGTTACGTTGCGCAATGTGGAAACGAACCAGGAACAGACCTACACCGTTCTCGGCGCATGGGACGGCGACCCGGACCGGCACGTCATTTCATACCAAACCGCGATAGGTCAGGCGCTACTCGGGCACAGTGTCAATGAAACGATCGCTCTCAATACTGACCATGGCGTCACGCAATTTACGATTGTTTCAATCGAGCCTGCGCCACGGGATAAGACAGCGTTGGCTTCGACCCTTCCCATGGAATCTGGCGTCGAGGCGGTGATCGCCGAATAGATGTGCAGCCGCCGACCTCCGGTCGCGCGCGCGAGCTGGCAGCTACATCAGCGTGGCATTTCGCAGAACAAAAAACTACGTCAGCAATTCGTACGAGAGGATGCTGAGACAATAAATGGTAGCTGTCTCTACTCGGAGAATGATTGGGCCAAGCGTGATCGGTCGACAGCCGTAACGGCGCGCAAGCGCAAGCTCGGCAGGCGTGAAATCCCCTTCCGGGCCGATTAGCATCAACACATTTCGGGGACGCTCCTGGTGTTCGTTTGAATAGTCTGCGAGGATTCGCTTTAAATGCTGCGCTTCGGGTTGAAGCGAGCCGATCAGACGAAGAGTTGCAGGCGACACGTCCGCCTCCGCGGCGTCGAAAAACTCCGCGAGCTTCCTCGGCGCGTGTACGCGGGGCAGCCAGTTTTGCCCACATTGCTTGGCTGCTTCGATTGCGATCTGTTGCCATCGTGCTTGTTTTTGTGCAGCCGTTTCCAAATCGACCTGAACGATGGTGCGATCCGAGGTGATTGGCGCGATCTCGGCCGCGCCGATTTCCACCGCCTTCTGGATGATCAACTCCATGTTTTTCCCTTTTGGAATTGCTTGCCCCAAAACGATTCGGCAGCGCAGCGGCGGAGTCTCAGCTTCGTGTAATTTTCGCAGTCGAATGTCGTCGTCGCCGAGATCGACAATCTCTGCGGTCATCTCGCGTCCGCGTCCGTTGAAAAGAACCAGTTTTTCCCCGCGCTTCATGCGTAGAACGTCGCGCGCGTGGTGCGCTTCCGCTCCAATCAACGCCGGCGTGTCAGAGTGCCACTCCTTAGGAGCGACGTAAAAGCGGTGCATGGCAGACGTGACCTGCGGGAATAAATACCACTTAATTTCCTTACTGGTAATTCGAGGCGACGTGTGAATTTAGTGCCAACACATCCCCTAACGATTTACCTACAGCCAGCTCGACGCCGCGCTGTCGCAGCGCCTCGATCACGCTCTCGGTTGGAATGTTTCCAACGAGCGCGTCCTGCGCGAACGGGCACCCGCCGAGACCGCCCATGGCCGCATCGAAGCGGCGGCAGCCTGCATCGTATGCAGCGACTACTTTGGCGGGAGCGCCGTCTCGTGTGCTGTGCAGGTGCACGCCAATGTCGCCGTCGCCATGTTCTTTTGTCACTGATTTCACCACGCGGGCGATGAGATCGGGCGTGGCCACACCAACCGTATCTGCAAGCGAGATGGATCGGATTCCGAAGCCTGTTATCTCTCGAACAGCCTTGCCCACCTCGCTCTCATCCCACGGATCGCCGTACGGATTCCCGAACGCCATCGAAATATAAACGACCATGTCGAGTCCCGAATTGTCAGCCATTGCCTTGATCGATTGCAAAATCTTGCGGGCTGCTTCGGACGATTGGTTCTGGTTTTTGCGCAGAAACGTCTCGGAGATGGAATACGGATAACCAAGCGTGGTGACGGCTCGAGTTGCAACGGCGCGCTCAGCGCCCTTCTCGTTCGCTACGATCCCGATGATTTCGACGTCAGGACGCCGATCAATTTGCTCCAGCACGCTCTCGCTATCGGCCATCTGCGGCACCACTTTCGGAGAAACGAAGCTGACTGCATCGATGTGCTCGAACCCGGCGGTAATCAACGCGCACAGATAGCGCGCTTTCAGCTCCGTCGGAATTTGTTTCTTCAGGCCCTGCCAGGCGTCGCGCGGACACTCGATCAGTTTTACAGGATCGCCAGGCACGGAGGCATCGCTCCTATTTGAAAAATTCTTTTGCCCGCTCGAAGAAGCTTTTGCGCAATGGGGTGTTCTCGTCGCCGCACAGCGCGGCGAATTCTTCAAGCTTCCGACGCTGTTCGGCATTCAATCGCGAGGGCACCTCGACAATCAGACGGGCAAGCAAATCGCCGCGGTCGCGACCATCGATATTTGGGATGCCTTTTCCACGTAGTTGGAACAACTGACCGCTCTGCGTACCGGCGGGCACTTTCAGGTAAGCTTTGCCTTCCAGCGTGGGAATGTCCACTTCGCCTCCCAAGGCTGCGACCGAAAACGGAATCGGCACTTCGCAGTAAAGATCGTCTCCCTCGCGCTGAAAGATTTTGTGCTCCTTGATGTGAATGACGACGTACAGATCGCCAGGCGGTCCACCGCGAATACCGGCCTCGCCGTTGCGCGAGGAACGCAACCGCGAGCCTTCCCCGATTCCAGCAGGGATTTTCAACTTTATACGACTTATTTTCTCCACGCGCCCCTCGCCGCGGCATTGCCGACACGGCTTCTCGATTACTTCACCGGCGCCCCGACAGCGCGGACAGGTTTGCGAAATCTGGAAGAATCCTCGTGAACTAATCACCTGACCCCGGCCGTGGCAGGTCGGACACGTGACGGCGCGCGAACCCGGTTCGGCGCCAGCGCCGTCACACTTATCGCAGCTATCGAGCTTCTCGAGCTCAATCTCCTTTTCAACACCGAAAGCCGCTTCCTCAAGTGTGATCTCCATATCGTAGCGCAAATCAGAGCCACGATGTCGATCTTCTGCGCGCGGGCCTACACCGCCGAAAAACGTCTCGAAGATTCCGCCACCGAATCCGCCGCCGCCAAAGACTTCACGGAAAATGTCGAACGGATCGTGAAAGCCGCCGAAACCGACACCGCCTGGCGCAAACGCAGCGTGGCCGTACCGATCGAAGGCAGCTCGTTTCTCCGGATCCATGAGAACGTCATAAGCTTCGCCAAGTTCTTTGAATTTCTCCTCGGCGTGCGGGTCATCAGGATTTTTATCTGGATGAAACTTGACGGCGAGCTTGCGGTAAGCGCGTTTGACCTCCTCTTCGGAGGCGTTCCGGCCAACCCCAAGCACTTCATAGTAGTCGCGTTTCTTCGTGGTGGCCATGTGGCTATGAGTCCTGATTTATGGGACTGATGGGACTGCGAGGCAAGAAGGTGCCGTTATTTTCCCGGTCCGCTGGAAACGACCACGCGCGCAGGTCGCAGCAAGCGATCTTTAAAGCGGTAACCGCGCCTGGTCTGGCGGATGACTGTCTCTTCTGGAAACTTGCTCGACTCGTGAGCAATTGCTTCGTGCAAGTTCGGATCGAATTCTTTTCCTTCGGCTTCGATCGGCTGCAAGCCGTTTTCCCCGAGTAAATCGTTAAGTTGTTTTAGGACAAGAGTCATTCCGGAATAAATCGGCGACTGCTCGCCTTCGCCCTTCGCGGCTTCCAGGCCCAGCTCAAAGTTGTCGATAATTGTCACCAATCGCTCAAGCAACGCGCTGTTTGCGTATTTAATCGCTTCTTCCTTTTCACGCGCAGCGCGTTTTTTGTAATTCTCGAAATCGGCCTGACTACGCAGCGCGAGATCGCGAAATCGGTCAAGGTCAGCTTGCAAGCCGCCCATCGGATCCTCTGGCTCGCTAACTTCGGCCCTAGGCAGATCCGCCGCAGGCGTAGCTGTCGATTTTCCCGAAACTGGTTCTTCCCTGGCTTTGTTTTGTTCGCTACTAGGAATCTTTTTCATCTTTTCCGAATGGCGATCAGAGTGATGTCGTCGTTTTGCGGACTGGCATCGGCAAAGTTGCGTACGTCCTCGATGACTTTCTTTACAATCGCGGGCGCGCCGCCATTCGCGCTGGCGCGGACCGACTGAGCCATCCGCTCAAGGCCAAATTCGTCGCCTTCACTATTGAGCGCTTCCGTTACGCCATCGGTGTAAAGCACCAGACAATCGTCGCGCTCCAAGGACACGGCGAAATCGCTGGTGAGCCTATCGAATACGTTTCCACTGTCAATTCCCACTACCATGCCTGGCGACTTTACCGGGGTAACAGTTTGCCTATCAGATTTGTAAAGCAACGGCGCATCGTGCCCGGCGCGTGCAAGAGTGACGCCGTCGTGCTCGTGGTTAAGAATAAGATAAGCCATGCTGATAAACATGTCTTCCTTGATATCGGGATAAAGTTGCCGGTTCACCTTCCGCAAAACATCAGCCGGGGAGGGATTCCGCGCCGCTTCGCTCCGCAGGACGCTGCGGCAAATCGCCATGATCAGGGATGCCGGAACGCCTTTGCCAGAAACATCCGCGATCGCCACGCCGAGCCGTTCCTCATCGACGCGGATGTAATCGAAATAATCACCACTTACCTGGCGAGCGGGAACGTTGATGCCGCTGATTTGAAACCCATCAATGGCGGGAGCCTCGGCTGGAAGCAAGATACGCTGAATGTCGCGCGCGATTTCCAGATCGTGATCGAGTCGCTTCTTTTCATTGGCCATCGAGTAAATGATGGCGTTATAGAGGGCGAACGCTGACTGCTCGGCAATTGATTTAAAAACTGCAAAATCGCCCTGTGAAAATGGCGCGCCGCTGGGGCCATTCGCAACGGCGAGAACACCCAGCTCTTGCTGTCCATAGCGGAGTGGCACCGCCATGACTGATTCCGTGCCGAACGCGCTGCCGTGCAACTTCGCTAGCTCCGGGGCTTCGGACAGTTCGTTAAAGCAAATGGCCCGCCCCGTTTCCCAGGCGCGGCCAAGGACGCCTTCTCCTAGAGCAACGGTGTGCGACCGGAGAAAGCTCTCGATCGCGACTGGCGCGATGGCCGCTTGTTGCAGGACATTGGGAGGAACATTCACGAGCGGAGGGCAGCCTTTGGAGATAAAAGCCGGAGTAAGTTTTGTCCCAGTGCGATCAGTCACATATAACGCGCCGCCGTGCGCATCGAGAATGCGGGTGGCCCCCTCGACAATAAGCCGGTGTAGTTCACCGGGCCGGATGGTTTCGCGAAAGGCCTCCCCCAGTCCGTGTAAGAAATCGAAAACGAGACTCTCTTCGACCTGAATTTCTTCATGGGAGCGTTCAAGCTTTCGAATCTTTCGCGCCTGTGACAAAGTGGTGAAAACCCACCCGGCCACAGACGCAAAAAGCAGTCCGAAGAGAAGGGTCGGCCACATGATGCAGGGGCCAGCTTACTTCGAAGTCGTCTCGTGATGAAGGTCTTGTTTTAGATACTCGAGAACGTCTTTAAAGCGAAATAGGTTTTCCGGCGCGGCTTCACAGAGGGCTTCGTGCGCTTCGAGCATCGTTTCGGCCTGCTCGCGTTTTCTTTTCTCCCGCGAAGTTTCTCCGCGTTCCAGCGTCTTACACTCAGGCGCCGTCGCACCGTTGCCACGAATATCGAATATGTGGTCGAGCCCAAGTCCAGAGAGAAGTTCGCGGCTGCGACTGCCACAGTGAACGACATGCAGATGGCCCTGGCCTAGCTCCTTCAAACGCAGCGCCACGCTGGCCATCGTTCCCATGAATGTGGAATCCATCATCGCGCAATGTGCCAGATCAACAACAAACTCGCGATAACCCCGATCCAACATCCGCCGGGCGAACTCTTTCAAGTTGCCGCTGTTCAGGAAACTACCCTTCCCCTCTATTTTCACCCACACGGTGGGGCCGCTTATCCCTACTTGAATTGATGACTCCACGTTCGTCACTAAAAGATACCAGACTTGGCAGGAGACTGTCAAACGTGCGGCCGCCCAGCTTGCCTCTTACCTCCACATATAGGAGCGGTTTTCCGCCACAATCCGTCCATTTTCGATCAATAAACAACGCCAGGCGATCACGCGTCCGTCGTCCAAGTAATCATCGCCGATTACTTTGAATTCCGTCTTGTGAGTGCCGCGCACATTCCTATACGAAATTTCCTGCGCTTGAACAAAGTCGTGCAATTTCTCCTGACGATATTCCAGGCGAACCGTCACATCAGCGGGCCGTTTGGCGCGCCAGAAGAAATCGAAGTAATCGCCGCAGCGCTGCGCTCGGTCGAGATATGTTACCGCACCGAAAAGCCGGTATTGTCGCTCAAACGTGATTTGCGCATCCGCGAGTGTCGCCGTTTTCTGCGAGGGCGTCGTGCTCGAACCTCCGGTTGAAAGCTTGCTAACACTCTGTTGCGCACGTTCGCTTTGTTTTGGGGCTTTTTCGCTCAGGAAAAACAGCTTGGTCTTTCGAAACTGGAAATCTTTGCTCAGCGCCACGGGTAGGGGCGTCACCTTTTCGAGAATTCTGGGTTCCTCGGTTGCTCCGGACAAACTGCGCGCGGCAATGATTAAACTGAGCGCTGCGGGGATAAACTTCATCCGAGCAATGAAACCGGTTCATCGGCGGGATGTCAATATGGGCGATACGGATGGATGAGTACGATAGTTTCGCTTCCCTTGTTTCGCGTCTAAATTTCCCTAGGTGATTGATGTTCATTACCAGAAGGGCGTTTATCTGTCGAAACAGGATTTTTGGCTCGACCCGCCGGATGCAAAGCGGTTTGCCTTTGTCTCGCATGCGCACAGCGACCACATTGCGCCGCATGAGGAGATCGTCGTTTCCAAGCAAACCGCTGCTTTGATGCGAAAACGAATTCCCGCAACACGAACACAACATCTGCTTCCGTTTTGTGAACGGCAAATCGTGCGCGGCCTTGACGTCATGCTGCTCCCGGCCGGTCACATTTTTGGTTCGGCACAACTTTTCCTTTTCGCTGGCGACGAGACACTGCTTTACACCGGCGATTTCAAATTGCGTCGGGGCAAATCGGCCGAGCCGGCGGAATGGCGCCAGGCCGACACACTTATCATGGAAACGACCTTTGGCTTGCCGTGCTACCAATTTCCTCCAACGGAACAGATTGTCGATCAAATAGTGGCGTTTTGCCGCGAAACAATTGAGGCCGACGACGTGCCCGTTCTACTCGGCTACTCGCTGGGAAAGGCGCAAGAGATCTTGTGCTCGCTCGAAGGAGCCGGCTTAATGCCAATGTTGCACGGCTCGGTCTATCAGATGACGCGTGTTTACGAGCAATTCGGCCAGTCATTTTGCAAGTATGTGCGCTACCACGCGCATGATGTTGCGGGCAAAGTTCTCATCTGTCCACCTAGCGCAAATGGGTCCCGCATGCTGGAAAAAATTCGACGCAAACGCGTTGCGATGCTCAGCGGCTGGGCGGTCGAACCGGATGCAATTTATCGGTATCAAGTGGACGCTGCATTTCCTCTCTCCGATCACGCCGACTACAACGACTTGGTTCGCTATGTTGATCTCGTTCGGCCAAAACGCGTCCTTACTCTCCACGGATTCGCTGCCGAATTTGCTCGAGATTTACGCCAGCGGGGCGTGGAGGCGTGGGCGTTGACGGAAGAAAATCAGCTTGACTTGGCGCTGCATAATGGGGAGAGCACGTGCTCCGGCGTCCCGCACTCAGCGCGCCCGCCGCGAACCGCCAGATGTGATCACGAAGGAGCCGTTGGGGAGGATGTCCAATTCTGTACGCGAGATGCTCGCACACAGGCGGGCAAGCCGTGCGCTAGCCATTCCGAGTTCGCCACGTTTGCGCAGATTGGTGAATCAATTGGAGCAACCGCAGCCAAGTCAGAGAAGGTGCGCGTGCTTGGGGACTATTTACGCACACTCGATGAGGAGCAGCTTCCTGTCGCAACGACTTATTTCACCGGCCGCATTTTTGCACAGAGCGACCCACGCACGTTGCAAGTGGGCGCATCGATCATCTATCGCGCGATCATGGCGAGGGGGAAACTGAACGAGGTAGAATTTCGCCGTATCGCTCATATCCACGGAGACGCTGGAAAAACGGCGCTTGAAGCGCTGGAGGGACAAACTAATTCAGAACCATTCGCACTCGTGCGATCTCGGGATTTTCTCGAAGCGTTGCGAAGAGCGCCTGGGCCAATTGCAAAAACGGAATTACTGCAAAAGCGCCTCTCGATGTTGTCGGCGCGCGAAGCCCAATATGTCGTCAAAATTTTAACAGGAGATCTACGCATCGGTTTACGAGAGGGATTGGTAGAAGATGCGATTGCCCGCGCCTTCGACGCAGCGCCGGAGGAGGTGAAGCAAGCCAATATGCTGCTAGGCGATATCGGGGCGACGGCCGTTCTGGCTCTCCGAAAGGAATTGCATCGTGCGGAATTATCAATCTTTCGACCGATCAAGTGCATGCTCGCGACGCCTGAGCCCACTGCCGAAGCGATCTGGAAACGACTTGCCAATCAAAAATCGTCAATCGTTTATGCTGAAGACAAGTTCGACGGCATTCGCGCGCAACTACACCGCGACACGCGGCGTGCGGAGATTTTTTCGCGAGACCTGAAACGAATCACCGATCAATTTCCCGAACTTTCCAACCAAGCAAGTCACTTCGATGTCGATCTTATTCTTGACGGGGAAATCGTCGCGTTCGAACTCGGGCGCAGACTGACGTTTTTCGATTTGCAAAAGCGGCTCGGCCGCAAACCCGACGGCGCAGATCTGTTCGCCACGCCATCTGCAGAGGTGCCAGTAGCCTTCATCGCCTTCGATCTCCTTTGGTTGAACGGACGATCGCTGCTGAAAACGCGATTGCGCGAACGGCGCCAACTGCTGCGCACTTTGAAATTGCCGGCGCAATTTCAAATCTCGGAAGTTTTTCCGGTACGTTCCGCGAAGGAGATCGAACAGATCTTCCAGCAGGCACGCCGCCGTATGAATGAAGGACTCATGATTAAAGACCCCGAAAGTTCTTATTCGCCGGGAAGTCGCGGGATGTTCTGGTTCAAGTTAAAAAAAGAGTTGGCAACGCTGGACGTCGTGGTCGTGGGCACGGAATTTGGGCACGGCAAACGGCACAATGTGCTAAGCGATTACACATTTGCAGTACGCGATGAAGCGAGCGGCGAACTTTTACCGATTGGCAAAGCTTATAGCGGATTGACTGATGCGGAGATTGCAGAGTTAACCAAGCACTTCCAACAAAACACCATCGCAGTTCATGGCCGGTACCGTGAAGTGAAACCGGACGTCGTCCTCGAGGTCGCATTCAATTCGATTCAGCCAAGCACCCGGCACGCAAGCGGATTCGCCCTGCGTTTCCCCAGAATCAAATCCATTCGGCGCGACAAAAATGCCGAATCTATCGATACGCTGAAATATGTTCGCGAATTAGCGGCGCAGTATGCAAAAGCATCTGCCGATTCCTGAAGAAACTTTTCCGCTTATGATCATCTCGGATTCGCGGGTTTCACGATAACGGTTTCGATCTTTTCGCGGCGAAGACTCTGGACATTGGCAAAAATCGCCAGGAACACCATTGATAGCAGGACCAGCAGCATAAAGACCATGCCGCTCTTGGAAACTCTTGGCGAGGCTGGTTTATCGCCAGTCTGTTGAGTCGAATTCACGTTGAAAGTATCGATGTCCATCCTGTGCACGCAAATAACTCACTCCAGTTGCAATGCCGCGATCGCGTCCATGACGCGCTGGCTTAGTCGCGCGTAGAGGTTCTTCCCTCGAGGCTTCAGATCGGCCGGCGTAAGAAAAATCGGCTTCCCGATCACGATGGTGATCGGCACCAGATGCAAACTGCCGCCGCCCCGCGGCAATGCTTCGTGCGCGCCAAAGATTCGCATCGGCACAATCGGAGCAAGTGTTTTCGCAATGACAAGACCTACTCCCGGTTCAGCAGGCTGCAAATTACCGTCAAGCGTCCGCGAGCCCTCCGGAAAAACCAGCGCTGCGTTTCCGGAATTCAGGACACGGATTACAGCCTTAAGCGCGCTGCGGTCGATCGTCTCCTGACTAACCAGGATCACGTTCAATTTTGGCAAAAGCCAGCCCAGCAACGGCACATCCAGCAGCGTTTTGCGCGCCAGAAAATAAATTGCGCGATCGCATGTGATTCCGGCGAGTGGCGGATCGAGATAACTCTGGTGGTTCATTGCCAGGATCACCGGGCCGCGCTGAATCATGCGCTCCCGGTGAATTACTCGAAAACGAAAAAGCAATCGCGCAGCGAGGCGAGAAAGCTGGTACCCCAGCCAGTAATAAAGGTTCATTGAATGGGCGAACGATCTCGCTAAATCGACAAATCCATTTGCTTTAGCCGGGCAATGATCTCGTTGACCACGCCCTCAATCGTCAGACGCGAAGTGTCGATAAGCTGGGCGTCTTTCGCGATGATCAGTGGCGAGATCGGCCGCGATGAATCAGCGCGGTCGCGCATAACAATTTCGTCGCGCTGCCCCTCGGCGGCACGACGGCGCAAACGGACCTCCGGCGAAGCATCGAGGTAAAATTTATAGCGGGTCTCCGGAAACACGACCGAGCCGATGTCGCGGCCTTCGACTACCAAATCGTGATGCTGCGCATACCGACGCATTTCCTTTACCGCAATTCTCCGAAGCCGCGGAATCCTGCTGATCCAGGGAACTTTTTCGTTCACATCATTGTCACGCAAATGCGCCACTGGATCGACATCGTTGATCAAAATGTGCGACTCGTTATTCTCAAGGCGGCAGCTGATCCGCGCGGCTTCGACCGTTTGCGCAATGCGTTCGGCATCTTCTCCATCGATTCCTTTTTGCAGTACATGCCAAGTGAGTGCTCGATAGATCGCACCCGAATTGACGTAGGCAAAGCCGAGCCGCCGGGCAAGGTCTCGGGCCACGCTGCTTTTCCCCGACGCGGCCGGACCATCAATGGCAACGACCCGATAAATGCGTCCCATCGGTCTTATCCTGTCCAGCGTGCCTATCCTTCCTGGACTGGAGTAGGGCTGAGCGAGCCAATTACAGGGGTGCTGATTTGCATCCGTTTCGGGTTGGTAAACTCTTCGAGCACGATTTCGAATCGTGGATAGGATTCTCGAATACAATCGGCGTCCTGCACAATAGTTTCGCCTTCAGCAAACAAGCCTGCAATCCCAAAGGCCATGGCGATGCGATGGTCGCCAAAACTCGCGACGCGCGCGCCATGAAGCGGTGCCGGGCCATGAATTTCTAGACCATCAGTCAGCTCAGAGACTTGTGCGCCCATTGTTCGCAAATTGTGCGCAATTGCGGCAATACGATCGGTTTCCTTGACACGTAATTCTCCGGCATGGCGAATCACGGTTTTGCCGTCTGCAAGCGCACCGGCAACCGCCAGTATCGGCAGTTCATCTATGAGCTGCGGCACTTCCCTGCCCTGAATCACGGCGCCCTTGAGCGGGAACCCGGTAACTTCAACAATCCCACGCGGTTCCAATTGATCGACGTCTTCGATGGCCTCGCGCACTTGCGCACCCATTCGCAGCAGAACGCCAAGCAACGCCGTGCGCGTGTTGTTTAAACCCACGTCGCGCACGAGCAAATGGCCTCGCGGTTGGGCCGCCGCTGCGACCAACCAAAACGCAGCCGACGAAATGTCGCCCGGAATTGTAAAATCCCGCGACTCGGGAACCTGATCGCCGAAGACTGTAATAGTGTCATTCTCGTCCTTCACCGTGCGAACGAGGAAATAATTGAGCATCAACTCGGTATGGTTTCGTGTTGGCACAGGCTCTTCGATGGTGGTTTTGCCCTTCGCAAAAAGCCCGGCGAGCAGCAAAGCGCTTTTGACCTGAGCGCTGGCAACGGGCAGACGATAATGAATTCCGCGTAATGACCCACCATGGACGCGCAGGGGAGGTGTTTCTTCCGGGCCTTCGGCGGCAATGTTCGCTCCCATTTGACGAAGCGGCCCGATCACGCGGCCCATCGGACGCCGAGAAAGCCCAGCGTCGCCCACCAGCCGACTCTCGAAGGTCTGGCCTGCGAGGAGGCCGGCGAGTAAGCGCATGGTTGTTGCGGAATTTCCGCAATCGATTTCTTTTTTCGGCGGGGTTAGCACGCGCTTTTTGCCATGCACGATTAGCGTGTCCGGCTCCGGCTGTTCGATCCTAACGCCCAAGGCACGCATGGCGTTCACCGTATGCATGCAGTCCTCGCTGGGAAGGAACCCGCGCAGCGTGCATACACCGTTGGACAAAGCGGCAACGATCACGGCGCGATGCGAAATGCTTTTGTCTCCCGGAACGCTGGTTTCGAGATCGATTCGTGGCGCTCGTTTTACCCGTAACTCCATAAAGATTGATGCGCGAAAGCGATTATCGGATGTCTGATGCTAGCTGAACAAAAAACGCAGCTTAAGCCCAGCAGCAGCGACAGCCTGCCATACGAAGCTGCAAATTGGTTACGGCACCAGAAAGATTTTGTCGGTATAGGGATCTTTCACTTCCGTTCCCGGAGGAAATCCTTCCACATC
>JBKPQL010000108.1:0-3177 GCA_046734045.1 Verrucomicrobiota bacterium
GATGCGAGATTTTTGGCGAAATTTGCCGGAGCCGCTGCACCAGCGGGACCAGATGCAGAGTTTGAAATAATTGATAGGCAACGTGGGCGCCGGGATCACGCTCAGCACGCCCACCAGGGTTTGCATGCCGTTGACTTCACAACGGACGTCCTCGCAAATGACCGCGCTTTGCAAATCAGGAAGAATGAGGTCGGAATCCATTTTAGCTGATCACATCATCCCACGGATCAACAGCGTCAACAATCCGAGACCGAGCACAATCCGGTAAACCGCAAACGGCACAAATCCCCGCGCGCGAACCCAGTTCATGAACCACGCCACAACAGCAAGCGCGACAAAAAATGAAACCACAAACCCAATCGCGAGCACGATCCAGTCATGCGGCGTGATCGTGAGCGGCGCAATCTCCGCTTCATGATGGTGCGGTATCACGCTCTTTAGAAAATCGTAACCAACAGCCGCCGCCATTGTGGGCATTGACAGAAAAAACGAAAATTCGAGCGCAGCCGGACGCGACATGCCGGCGATTTGTCCGGCTGCAATCGTAGACATCGAGCGCGACGTGCCGGGGAAAACAGCGGAGAGAATTTGCGCGGCGCCGATCCAGACCGCCTGGGGCAGCGTCATTTCCTCCATGTGCATCGTGCGTGGCCGGGTGAAAACGGCGTCAACCACCCACATGATGATCCCGCCGATGAGCAACGCCATAGCCATGACCCAAAGACTTTCCAGGTTCTTGCCGATGACTTTTGCCAGAGCCCACGCAGGAACCGCGGTCACCACAAATGCGATCAACGTAAGGCTCAACGGATGCGTGAAGATGGTGCGATTGCCGCGTTCGCCCTTCGGAAACGTGCCAACAAACTTCAAAATGCGACGCCAAAAGTAAACCGGCAAAGCGAGAATGGCTCCGAGTTGGATCACGATGGTGTACATTTTCCAGAACCCATCATGCAAATCGATATGCAGCAGCGCTTCGCAAATGCGCAAATGCGCCGTGGAACTCACAGGGAGAAATTCGGTCAGTCCTTCGACGATTCCGAGAAAAACGGAAAGCAAGTAGTCGTACATTCGTTGATTCGTTAAAAAGTCACATTGTTACATGGTTACATCGGTGTGGACACACGCAGGTATCGCTCTGGACGGTGGCCTCCTTTTTAACCTTGTAACTCTTTTAACCATTTACGGTGCCAGAATGACGCTCACAGCGCCTCCACTCCCCGTTCACCGGTTCGGATGCGCACCGCTTCTTCCACCTCGGTCACAAAGATTTTGCCGTCGCCGATTTTTCCGGTCTTGGCTTTTTCCAGAATCGCCTCGAGTGCGCGTTGCGCGCGATCGTCGGCGATCACGATTTCGAATTTAATTTTTGGAAGAAAATCCACTGTGTATTCGGTGCCGCGATAAATCTCGCTGTGTCCCTTCTGCCGGCCAAATCCTTTGACCTCGCTCAGAGTCATTCCTTCGACGCCTGCCGCGATCAAAGCTTCTCGCACTGGCTCGGCCTTGAATGGCTTAATGATGGCCTCGATTTTTTTCACCGCGCCAAATTAAACGCGGCTGGCTTCGAAATGGCAAGCACGTGGGATTAAATCACGAAAGACAATCGTGAGAAACGCGGCATCAGATTTTTCGGCCGAATTTCTTCTCCAATTCGGCGAGCGAGATCTGGATCATTGTTGGTCGGCCGTGCGGACAGCAGTAAGGGAGATCGCAGTCGAGCAAATCCCGGATCAACTTTTCCACCTCAGGATAGCGCAACGGATCATTGGCTTTGACCGCGTGACGGCAAACGCTTTTCGCGATCATTTCTTCGCCCAACCGCATCGCTGAAGCGCTGTTGCCGGCGCTTTTCAGATCGTCAATCACTTTGCGCATGAATTGCGCCGCATCCGACACATCCAGAAAGCTTGGAAGACTGTCGATCTTGAACGTGTTCTCGCCGAAACTCTCAATTCCGATTCCCATCCTTTGCAGGACCGACAGATTGTGCTCGATCCAATCGGCGTCGCGCGGCGGCACATCGAGTGTTTGCGGCAGAAGCAATTTTTGCGTGGGCACCCCTTGCTCTTCCATTCTGCGCCGCAATTCTTCGAACAGGACCCGCTCGTGCGCGGCGTGTTGATCCACCAGGACAAGACCGTTGGCATTTTCCATCAGGACATACAGCTTGCTGAGTACGCCTATGATCTCGAATTGCTGCTGCTGAGCTTTGTTGGCGCGCTGGTCACGCTCTAAGGCAGCCGCATCGCCTGCTGAAGCAACAGGGGGCACGGGCAGGCGGCGCGCAGGCCCTACGGATGCCCGGCCTAGGTCATCCACCTTCGCCAAGGTTGCGGCGGACAAACCGATCCCGGCGACAGTTTGAGCGAGACTCGGTAACTCGCGATGCGATTCCACCGGAGCCGCTACCTCGGGTCGCAGTTTCAGTTCAGGCGCTGCTTTCCCATGCACCCTGGTTGGTAAACTCGCTGGTGCACGAAATTTTTCCTGCCACGCAGCACGAGCGTGTTCCAGTGTTTGCTGAATGCATCGAACGATTGCTTCACGCACACCGTTCGGATCGCGAAAACGGACTTCACGTTTCGCCGGGTGCACATTTACATCCACATTCGCGGGATCGAGCTCGAGAAAAAGGAACGTAACCGGATATTGTCCTTTCATCAGAGCCGTGTGGTAGCCTTCGCGGATTGCTCCGGTGATAAGACTGCTTTCAATCGCCCGAGCGTTTACGAACACGAGTTGCTGGGTTCGGGTTTGTCGGCTCAGACCTGCCTGACCGATAAAACCACTGATTCGAATTTTGGGAGAGGAAGCGCCGTTCACTTCGACCAGGCGCTGCAACAATTCGACTCCGTACAAATCCCGAATCCGATGGCTGAGCGTTGCCGCAGCTGGCAATTGAAACAACATCCGTTCATCGCGCATCAACGAGAAGCCAACGTCAGGATGACCGATCGCTTGCAAATGAATCTGATGTTCGATGTTGCGGCTTTCACTGTTCTCGGAACGAAGAAATTTCCGGCGCGCCGGCAGGTTGTAAAAAAGCGAGCGCACTTCGACTTGCGTGCCTGGCGCTTCACCGCCGTCGCGCACAACGTCGATTTTGCCGCCATTGACGATAATTTCTGTCCCGGCGATCGCGCGCGCTTCACGCGTAGTCAGGCGAAATCGCGA
>JBKPQL010000109.1:0-2437 GCA_046734045.1 Verrucomicrobiota bacterium
TATCCCGGCGCGCCAGCATCTTAAAGAAGCGGTGCGAATTGATCCGAAGTTCGCCCTTGGTTGGTCATTGCTATCGTCGGTTGATTCCGCCGGTTACGTAACGGGTACTCTTCCGCGAACGACCGCCCTCCGCGATGAGGCACGTATCGCAGCTGAAACGGCTCTTAGACTTCAGCCCAATCTTGGCGAGGCAGTATCGGCCAAAGCATTTTATCATTACGTCTTTCTCCAGGACTACGACACGGCCTTGCGTTATTTTGAGCAAGCAACCCGACTGTTACCCAGCGACAGCCGGATCCCTGAGGCGCTCGCATTTGTCGAACGCAGGCGAGGTCACTGGGAGCAAAGTGACGCGTACTTCAACCGAGCCGAACGGTTAGACCCGCGCAATATTCGCATAATCGGCCAGCACGCATTGTTATACACAATTCTTCGCCGCTTTCCCGACGCCCTGCGTAAGTATGAGGACGTTCTTAATATTACACCAGATGATCCCCAGCCCATTGCGCGTCAGGCCGGTATTCTACAGGCAACAGGGGACCTTCCTCGTGCTTCGGCGCTTCTAACTCCACTTTATTCGAGAGCCGACGATGGCGGCACGATTAATACACAAGTTTACCAGGCGATTTTGGAGCGACGGACGGCGCCAATCATTCCCCGGCTAAAGGAAATATTGTCCAAGCCTGATTCAGCACCGGGCAATGACAAGGGCGAACTGCGTTTTTGGCTTGGCTGGGCACAGGACATTGCGGGTGACCATGCCGGTGCGCACGACAGTTGGATGCAAGCTAAGAATGAACTGGAATCTTCCCTTAAAGAACAACCCGAGAGTTATCTCCTCGTTGGAGTTCTCGCGCTCACTGAGATGAAACTTGGTGAAAACGCCTTGGCAATGACACTCGCCGACCGCGGGCTCTCCACGAATCCGATTGAGAAAGACGCGATGACTGGCCCATTGTCACTTGAGGTGTTTGCCAGAGTGACTGCCGCAACGGGTGATCACGACCGCTCCATCGCCGCCTTAAAGAAGTTACTTTCAATTCCGTATGAAGGGCCGTTACCTTCACACTCCCCGCTCACACCGGCGCTACTCAAACTCGATCCGATGTTTGATCCCCTACGCAACGATCCGCATTTCAAAGCTTTGACTGAGAGCTCCGCCGCGTCTGGTTCTCTCTAAGACTGCATTAAAGGCGCAGTCTCAAACGGGCATCGATCGCGCAACAGTTGTGTAGTGCGCCCAATGCATTAGCAGAAAACATTTCAGATTTTGTGAGATGTCCACCTATGAACGCTTGAGAAAATGATATGAAAAGAAATCCGACTCCTGAAAACCTTGGTAGGCGCATTAAACGCGACCGGCGGTGGTGCATCGGCAGATTCGCGGTTTCATCTGTGAATTACGCTAGAGCCAGGCAGATCGGACCAACGACATTTTCGCACATGAATGAGGCCCGCATAACGCAGGCGGAAATTTTGCGTACAGCCGAAGCAATTAAGCAGGCCGGATGCCGTGACGTGCTAATCATATCCACGCCAGAATACGTCCGCTTTATCGTAACGATGAAGCTTCCCCAAACTCGTTAGCAATTCATTTATGAAAACCAAAGCAATCGTTGCAACGCTGTTAATGGCGGCGGCCAGCGCCGATGCGCGTTTCGCGTGGCCCTATCCGCCAAAAGCGGTATCACCGGACGGGATCGGTCACTGGGTTGTGATAAATGGCAATGCGTCTCCCGACAGCGCGGCGTCCGAGCCAACGTTCACGAAGCAGGGTCAACGGTTCAAATCTTCCAAACGATCCGCGTTTCAAAGCGTTGACTGAGAGCTCCGCCGCGGCTCCTTCTTACTAGGACTGTAGCAAAGGCGCAGTCTCAAACCGACATGGATAGCATCCAACAGTAGTCGTACTACGTTTCAAGCATTGCCAGAAAAATTTCAGATTTCCTAAAATGTCGATCTTCGAACGCTTCAGAAAAGTGGCATGAAGAGAAAACCGACTCCTGAAAACTCAGATTAGAACATTTCTTTCTGGTTTGCGGTACTGAGCCCGTTGATTGGCGTCGCGCTCGAATTTGCAGCCGCAGCCGTGATTGAAGCACTATGAAAACTCGGCAGCCGGAATTGAGTGTCATCCCGCAATTCGATTGCGGACGATGAAAATTGCGTTTGGAGCGCGTGCCGTTCTCTGCCGGGAAGCAAAACGCCGATGGGCATAATCCCGATTATTTCCGTGTCCTCGCTCGACGGTTGCCACCGTAGTCGCTACTCTTACAAATCACAACACATCGAGGTGACAAGATGAGCAACGAAACTCCCGCCGCTATTGACCCGGACATGTTCGCGGCCGTTTTTAGCCAGAACTGGGACAACGCCCGTCACATCAAGAGCGAGCGCATCTCGTTTATGAACGCCTACTCGGTGATTTGCGCGGGCG
>JBKPQL010000110.1:0-4258 GCA_046734045.1 Verrucomicrobiota bacterium
CGACGGCACCATAAAATACGCCGAGAATCCGCCGAAAAAATACGAAGACATTTATCCGCTCAACTTTCGGTGCCAGAACTGGCGTGAATTGTGGGCCGAGACAAAGAGTATCGTGCTTTTTTGGGCGAAACGCGGCGTGCGCATCTTTCGCGTGGACAACCCGCACACCAAGCCGGTTGCGTTCTGGGAATACCTGACAAAGGGGGTCCGCGACGAATATCCCGATGTCATATTTCTTTCGGAGGCATTTACCAGACCAAAGATGATGAAGGCGCTGACCAAAGCCGGCTTCAACCAGAGCTACACTTATTTCACTTGGCGAAATTCCAAGCGCGAGCTCATCGAGTATTTTACCGAACTGACGCAGACCGAAATGAGCGAATATTTTCGGCCGAACCTTTGGCCAAATACGCCGGACATCTTGCCGTTCTTTCTCCAGCAAGGAGACCGGCCAGCGTTTATGATTCGCGTGCTCCTAGCTGCGACACTCTCGACGCTCTACGGCATCTATAGCGGGTACGAACTTTGCGAGAACGAGCCTCTACCGGGTCGCGAAGAGTATCTCGATTCGGAGAAATACCAGTTTAAGGAACGCGACTGGAGCGCGCCGGGAAATATCAAGGATTGGATCGCGCGGTTAAACAAAATCCGACGGGAAAACCGCGCGCTTCAATTCTACACGAATCTGCGATTTTACCCTGCCGAGAACGAGGCCATTCTCTTTTACGGCAAGATGTCGCCCGCTCGGGACAACATCATTCTTGTAGTCGTGAATCTCGATCCGCATCGCAAACAACATTCATACGTCGATGTTCCGATCGACCAGTTCGGACAAATGGAGAGCGATGTCTATCAAGTGCAGGATTTGCTAAACGACGCCATCTACACCTGGCGAGGTCGCAGAAATTACGTCGAGCTCGATCCGAAAATTCAACCAGCGCACATTTTCCGAGTGCGCCGCTGAGTCCGGAGAGACCCTATATTGAGCAACGTCGGGCGAATGTTTTTGTTTCATCTTGAGGTTGCGTATTTGCATCAGCTGAACGCTCTGCATATCGTTACCCAATTTTCGGGATGAAGAATCTGTTTCTGCTGTTTGCCGCGCTCGCAAGCGCGCCTTCACTATGGGCACAAACTGCTACGCCCCCCTTGGTGCCCGAGGTTGTCCGCTCTCAGACGATCATGGACACGCTCATCAAGGCCGGGCCGGTCATGATTCCGCTTTTTCTCTTGTCGATCTTTTTCGTCATGCTCGTGATCGTTTATTTGATAACCATCAGGCGCGGCGCTGTCGTCTCCAGCGGTTACATGGCGACGGCAGACGCCCTTTTGCGCAAACGCGATTATCTCGGGTTGCTGGCCGTTTCTAATCGGCACGGTGAAGCCATCGCGCGAGTCGTGCAAAAAATGCTCGATTTTACAACCAAAAATCCGAATGCAGATTTTCAGCAAGTCCGGGAGATCGCTGAGACAGAAGGCTCGCGGGTGGCGGCAAGTTTGAACAATCGTGTGATTTACCTGGCCGACATCGGAATGATCGCGCCGCTGCTGGGCCTGCTTGGCACAGTTTTTGGAATTATCCATTCCTTTGGCGCACTGGGAGCCGATGTGGGATCCGCTCGTTATGTGGCTCTCTCACGCGGGATCAGTGAGGCGCTAATCAATACCGCTGCGGGGCTGGCCATTGGGATTCCGGCCATGATATTCTACGCGTTTTTCCGCGGCAGAGCGCAGAAGCTCATCTCAGAATTGGAAGTGGCTTCGACGCATGTTTTGGCTTTGCTCTCCTTGCAGTATGGCAAGCGAGTGGAGCGGACTCCGGTGCTCATTGAGGACGAACTATAGATGGCCGGCTCGTCGATGGTTCGCAGGATCGATATCGTTCATTTGCTCATATGAATCTGCGTGGTCACGCGCCGCTGCATCACCCAGGGATTCAACTGGCGCCGCTGGTGGATGTGCTGTTGTTGTTATTGATTTTTTTCCTGTTGACCTGGAACGCAGCACGCACTGAGACCGAACTCGACGTAAAGGTGCCGAAAGCGTCGGCTGCCAGAGAAAAGACCGCGCCTATTGGAGACGTCGTTGTCAACGTGAAGGCGGACGGCAGCGTGGTTGTAAACAGGCGCTCGTTGAGCGGTGCTGAACTGAGCGAGTTGCTCAAAAGCCTGGTCCAACTCAACGCCGAACAGGCCGTTGTGATCCGCGGTGATGAGGCTGGCGCCTACAAGAACATCGTTGGCGTCCTGAATACTTGCAGCGAAGCTGGGATCACGAACATCGCGTTCGCAACGGCGAAATGAAAACGATGCGAAGCGCAGCCGGTCTTTTCGGACTGGCGACGCTGACTTGGACAACGGCGACTGCCTTTGCACAGGGGCCACCGGAAGTACGCCGGGCGCGGCCGGTCGAGGAGCCGCCCGTTGCACGTGCATTACCTCTTGATGAATTGGATACCGCCACGCCGCGCCGTCATGCAGAAGACGCGGCCGAACCGCGTAAGCGCGACAGTGAAGCGCCCGATCGCCGCCAGCTCGACTATGCAAACGGGCTGTTCACCCGTAAACTTTACGATCTCGCAGCGCCGGAATACCAGAAATATCTGGACGATTATCCCGGTTCTCCTGGTCGGGCGAACGCTTATTTTTCGCTGGGCGAATGCTACCGAAATCTGAATAAGCCCTCGAGCGCGCGGACAAATTTCCAGAAAGTACTAAATGAATATGGTGACAGCGAGTTTGCCGGTCCCGCCGCGTACGCGTTGGCGGAGATGGCTTTCACACAGAAGGACTATGCCGGTGCACTGCCGCTCTTTCACCGTTCCGCCGTGAAATCAAAGGAGCCGGCGGTAGCGCTTTCTGCGCATTATTTTGAAGCGCGCTGCCTTGAGGCGCTCGGTCGCAAAGAGGAGGCCTCCGATATTTATGTTGAGGTCGCGGAGGCGGGCAACCCGAATCCCTACCGAGAAGATGCGCGCTGGACGGCTGCGGCTATCCTCGTCGGGCGAGGCAGAAAAATCGATGCGCTCAAACAATATGAAGCGCTCTCAAACGAAACGCAAAAGCCGGCGTTACGAGCCGAGTCGGCAGTGCGCGGTGGCATGATCGCGCTGGATCTTATCCAGGCGGAGAAAGGCAAGATCGACAAGACGCTGGTTGATCGGGGTACGGCATTACTGCAAAAAGGCCGCAGTTTGCCTGAAGCAGGAAAATTCCGTGCGATTGCGCAGGTCGGTTTGCGCCGCTTGCAATATCAGACCGGCCAATACGCGCAGTTGCTGGTCGATTACAAAAAGGAGCAGGATAAACTTCCGGAAGCGGCACAGGCCGAGGTGTTGTTGCTGGCTGCAAACAGCGAACGCCAGCTTGGCCGCGCCGATAAAGCTGAAGAACTTTATCGCCAGATCTTGGTGAAATATCCAGATCGCGAGGAAGCGAAGGACGCCGCTTATCAACGGTTGATCAATGTCTATAATTCCAATCCCTCGACACTCCTTACCCAAGTGGATGAATTCCTGGCCACCAATCCTACCGACGAACGCGCTGATCAGGCCCGGCTTTTAAAAGCGGAAGCACTCTACAAACAACAGAATTACCGCGAAGCTGCCGCCATTTATGGCGAGCTGCGCGCCTCTCAGCTTTCGTCGAAGTTGCGCGCTGAATCGGCGTACAAGCTCGGCTTGTGTGAGTTACAGATGAAAAGCACGCCGGACGTCGTTGAGGCCTTCACTTATTATGTGCAGACGTTCCCCGATGGACCGCAAGTGACAGCGGCCCTAGCTCAGCGGGCCCTCGCTTACGAACAGGATAAGAATTATAACGCCGCGCTCTCGGATTTAGACCTTATTCTCTCAAAATATCCTGGGGCGCATGAGCGGGAGGCGTCGCTGCAAATGAAGGCTCTCATCCTCGGCCAGCAGAAGAATACCAAGGGAATGGTGGAGACGTTTCGCCAATTATTGAAGGAATTCCCCAAGAGTTCTGTTGCAGCGCAGGCCCAATATTACATCGGCAAGGCGGCTTTCGAGGCGAAGGATTACAAAACGGCGATGATCGCGCTCAATGCTGCCCGGCAACTGAACAAAGAGCAATATTACAACCTCGCCTCGCTTCGGGTTATCCTGTGTCAGTTTTATCTAAAAGACCGGCCTGCCCTCACTAGGGAGGTAAACAGTTTCATGGCTCAATCCGGCAATGGCATGAATGTGCCGCCGGAAGTTTTGGAGTGGCTCGGCATTGAGTCTTATAACGAGAAAAAT
>JBKPQL010000111.1:0-2857 GCA_046734045.1 Verrucomicrobiota bacterium
GATACCTTTGATCGCAAACTGACCGACATTTTTGCGGTTGAAAGTGATGTGGCCAAAGCGATCGCCGACCATTTGCGGGCGAAACTCACCGGCCAGGAAGAGCAAGTCATGGCCGCCAAGCCGACCGACAACCCTGAGGCCTACGATGCCTATCTGCGCGGTTTGGCTTACGCGCTCAAGGCGGCAACCAGCCCCGCCAATGCCCTTGGCGCACAGAAATATCTCAGAGACGCGGTGCGCTTAGATCCGAAGTTCGCCCTTGTCTGGGCGCTGCTGTCATACGTTGATGCGCTCGGCTACCGCACCCAGACCCTTCAACCAACGATCGCCCTCCGTGAAGAAGCACGACAGGCAGCCGAAACTGCGCTCACTCTTCAGCCTAGTCTTGGCGAGGCCCTAGTGGCCAAGGGATTTTACCACTACGCCTGTCTAAAGGATTACGACACGGCAGTGCGCTACTTTGAGCAAGCACGTCAGTTCCTGCCGAATAGCAGCCAGATTCCTGAATCGCTGGCTTATGTCGCGCGCAGGCGAGGCCAGTGGGACCAGAGCGAGTCGTATTTCAACGAAGCCGAGCGGCTCGACCCGCGCAACGTTCGGCTACTCACCGAACGCGCGTTTTCCTATATCTGTCTTCGTCGTTTTCCCGAAGCGCTGCAAAAGCTTGATCAGGTTCTCAATATCACACCGGACGATCCGGATACCCTGGTGCAAAAGGCGGCTATCGCACAAGCCGAAGGCGACCTGCCGCTGGCCTCGGCGCTCCTTGCTCCGCTCCACCCCGCGACCGTCGACGTCCGCGCATTGGAAACACAAGTTTACCAAGCGATCCTAGAGCGCAACCCTGCACAAATCATCGCTCGGTTAAAGGAAATACTGACCAAACCTGATCCAGCATTGGGTTTTTATAATGGCGAACTGCGCTTTTGGTTAGGCTGGGCGCAAGAAGTCGCTGGTAACCATGCCGCCGCCCAAGAAAGTTGGCGACAGGCGCGCAGCGAACTGGAATCTTTTCTCAAGGAACAGCCGGAAAATGATCAGCTGATTGGCGACCTCGCGCTGACCAATATCGGCCTTGATGACAAAGCCGCTGCTTTGACTCTGGCCGAACGAGCCATGGCCGTGATCCCGATCCAGAAAGACGCGATAGACGGCCCCGACGCGATCGAGGTTCTCGCCCGGGTGGCGGCGCAGATAGGAGACCCCGACCGCGCCATTGCGGCTTTACAGAAACTACTCTCGGTGCCGGGCGTTGGCCCGCTAGCTTCGAACGTGTCGCTCACTCCCGCGCTACTCCGGCTCGATCCGATGTTCGATTCGCTCCGGAATGATCCGCGGTTTCAAAAACTCGTCGCTGCGCCGCGCTGAAAAATAGGATAGTTCAAACAGGCTGTTCTACGGAAAGGAGCGGCGCTCGACATAACATGAAGTACTGGGAAACAATCGCCGACAATCTCAAGAAAGGCGGTTGGAGCTTGGGTTACGTTTCAGCATTGATTCCAACGGGCGAACAATCTGGATTGCAGACGCGCATCGTAACGATGGAAAGCGTTACGTTGTGCACGCCGATAAAATGTTGACTGCGTTCGTGGAACTGCAAAGGGCGATACACGCGTTCGCGGTGAGTTTGATCGCGTAATCACTGCGCAGAAGTGAGCGAGCGCCCCGGGCGCAATTATCAACCCTGAGCGGGCATCCTCTCTTCGGCCTGCGCCGCATTATACTAAAGTTTAATATACTAAGGTCTAATAGCGCGAGCTGTTTTAGCTGGCTATTCTCTACACAATTCCTCCATGGACAGACCCCATTTAGCCATTGCGCTCTTGAAATCCATCATGCGCACTCATCAAGAGCCGGATAACCTCAACTATAACAAATGCGACAAATTTCCGTGTCAATGGTGTCTGAAGGCGCAGGAGATAATCGGCATCGGCATTTGGCCCACCAAGCCTGTTGTGACACTAAACAACAAGATGCTGTAATTGTTTCTACTGCTCCGCATAAAAATTCGTGTTTATTTCAAATTCTGTTCTGTTGAAACTGTGAAGCTATTCTTGCACTTAAGCCGGTTACGTTCCAATACAAGAACGCCCCAGCAGGCACTCGGCAATTTGGCTTGATCGCCGAAGATGCGGCGGACGTGAGTCAGGATTTGGTAGTGTGCGATGAGAAGGGCGAGATTTACACCCTTCGCTACGACGCGGTGAACGCGATGTTGCTCAATGAGTTTCTCAAAGAGCACCGCTAAGTAGAGAAATTTGAGGCGACGCTTGCTCAGCAGCATAAGATTTCGAGGCTGCCCTTGCTGAATTGAAGGAACAAATCCAGAAAGTGAGCGCACAGCTTGAAGCCAGCAAACCTGCGGCGAAAGTGGTTCAGACCAAATCAGTAAACGCAGCCCTGACGGTGAACAACTGGCAAATCATCGCAGACAATCTCAGCAAAGCCGGTTGGAGTTGGGGCTGTGTCTCAAGCGATTGATTCCAACGGTCGAACAGTCCTGCTTGCCAGAAAGAGAACCGGAGAATTTCAACCACGCCGTTTTTGCTTTGGTATTTTTCTCCCGGCGACAAGATCGAGAACTGCCCGGCGCAATTTTTCGCGGTCTGCTGGATTGTCCGCGTCGAGTTTAAGGTTCATCGCCTCCGCGACGGTTTTAGCGTAAGCAATACCCTGCTGCTCGGCCAATCCGCAAGGTTGAGCCGCAAATCCCTGACCCATCGGCAAACGATGATGGCCGGGCGGCGTTGGGAAAGGTCATTCTAAGAAGTTTCGGAACTTGCAATCTCCAATTCCGTAATAATCAGTGTGACCCATATCGACGTATAAAAGGCGGATGCAGTGCATACAATAGCCC
>JBKPQL010000112.1:0-3123 GCA_046734045.1 Verrucomicrobiota bacterium
CACCGGTGTCTCCGAAACCACAGATGTCGACCTTGCCACGATTCCGTTTCACGTCGCTTTTCAACAGCTTCTCAATCTGTTCAGAACGGCGACTGAGACTCGATTGGCAACGGTGCTCTCGCAATTTCAAAAGCGCGCATTGAGCCGCGAGCGGCCAAAGGCGCTCAGTGGAGACGAAAGAAAAATTCTTCGCAAGCTACACGTTTCGCTCTCCGAGGTCGCGGCGGGGTGGCATGCTTTCGATAAAATCGATGGCGAAAAGCTCGCGAGGCACACACGCGCGCTCCTCGGATTCAGTTCGACCAGTCCATCGAGCGGATTCGAAGGCGACTGGACTTCAGCCGGTTCGTAAGGCTGGGATCCATTGAAATCGATGGAGCGTTTTGCGCTGCCTCGTATATGCGACTAGACGTGCGGCCGGCCGAGTGCTGCGATCTCCGGTTATTTTTCGGCTTGTCCCGGTGTTTCCATCATCAAATGCCGTGCATGCGTATGATCGGAAACTTGGGCAACTAAGTTTAATAGGGCGCCCAGACTCCACGCGAGCACGAACGCACCCAGACCGATGACGATGCCGAGTGGTCCAGGGATGTATTCCAAACGATAACGCGCCAGCCACAAGATTGAGCCAAGCGAGCCGAATACAATCCAGATGACGCCGGCGATTTTCAGCGCCCGGGACCACCCGGTTTCGCCCGCGATTTTCCGCGGACCGAGTTTGGAATTGTAAACGCTGTAGCCGAAGAAAATGACGATGCCGAACGCAAACCAATAAATCAGCCGCTCCCAAGTAAGCCACGGCAGCGAAATCATGAGGTAACCGGCCGATATCACCCCCATCGGCGCGACGAACCACACGGCCGGCGTCTTGAATGTGCGAGGCAAGTTCGGCTCGCGAATTCGCAGCACAAGAACGCCTATCGAGACGATCACAAAGGCCAGCAGCGTGCCGATGGAAACGAGGCTGCCAGCCTCGCGCACCGTGAAAATTGCCGCGAAGCAGGCGACAACAATTCCTGTCACTATCGTTGTGATCCATGGGGTCTGGAATTTTGGATGAACCCTGCTCACAAATTTCGGCAACAAACCGTCGTCAGCCATTGTCCAGAAGATTCGCGACTGGCCCAAAAGCATCACCAGAATTACCGAGCTGAGGCCGGCGATCGCGCCCAATTTGATTATCGAAGCCATCCAGCCGACACCAGCGTGATCGGCCGCCACAGCGATCGGGTCCGGTACGTCTAATTGCAGGTACGGCACGATCCCCGTCGCCACTGCTGATACCGCGATGTAGAGCACCGTGCAGATTAACAGGGAACCGATGATGCTGATCGGCATGTCGCGCTGCGGATTCTTTGCTTCTTGCGCTGCCGTACTGACAGCGTCGAACCCGATGTAGGCGAAAAACACAATCCCTGCGCCCTGCATCACGCCGCTCCAGCCGAAATGGCCGCGCACCCCCGCGCTCGGCGGAATGAACGGATGCCAGTTGGCGGGATTGACTGCGAGAGCCGCGCCGACGATATAGAGCAGCACGACTGCCACTTTTACAAACACAATGACGTTATTGACGTTGGCGGATTCGCGAATACCGATCACTAGCAGCAACGTAACGATAGCAATAATAATGACCGCCGGGAGATTGAAGATGGCCGTGACCTGCGTTCCATCGGCGAGCGTCACGAGCGTACCGCGCGCCGCGGACAGTTCGGCGGGAATGTGAATACCGATATCCCGCAGAAACGAGACCACGTAACCGGACCAACCGATGGAAACGGTGACCGCACCGAGGGCATATTCCAAAATCAAGTCCCACCCGATGATCCACGCGAAAAGTTCCCCGAGTGTCGCGTAACCGTACGTGTAGGCGCTGCCAGCCATCGGCACCAGGGATGCAAATTCGCTGTAGCAGAGCGCCGCAAAAATCGACGCTACTCCCGCCAGCACGAACGACAAGATGACTGCCGGCCCCGCGTTCTGCGCCGCCACTGTGCCGGTGAGGACGAAAATCCCGGTGCCAATGATCGCACCGATGCCGAGCGCGGTCAGGTTCGTGGCGCCGAGCGCCCGTTTCAGGCGGACATCCGTCAGTGCTTCAGCTTGCAGTTGCGTGACACTCTTTCGTCGAAACAAATTCATGGGCGAAGTCGGTTGTTAGTTGTGCTAGTCGGCACACGCCCGCCAAGTCAAGCCATGCGTGATTTATCAAGCCGAAACTTCCACAGGAAATACACCGGCACACCACTCAGCACGATGATCAAGCCTGGCCAGGTGGTGGCCGTCTGATAAATGAATAGCACCAGTAGAATCACGGTCGCCCCGACCACGTAAAGAGCGGGCACGATCGGATAGCCGAATGCCCGATAAGGTCGTTCCACGTCTGGCTGTTTTCGGCGCAGCAGGAAGATGCCGATTATCGTCAGGATGTAAAAGATGAGCGCGGCCGAAATCACGTAGTCGAGAAGGTTGCCGTAAAGGTTGCCGTACCCTGTCACGGCGCCGGTGGCGTCGGTTTTAACCGTGCGCGGCAGGACCAGCGCACCAGCCCAGATGCCTTGAATGACCAAACCCCACGCTGGCACCTTGAACTTGTTGAGCTCGGCGACCGATCGGAAGAACAAGCCGTCGCGTGCCATCGCGTAATACGCGCGTGCCCCCGCAAGAATAAGTCCGTTATTGCATCCGAAGGTTGAGATCATGATCGCCACAGCCATGATCGTCGCGCCGGCGCCTGGAAAAATTACGTTGGCCGTTTCCGAAGCCACGCGGTCGCTGGGCGCATTTTGGATCGCGCTGAAAGGCAGCGTGGCGAGGTAAGCAACGTTTGCGAGCAAATAAAGGCCAATCACCAGGAACGTACCGAACGCCAGTGACAGCGGCACGTTGCGGCGCGGGTTGACCACCTCGCCTGCGGTAAATGTGATGTTGTTCCATGCGTCAGCAGAGAAAAGAGAATTTGTTTGGGCCACGCAAATTCCGACGAAGAGACCGAACGCGGCGGCAGCAGTCAGACCCGCGCCCACCTCCTGCAAATTTCCGCGTATCGTCCAGAAATCTCTGAAGTTTTCGGCGCCTGCGCCGGATCTGAGCCCGACGATTATGCCGAGCACAATCAGCGCGATC
>JBKPQL010000113.1:0-4799 GCA_046734045.1 Verrucomicrobiota bacterium
CCGGTTTTTTGTGATCGAATCGGCTTGATGGTTTTTAACGGATCACCCGGTCTCATGGTACCTCCGTCGTATTAGTCACAGCTGTTTGGCTGTTGTTTATTCCACGTCGCCTGCTTAAATTTACTATCGGCATTCTTCACCAGTTCCCAAAGCGATATACTCAATTATTAGACGTTGGAAATGGGCAAAACGTTTTAAGTCAGTCCCTCTTGCTTCCTTTCAAGCAAACCTCGTACCACTCCACAAATCATAGGCTTCCCTTCTTCCATTGGCCAGGAGTGCGGAATATTCGTACTCACGGTGTGCCCCACATTGATACATTGCCTAAGTGATAATCAGCCTCTGCCTAGCGCATGAACAGGAGTCAAACCTCCGCGGCTCTGCGGGTGGCCACTGATGGGACACGTTGCCACCCCTTTGCCATCGCCGTCAAAGCACCAGACAAAATTATTTAATTCCAGCGAGGATTATTAAGTTGGCTAAGAAAATATAAGTAGCAGAATAACATTTTTGCGGGCGGTTGGGGAAAAAAGAATTCAACCAGAGGACTCTTTAGGGTTCTTATTCGCCGAAGAGTTTTTCTTGAGACATTCCGAACAAAGTGCCCCTCGTCCCTTGAAGAATCCTCTGAAGAAATGTCTGCGGCAGAGAATTCTCCTACACTGCTGGCACGCCGCGCCGCCTAATTCGTGGAACTGAGCATGACAGATGGCACAGGTTATCGGTACGATTCCAACCGGCAACGAGCTCATCCTGGCATCCTGCCCCGACCTAAAACTTACCTCCATATACTTTCTCAAAGAACCCCTCGTTATCCAACTTCTTTAGCCAACGGGTGTCGACGAGATCATCGACCTTGATGGACGCGGCCCTGGGATTCTGTTCGGCGACGTATTTGATGACGATTCGGGTTCCTTCGAGGGAGGGATAGGGCTTTCGATCGAGTTCCTCCAGAGCCTCCTGATAGAAATCTTCCGCGGCATCAACCTTCGGGAGCCGGAGATTTCTGGCGATGCTCTCCTTTACGGCTTGTTTGTTTTCTTTGTTGAACATAAATCCATAGGCTTCGATCATTGCGCGGCACACTCCGTCAACCGCCGTAGGGTTCGCCGCGGCAAAGTCCCTGCGCATTGCGAGCCCGGTGTTCTGGTATGGGATTTTGGCCTGGTTCATGTTGAGAAGGGGATAAAATCCTTTTGACGTCATCACCTTCGTCGCCACTCGCTGCAGCATCGCCGCGTCGATAGCTTTAGCCTCTAATGCAGCCATCCGTTCGGGATCAACGCCGGTTTGAATCAGAATAATTTTGTCGCGCTTGAGATCTAGTCCTAGGTGCTCCAGCGCGATCAACGCTGAAATATGGGAGGAGCCACCGAACCGGGCCGTGCCGAGCCTTTTGCCCCTGAGCTCCTCGGCTTTACGCAGGTTCGGTTGCGTCACGACCGTAAACGGCGAGGTGTTGCTCAGGCCCAAGAAGAACGACAACTTCTCGCCACCGGCAATCAAATTGACGAGCGAGGCCGGCGCGTTTGCCGTCATTTGAATCTCGCCTGAAGCGAGCATTTGCGCAACCAGCGAGCCGCCGCTGACCAGGATCAATTGCACATCCAGGCCGTGGTTATCAAAAAACTTCCTATCCTTTGCCACCCAAAGCGGTGCCATATGGGGCGTTGGCGTGGAAAGAGCAATGCGCACGCGCTGGAACTTTTGCGCGAGCACGGGTTGAACGAATATTAAAGTGAAAAAAATGGATGCAACCCATACGACTCTAATGATCGATCTCAAGACGGCTACCTCCCTAACGAAGTGGAGTTTGAAGTGATTCAGCGAACCCAGCCGATCTTAACCTACGGCGGCAATGTGGGGCAATCATTCACTGTACGGCGGTCTTGCGCGGCCAACTCCTCAGCACCAAGTCAGCGAGGAACAGGAACAATCCTAGACCCGCAAGCGGCCACCAGGTTTCCTGCCCGCGTCGCCCTTTTCCCGGCGTCGGCGTGTAAAGCCGCTTAACACCCTCTTCGATTTTGTCGGGATCGAGCATTTCACCACCGGTCTCTTCCGCCAGCCGGCTAAGAAGCGCCATGTTTGGTTTCAGCTCTCGGTATTCCTTTGGATAAGGCGCGACATAGGGAACTGTGGCCACAGCCAACGGCGCTTCACCCGCTTTCCCTTCGGCGTACATCGTGAGGAAGTGAATCCCGCGCTGTGACGGAGTGAACTTTCCTTCGTAGCGGCCCGGCGCGGTTTGTTGAAAAGCTTGGTCCTGAGTGGTTTGATTCGGGGCCGTAATATTACCTTTGAGCTTCAGGTGATTGAGGAAGCTGCCATCCTTGGAGACAAAATCCGCTACGACCTTGACGGATTCTCCTTCCGGCTGGAAATCCGTCCGGTTTCTTGTTTCCAAAACCTTGCGGAGTGTATCCCGCGCCAGCTGGCTGGCCCATTGTGGAAAGCCGTGCCAGGCTACCCATTCTTTGCCCCAGCGGCCGCTCAAATCCGAAGTAAAAGCCATGACCCGCCCCAGCCCGTAGCGCCAAGAAACCAGCAGTGGATCGGTATCCGCTTTCATAAGCAGTTCGGCGCGCGGCTTAGGGTACGTGAGCACGTAGCCGCGCAGCGATGGTAAGTTACCTTGAGCAATGCCTTTAAGCGGCCCCACCGATGCGACGATGCTGGGCGTGACCAGTTTTTCCACCAAAAGATCCCGGGAGATGAGCAGCGTTTCGGTGGTAAAAATTTGCGGAATCGTACGCGGATCCAGAGCCACGTAGCCTCTCCCCTTCCCATCCTTGGCAATATCGGCCATGAGTTGAACATCGGCGTCGTTTCCCACTGAAACCGTCGATACCGTAATGCCGTCCCGCGCCATGCGCTGCACTAGCCCGTGAAAATCCGCCTTGTCGGTGAGCCCGTCCGAGAGCACGATAACATGCTTGATGGCGGCCTGCTTCGTAGCGATTCCGCGATAAGCCTCGATCATTGCTTTGTAGAGATCTGTACCACCGTCGGATTGTAGCGATGCAAGCCCTTCAGAGATCCATTCGCCTTTGCCTACCGGTCGAAAAAGCAATGTCCAGTCCCAGGCCGCGTCAAAGCTCAGAATCCCCACTTGATCCGTGGGATTCATCACGTCCGCCGCCGCGATGGCCGCCGCCTTGGCCAAGTCCAGTTTGGTGCTTCCTTCCGGCCCCGCGCCCATACTGCCGGATTTGTCGAGAACGAATAGCAGCGCTACATGCGGCAGGTCGAGCCGCGCGGGCGGTCGCATGTCCACGGGGAGGATACGTTCCAGCGGCGTACGGTAGTAGCCGCCCGCGCCATAACTCTGGGAGCCGCCGATAACGAGCAGGCCGCCGCCCAGATCCCGGACATATTTTTCGATGTTTTCCATCTTTGCATAGGAAAGTTGAAAAGCAGGAATGTTATCCAGGACCACCAGGTCAAAGGACGAAAGCTCTGGGAGCATCAGCGGGTTTGCCTCCGGCGCAGATTCCACCACCGCATACCCCTGAACTTGCAGCACGCGCGAGAGAAAGCGCTGACCTTCCTTTTGCGCGGAAAGCAACAGAACTCGGGGCGGTCCCTGAACCTCGACAACCCCCTGAAGCAGGTTGTTTTCCGCCAGCGTGTCATCCCGAGCCTCCACCAACAGTTCATAAGTATGGCTGCCGCGCTCCTTCAGGCTCTCCCGAAAATTCACCTGGTTGGCTCCGGCCTTCAACTGAAGCTCTTGCTCCCTTGCCAAGAAGCCGTCGCGCAGAAGTTTGACTCGCGCGGGCGCGTCGCGAAGGCTTTCGATCTTGCCTTTGACTTCGAAGCCCTCTGCGCTGTCCACACGGCGGGGCAGGGTAAGATCGCTGAGATAGATTTCATTTCTGCCGCGGGAAAGACTCACAGGCAGCGTCCAGACCTGAGCACCTTGCGACCGCAGGAGGGGAATGACACGCGCGGTCTCACCGCGATTTTCATTGCCATCGGAGAGCAAAAGAATTTTGCCCTGACGATCCTCGCCCATTTGCGCAAGTGCGGCTTGCAACGCCGCCTGGATATCGGTCTCTTCGCGGTCCAAGCGGGAGGCGAAATCCGCCGCAGGGAAGTTTTGACGCGGGAGAAATTCCCATTCCGGCGAGCGGCCAAACATCAGCAGCCCCGTGCGTATCTCCGGGTTTTGTATGCGGCTGGCCGCGTCGAGAATCTCTCGCGCTTTTTCTCGACCTTCTTGCCCGACGCTGCGCGAGAGGTCGACCCCCAGCACGACGTCTAAGGCGTTGGTCGTTTTGAAAATCCTCGGGTTCACTAGCGCCAGGACCAGCGCCACCAGCGCCACCCCCCGAGCGACAATAGGATAAAGTGAAACTCCCGTACGAAAAGCCAGGAAAAATTCCAGGGCGAGCAAGATGAGTACGCCGGCCAGCAATAGGGGCCAGAGAGACAATCCGCTTGCCGTCGTCCCGGAGCCTTCCTGACCCCTTGCGCCCGCGTTGGCCGCACTCATATTCAAGCGCGAAGCGATCAGCGATTCACTCTCGTCAAAGAGATTGACCGCGAAGCGACCCTCTCGGCTTGCGCTTTTATAGCTGTAGAGGCCCGCTTCCAAGGTATCGGTAAAAACAAGGGGGCTGGTAGCGACTTTCAATTGCTCTTTTTTCCCCGCCGGGGTCGTGATCTGCAAATCACTATCACCCACCGGCAAACGCAGCAGGAACGGCGTTCCTGCCTGCACGTTATGGGAGGGGAATTCGACGCGCTGAGGTTGGAACCACTCGATGGTATTGTGAAACAAAATCGGAAAAGCG
>JBKPQL010000114.1:0-13687 GCA_046734045.1 Verrucomicrobiota bacterium
ATGGGCGAACTGGCGGCGTCCCTGGCGCACGAAGTCAACAACCCGCTGGGGGCAATGGTTGCAAACGCCAGCGCCGGGCAACGCTTGCTCGCGGCACGCAAAATCGGAGTCGAGGAAATTACGGAGTTGCTTGCCGACATCATAGCTGACGGCCGCCGAGCCGGTGAGATTATTCAGGGCATTCGCAATATGGTCCGTAAGGGCGAGGCTCGCCGCTCCTTAGTCCAGATTGACGACATAATTGACAATCTCCTTCGGATTGTCCACGGCGAGGCCATTGGACGAGAGGTAAAAGTCGCAGTCGAAGTTGATTCCGAGCCCGGCCGGGTTTGGGGAGATTCAGTGCAGCTCTTGCAGGTCCTTCTCAGTCTCACCATCAACGCCTTTGAAGCAATGGCCGCTGTGCCCTCCAATGCGCGGCGCCTTGTCATTCATGGGGGCCGTGATGGAAACGGAAACGTTCTCGTCAGCGTACGTGATTCTGGTCCTGGCTTTCCCAGCGGAACCGCCGAGCAACTTTTTGAGCCCTTCTTCTCGACCAAAGCTGAGGGAACCGGAATGGGCCTGGCTATTGCGCGGAGCATCCTGGAGGCGCACGGCGGAACCCTCTCGGCAGAAAATTGTGACGATGGAGGCGCCTGTTTTACGATTCGTCTGCCTAGAGCAAAGGAGGACAACTCAGGGTCGCACCCCTCGCTTTTAGTGCGGAAAGGATTGCCTCCCGCGAGAAGATGATTCGCGCCATCGGGCGCCGGAGCCAAAACTTTTAGCCACCTCAATGGGCAACGGCGTTCGAACAAAAGATGGGAATCGTATTTCTCGGAGTGAGAGCGATTTCCACGTGAGACTAAGGTCCCATATGATTCTATCGTCGAAAGTCTATCGTAACTGGACACACAGCCCTGTGTTTTATCATAATATGCCATACTCACCCAGCCGGCCGAAACGCCTCGAAGAATCAGGTCCGCAAGCTGCGCCTTCAGGAATGAATGGCTGCACTTCAATCTGGCTTCTTGACGACGACGTTTCCATGCTGCGGGCGCTCGGCCGTTTGCTTGAGTCAGCCGGTCTTAGTGTGGAAAAGTTTAACGACCCTGCCGCCTTTTTATCCAGGCTCGGTCAAGCGAGATGTCAGGTGGCAATCCTCGACGTCTGGATGCCCGTCATGAATGGCTTGGAGGTGCAGGCGTTGCTCAATGAAAATTCGCCGGAGACACAGATTATCTTCATTAGCGGACGAGACGATCCATCGGTGCGCCAGACTGCGCTCGATTCGGGAGCGTTTGCGTTTCTTGCAAAACCTTTCGAGGATGATGTTCTGCTGAACACCATTCACGAGGCTCGCCAATCCAGGTAGTAGCGCCGGCCGTCCCGTCCAACGAACCGAGCCAGTTTGTTCTCCTGGCAGGCCGCGTGAAACTTTTGCAGGCAGGGTCGCGGCCGAGACCTGCGCACGAGACGTTGTGCTGGTCATCACCAGCGAATCTTCCGACCTGCGTGGCACGATCGAACCAGCTCGGTGACCCCACTCGAAAGCGCGGTTTCGGCGTACGACTAAAGTCTATATACAATCACCGCGCCGCTGCTGAATGATAGCGGCCGATCAGAAAAAAACTTAAGAAATACATTGCCAGATTAGCAAATATCACCTATCAACCCCATCGCTTATGAAAAAGTCCTCTATTTTAGCATCACTCCTGCTCGGATTTGTTACCGCTTCTCTGCAAGCAGGTGAAGCCGCGTACAAGCAGGTCGCCCCGCCGCCACCGCCCGAACTTTACGGACTCGGTTTTTACGGCGCGATCGACGGAGGGGCCAATGTCTATCAGAATCGCGGCGGAGACAGAACCTTTACGGATGATAATCCGAATTCCCCTTTTTTCGGAGACACTCTGACTGTCTCACCTAAAAACGACGTCGGCGGCTACGGCGGTATCAAGCTCGGTTACGTCTTTGGCACGGGTGTGTTTCGTCCGACCATTGAAGGCGACTTTTTCTGGAACGGCTTCAGGGGCGGCGCTGACTTGACCTTGAGAGAGCCCGACGGTGATCTGTTGAGAAGCAGTAGCGTGACCACCTTCATTAACACTGGGGCGTTTATGGCGAACTTCATCGGGAGATTCGCGTTTGGAAGATTCCAGCCGTATGCTGGCGGCGGCCTCGGCGGCTACTATGCCGAATCCGCAGGTATCGACGTCACCACCCCGCGCGGCACCTTTAGCACCGGTGGAGGGAAAAATCACGCGGATTTTGCATGGCAGGTAATCGCAGGCACAGATTACTATTGGACTCCGAAGTTCAGCACCTTCATCGAATACCATTACCTCAACTATACGAGCAGCCAAATCAATACGCGTGAGAGTCGCAATCTGGGGCAGCACTTAGTTGGTGCGGGCCTGCGCTTCCATTTCTTCTAACAGACCCCCCCGTGTCCAGGAAGCCGTCACCAAAATCGTGGCGCAATTTCCGGGACCGAGCGCCAGTTAGCCAACCAAACTATCATAGGCGTCCGGAGAAACCGCCCAAAAAAACGCAAAAAAGGTTGTTCCGGTGGGCGGTGAACTGGTAGTACGAGCGCCAACCTAATTGCGAGTGAAATGGCGCCACTATGAATCAATCAACTCTAATGAATCGCTTCGTTAATCGATTTCTGGTCGTGATGTTCTTGGCTCTTCCGGTTCCGCTTCTTCTCGGGCAAACTTCGATCGAGGACCCGAAAGACGGGAAGGAAATAATCCCGCCACCGGAAATACAACCGTGGTGCCAAACGCCGCCGCCGTTTGAAATCCGGATTGGTATTCCTGGGTGGTTAGCAGGAGTTTCTGGCGATGCTGGCGTAAAGGGAGTCGTCGGCTCGGTGGATGTTCCGTTTCACCAAGTGTTGGACCACCTGACTCATGTCCCCTTAGCGTTATCCGCTGACGTTCGCTATCAGCGGTGGGAGTTTTTCGGAGATGGCCAGTACATGGAAGTAGGTGATTCCGTTACCCTGCCGGGTTTACTTTTTACCAATGCCAATATGCACCTTAAGGCCGGGGGGGCGGGAGGATTCGTCGGCTACCGGTTGATCAACTGCACGAAGGCATGGCTCTCTCTCTTCGCCGGCGCGCGCTATGCCTACATGGAGGGCGATCTCAGTCTTGTGAATAACGGCGATGCCCGCCTTGTCATACTTCGCCGGCTACTAGGCCTTTCAAACAAGCTGGATTTTTCGGGTTCAACTGGTTGGGTCGATCCCGTGATAGGAGCTCGCGGGAAGGTAAAGATCTGGAAAGCCACGTCCTTTTATGCGGAAGGCGACGTCGGCGGATTTAACGCTAACTCGGGCTCGGCGTTTGAGGTGCACCGCGAAGGGCGCCGGAACATCGTAAAAACGCCGATAGATAGTTCAGACTGGAGCTATCAGATACAAGGCGGCCTCGAGGTTCAACTAAGCCGTTGGTTCTGGGCACAGGTCGGCTGGCGTTACCTCGATTATAACTATGTCCAGGAGGGCTTCACCGATAAGACAGCCTTGAACGGCCCCTTCATCCAAAGCGGAGTGAATTTTTAAGCAAGCCGACCTGCTTGCGTTAAATCCTAACGCGAATGGCATATTGGACCAAAGTCTTATTTACGGAATAGCTCAATCAAGATAATCTGTGGCATGAAAAAACTTACTTATCACTGTTACGTTCTGCTGATTTGCGCACTGACGTGCGCAGGCTTAGCAGGATGCGAAACGACCGGCACAGCGGCCCCCGGCGCAACGGCTTCCGTTGCTGCACCGGCTGGCCAAGGCGCTGCTCAACTGGTCATCCGGAGAGCCCCGAACATGGGAACTGGGCTCTTTCTCGATGTGACAATTGATGGTGCGCGTGTCGGCGCGCTCGCCCCGGGAGAAACCTACAGGGGTGCGTTGTCACCAGGACAGCATACGGTGGCCGTTCTCCTGCGACCGAATCAACTGAACCTGCCTCCAACGAGAAAGACCTTCACGGTAGCACAGGGGCAAACCGTTAGGCTGACTGCGTCGTGGCAAGGGCAGACTGTGGTTTTGCTCTGACCCAGCTGTCTAAAGCTGAAGTCATTGACATAAGCAAACCCGAACTCGAGCGGGCATGACGCTCGAGGTGCTCCGCGGATTCCTAACTTACGTTCACACGGGAGGCTAATTCTCCTCGCGAAGCTTATCGCGCAATCGTACGGTCTTCAGCACGCTTTGACGCCTCGGCCAATTCCCTGCCTGTTTTGCGATTGCTAATCACAAACGTGTTGTTTTCTCCGAGCATCGACCACGGCCCGCGGGGGACTTCGCTAAACTCCACAAAGCGCCAGTCGGTCATATCCGTTTCGTTTAATCCGAGATAGTCACGCACAGCGGGAGAGACATCGAGACCCGCGCCTTTGTTCAGAGTGATTTTCGGACGTTCATTGCCAAAGACATATTGCCAGTAATCGGTGCGGAAGGGTCCTGCGTCTTCCCATTGCGCATAAACCGTCCGATTTCCCTTGCGAATCGCGACCCATCGATCCTTGCAGGTGGAAACGCCGGGGCCTTGATACGCTTCCTTGAACCACGGAACAACGCGGGGCGCTTCCGGCCGGTGACCAGTGGCTGTCTTGTCGTTGTATGGGAGAGCGCAGTAAAACGGGTTCTGTCGAGGCGTGAACTTTACCGGAATGTAATTGCTGCGATGCGCGGGATTTGGATCGTCAAATCCGCCATAGCTTCTGCTCCAATCTTTGTCCCATGAGCTTTTGCGGTTCGGCACCGGATTGTTTCTGCTGGGCTGCTCGCCAATCCAAAAGACAGTCGTCACAATATTTTTCTTCCACGGATAGCGCCCTGCTGTGGCACTGTGCTCAGTGTTTAAACAGCCCGCCATAATCGCTGCCACCGCACCGATCGACAGGATCGATATTGCTTTCATCATATGCTTCCTTGTTCATAAGGAAGCAGGTGTTCATCGAGTGAAGCACTATCCGAAGCACATCGCAACCAACACCCTGCGTCTTGTCACGTGCCGGCGATATCGGACGAGAACTCCCTCCTAAGCGGATCGTACAAGGCGGGAACTTGACGCCGCCAGCGCTGGTCGGGTCAAGTTCACAGATCGATATGGATGCCTCACTTAGAATCAAACTCAGCTACCGCTGCGGCCGCGAAAGTTACGTTTCCGCGATCACCACGGCAGGTTCGACCTTCGTTTCCCCTTTATGCCTGCTCCGCTCTCAAAGAGAGACCAACATTAACTTCCTTCGTGATTTCACCATTCTTGTTGCGGCGCACATAACGCCCCCGGCTGTCTCTACGTCGCTTGATCATGTTGGCGGCAAGGGGGAGAGACTCAAGGTGCGCTGCAAGTCGGCTGGTCATCAGCGAAAACGAAATCCAAGTAACTGTGCCGGAGATGATGCCGCCGAAGATGGGAACTATCCTCGAAATGTACCGGGCAAAAGATTCGTCGGTTAGCTTGATTCCGATCCGCTTAGCTACTTCGCGAGCAAGGCGGTAAAGTCCCCATTTGCCGAGCGCCTCGCGAGGAAGGCGCTTGAGAACCTGAGCGGCAGCGCGCTCGGACATGTCGCCAAGCACCTTCGCGGCTGATTCAGCGCCAAGCATAACTCCAACGAAAACAGTCAGGATCAAAAGAGTCTCGTCGTCGAGTTCGCTGTCTTCGCTGAGTAGCTCAGGCCAGCCATAGAGGTATGCCAGCTTCTGGAGGATAACAAGAACATGCCAAAAAAACTGGGTAAAATCAGCTGGAACTGTGCCTGCAATCCACCAACCGCCCGGGAGCCCGGATGCGAATGACAGAGTGCTGACGCCTGCGCGATGCCATTTGATATTTGCGGTGGCGATACGCAGGATGATCTTCTTGCTGACGCCTGCCTTCGCAGGGGAGGTGTCAATCGCGGACTGCAAAACTTTTTCGGTAACGTGTTTCGATAGCGCCCTCCGAACAAATGCCTCGCGATCAACTTTAACACCGGGCAACGCCAGTGCAGCGCGAAGAACAGAATTCCAGACATCTTCAGGTCTGCGGCCCGGTGGTAATTCTTTACTCTTAGTCGAGCGTGTTTTCGGCCTAACGTTAACTTTGTCGTTAGTGAGCGGCCGATGCTGCTGCCCATTTTTTTTGATGTGTATAGTCATAGGATTATATGTTGCTGTCTGACGGGATTAAGATCAGATGCCGGACGCCGTAGGTTGGCGTCGGGCGGTGGTTGTTTTTCAGAAGTGTGTTTTTGTTGGGTTCTGGTTGGAATCCGGAAATCACGCTAAACGGTGTCTCAGCCAACATCCGGCCCCTCGGGCTTCTTCAGCCCGGCCGAACATAAGTTGAAACTGTCGGATGACGTAATCGAAGAAGATTTTACCAGCACTCCCGACAGCCGTATATGGGACCTTAGTCCTATGCGTTTAGGAGCCGCAAAGACGGCAAGGGAATCGGCGAAATCGCCGGATGGGACTTTAGGGCTATACTGAGTCCGAGGCCTGGGGTGACCTTCATCCGTATTGCACGAAAAATGATTCGCGGCCACCGCTTGATTCCCTTTGGTCAATTTGATCGACGCGATACACGTAGCCCTAAAGTCCCATAGACGGATCACAGCAGACGCAGCGAAATTGCGCTTATGAAAACAAATAAGCTCATCCTGATTTGTGCTGCCATTGCCGCGGGTAGCATGGCCAACCTATCCACGATCTATGCGCAATCTCCAGCCGAAACGGCCGATAAAAATGCGCTGATAACCTGGACTGCCAGCGGGAAGCAGTCGGGCAACGTGGATGTGCTCTTTGTGCAAAACGCGAAGGACGTAACGTTTAAGGAGGGAAAGCTCGTCCTGCAAGGAGTAAACCCGGTGACGGTCTGTTTCACTGATCGCCCTGCGCGCCTGGCCGGGCATATGCAGACCAGCAAGTTCGTTCCGCTGTGGAGTCAGGGAAAGGACAGCTTCCTTAAGGATAATCCTAATGCCACGCTCTCGGTGTTTGGTGGCGACAACGTATCGGACCTGGTGGTTGAACTTAGCAACCCGCAGCTTTCCGGAAACGATCTCACCTACGACGCGCGCATCCTTGAAGGTACGCCGCCGGCGAATGGAGGAGCTTGTGCGTTATTCATTGATATCATCGGTATGCCCCGTACACCCATGTCCTACGCTGGCGTCGCGCGCCGGACCTTTCGCCGCGGCTTCTACTAGGACGTAGTAAGGGAAAGCGGCCAGAATGCTACGGCGCGCGATGCTGGCGCGGCCAGACGAAGAACGTTTGATGGAAGAGAGCCAGCGGGACAATCGCGCCAGCGAGTAACGCTCCGTTCATTCCACCATCGCAAGAGCGCGATTCGCTTGTGGTCTGCGGTGAGCGCTCGACCGCCAAGCCTGGTATAGCCCTAAAGTCCTATATGCAGATCGCCACGGGCACGACAAAATTGCGCTTACTGAGATGAGTTAGCGAAGCGATAACAAACCGGATTAACACCTATGAAATCAGCGAGAGGCATTCTCCTAGGCAGAGTGTTTGCCGTGGCCGTCATCACCACCGCATCATCGGCCCTGGCCCAGCAAACCACCGGCACGCCCGGCTCACCCAGCGCGACCATCACGATTGACGGCAAACAGATCCCGCCGCCACCGATGAAGTTCGGCGGCGTGATCAAGGAAAGCGCCAAGGATTCGAAACCTTGGTGGCCACCACGCGTCGTGCCGCCAAAGGGCGCGCCCAACATCCTGCTCATCATGACGGACGACCAGGGCTACGGTATTTCGAGCGCGTTCGGCGGCGTCATCCCGACACCCGCGATGGATCGTGTCGCGCGGGCGGGTTTGCGCTACACGCAGTTTCATTCTACCGCGCTCTGCTCGCCTACGCGTGCCGCGTTGATTACCGGTCGCAATCATCACTCGGTGGGCTTCGGCGTGGTCGGCGAATTGTCCACCGGCTATCCGGGCTATGATTCCGTCATTGAGCCGGACAAGGCCACCATCGCTCAAATCCTCAAGGAGAACGGCTACGCGACCTCGTGGTTCGGCAAGGAACATAACACCCCCACCTATCAATACAGTCTGGCCGGGCCTTACGACCAATGGCCTTCGGGCATGGGCTTCGAGTATTTCTACGGGTTCATGGGTGGCGAGACCGACCAGTGGACGCCTTACTTGTTCAAGGATCACACGCAGATTACTCCGTGGGTTGGGCATCCGGGTTACAACCTCACCACCGACATGGCAGATGAGGCCGTCAAGTATTTGCACAGCATGAACGCGGTCGCCCCGGACAAGCCGTTCTTCCTTTATTACGTCCCCGGGGGCACGCATTCGCCGCATCAGCCCACAAAGGAGTGGATTGACAAGATCCACGCGATGCACCTGTTCGACAACGGCTGGGAAAAGTTGCGTGAGACGATCTTTGAAAACCAAAAGAAGCTGGGCGTCATCCCCGCCGACACGCAACTGACTCCATGGCCGGACGGACAGGCCGAATTTGGTGGCGCGAAGGTGCCCCGCTGGGATTCGCTTTCGCCGATCCAGAAGAAACTTTGCATCCGCCAAGCCGAGGTCTTCGCCGCCTACGCCGCCTACACCGATTATGAAATCGGCCGCGTGATTCAGGAGGTTCAGGATCAAGGCAAGCTCGACAACACGCTTATCATCTACATTTGCGGTGACAACGGCACGAGCCCCGAAGGCACGTTGGAGGGCACCTACAATACGTTGACGGCCTACAACGGCATTCTGAAATTGCCGGAAGCGTTGCAGTTGCTGCATTATGAAGATTGGGGTTCGGATAAAACTTATCCGCACATGGCGGTGGGCTGGACGTGGGCCTTTGACACGCCGTTCAAGTGGACCAAGCAAGTAGCGTCGCATTTCGGCGGCACGCGGCAGGGCATGGCCATTTCCTGGCCCGGCCACATCACGGATGTCGGCGCCATCCGCACGCAGTTTCACCATGTCATTGACATCGTGCCCACCATCCTCGAAGCCACCGGCGTCAAGGCTCCCGATTTAGTCAATGGTATCCCGCAGAAGCCGATCGAAGGCGTGAGCCTAGCTTACACGTTCGATCCGGCCGCCGCCGGACCAAACGTCCCGTCGAAACACGAGACGCAATACTTCGAGATGGTTGGCAACCGTGCGATCTATCACGACGGCTGGGTTGCTGCTACGACGCCACCATCCGCGCCTTGGCTCCTCGGCGCTACGATGCCTCCATTGGGCAACTATAAATGGGAACTCTACAATATCGCCAAGGATTATTCTGAGAACAACGACCTGGCTGCGCAGCAGCCGGACAAACTGAAGGAAATGCAGGCATTGTTCCTGACCGAGGCGGCAAAATACCAGGTCTTCCCCTTGGACAACTCCGGCTTTGTGCGCGTGCTCGCGCCGAAGCCGAGCACGACCGCCGGGAAAACAGAATTCACCTACACGGGTGTGAACGCCGGCATTCCCTTCGGCAATGCGCCCGGCATTTCGGATAAGGACTACACCATCACCGCCGAGATAACGGTTTCCAAAGGCGGCGCGGAGGGAATGATCGTAACGATGGGTGGACGTTTTGGCGGTTATGGCCTTTTCCTGCAAAAGGGCAAACCAGTTTTCGTCTATAACCTTCTCGACATGGAGCGATTCCGTTGGGAGGGCGGCATAGGCGGTAGGATAGGCGAGGACTTCTTTGGCCGTGCGCTCGCGCCAGGCAAGCACACACTCGTGTTCGACTTCAAATACGACGGCCCCGGCCCCGGCAAGGGCGGTACTGGCGTGTTTACGGTGGACGGCAGAGAGTTGGCGAAGAAGACGATCGCGCACACGATTCCGTTGATCATGACCGTTGACGAAACCTTCGACATTGGCGTGGACACCGGCACGGGAGTAGACGAGAGCTACAAGCTGCCGTTCAAGTTCACCGGCACGATTGACAAGCTCACTTTCAGGCTCGGCCCGTCGCAGATGACGGCGGAGGAACAGCGGGCCCTCGAGGAGCAACTCGCCCTAGCCACGGACTAAAGCGGGAAGCAATAGCCCAGAGGGAAGCTGCTTCTCGCGCGGGCTTGGTTCAAGCCACACGAGAACGGATCAGCCTAACAAATCCGGTTGCTGTCTTGTCGCCAATCTTGTATCCCGTTCGCACGCGACACGCGTGCCACCACAGTTGTAGAGGCAGCCGTGTCGGCTGCGGGGTTCCACTGTGCATAGCCCTAAAGTCCTATATGCGAATCGCAGCGAGCATGACAAAATCATGATTAGATCACAATAGACAAACACCTCTTCCAGTCCAAACAAAGAAACAACAAAGCGCAACTAACCTATGAAACCAACAAAACCTCTATTCGTAACACGAAGTCTAACCTGTCTCCTGATCGTCGCAGGCTCGCTTCACGCCAATCTAAGCAGCTACGCCGAATCTGTTTCTTCCGAGGAGGCGCATGCTATCGGCGTCGAGGCCTACTTGTACCTTTATCCGCTCGTGACGATGGACATCACCCGCAAACAGCTCACCAATGTCGAGCGGGCCGAGGGAATCAGTGCGCCGATGAACACCTTCGCAAACATTCCGGCCTATCCGACGGCAGACATGAAAGCAGTTGTCCGGCCTAACTTCGACACGCTCTATTCCAGTGGCTGGCTCGATCTGACGAAAGAGCCGGTGGTCGTTTCCGTGCCGGACACCGGGGGGCGTTATTATCTGTTCCCGATGCTCGATATGTGGACGGACGTGTTCGCATCCCCGGGCTGGCGCACGACTGGAACGCAGGCCGCCAACTTTCTCGTCACGCCGCCGGGTTGGACGGGCTCGGTGCCCGACGGCGTGCAGCAGATCAAGGCACCTACACCTTATGTCTGGATTATCGGACGCACTAAGACCGACGGTCCGTCGGACTACAACGCCGTTCACAAGATCCAAGCCGGCTACAAGATCACCCCGCTCTCGCGCTGGGGGAAAACCGCCGAGGCCGCAACCGGCAAGATTGATCCGTCCGTGGACATGAAGACGCCGCCGAAGATTCAGGTGGACACGATGTCGGCCGACAAATACTTCATCTATGCCGCCGACATCATGAAGGTTAACCCGCCGCACATCACCGATGAGCCAATCGTTGCGCGCATGAAACGCATTGGCATCGAGCTAGGTCGGAGCATGGACTTCGCCAAACTTGATCAGTCGGTGCAAAAGGCGCTCGCCAGCGCGCCGGCGGATGCGCAAGCGCTGATGAAATGGAAAGTACCGACGCTTGCCAGGGTGGTGAATTACTGGTCAATGAACACCGATACGATGGGTGTGTACGGCAACTACTATCTCAAACGCGCCATGGTCACACAGATTGGTCTCGGCGCGAACCTGCCGGAAGATGCGATTTATCCCCTCAATCTCGGCGACGAGACCGGCAAGTCGCTCAGCGGCGCGAACAAATATACGCTTCACTTCGATAAAAGCCAGTTGCCACCGGCCAGCGCGTTTTGGTCCGTCACGCTCTACGACTCCGACGGCTTCCAAGTAGCGAACACCCTCAATCGCTTCGCCGTCAGCAGTTGGATGCCATTCAAATATAACGCTGACGGCTCGCTTGACCTGTACTTCCAAAACGAAAGCCCGGGCGCGGGCAAAGAAGCGAACTGGTTGCCCGCTCCCAAAGGAGCATTCAACCTGACCATGCGTCTCTATGCTCCGAAACAAGATGCGCTGACGGGCAAATGGAATCCGCCGCCGCTTATGAAAGGTGAAGGCCAATCCGAAGTGTTACCCCAATAGCCTGTCAGTTGTAGTAGGCCGTGACTTCGGCGACGCTACTAAGACGTGACAAACGACATGCGCCGCGCAAGGGTCGAGCTCCTCCTGTTTCCTCGATAATAGATGCCGACTCGAGAAGAAAACATTGCCCTAAAGTCCTATATGCATCTTGTCGGAGACACGACAAATTGCACTTGCTCAGATGAGTTAGATGAGCAATAACAAATCAGATTAACATCAATGAAAACGCTCAGACGTATTCTTATCAGTAGCCTCTGCACTTGCACGCTTATTGCAGCGGCTAGCGCCGTTCAAGCGCAACAAGTCACCGGTGAGTGGACCGCCCCTCAGCTCACACAGGAGGACATCACGAGACTCGAGAATGCGGAAGCGAAAGCGCTCGACGGCAAGCCGCTGGATCGCGTACAGCGCAGCCCTCACTAGGCCTAACGAATTCCGTAACGGCCCCAGCCTACTCCCCGCCCCCGCCTAAATCCCATCCACCCTCCCCCAACATCCCGGCCGTTAGGGGATTCTCCTCCGGAAGTTTATTTGCGGCGAGGAGCTGCTGGTAAGCCTGGTACTCCTGCGGTCCACCGACATAGGCCTGGTTATGGGCCGCGTCCGGGAAAATGTAGTAAGTTCTCTCCTTTTTGTTAATCATGGCCACTTTGCCCGGCGGAAGTTGTTGGAGCTTCTGTTGCTGCGCGGCCGTCTTGGGGGTGATCACCTTAAAGCCGGAGGCCACCAGCATGCTCTCTTTGTTTTGAGTGTTGGTCGTTGTGGCGCAGCCTACCGTCGACGCTAACAGCGCTATGACGGTGATCATGTTGAATGAGACTCGCATCTGTTTCATTTTTTAGTTCCTTTCCAGGTTTGCGGTTGTTTTGGAATGGTTTTATCAGGAGAAGAGAATTTGCATAGGAACTCTGCTGTTTCTGTGGGCTCTTGTCTATAAGACCTTAGGCTAATATGTCCCCGTGGCGGAGCACGCCGCGCGGATACTAAGCGAAATCCAGAGGAACCGTGACAAGCTCACCACTCTTTGAACTCGCCTGCGTGCTTGTGCGTTCCAATCACATTGCCAGGCGCATCGAAAACGCGAATCACAGCGTCTTGTGATCGGCTGATGAGATTAGCCGACTGCAGGAAATCGCGTGGCATAGGACTAAAGTCCCATGGACCAAGGTCCCATAGACAGGGCCGCGCAAAACCGTTGAAACTTAGCCTTCGGACAAGAAAAACAGAAGGAGAACCACTTTATGAACGTTATGGCAAAATCAAATCGGACCCTTACACAAAGTGGATTGCTCGACGTGCTGTTGAAACACCAGCGCCGTAAAGTAATCCAGCTGGCCCGGCCTCCGGTTCCGTTCCTCTTGACTCATGTCAAGCGAGTGGCAGCCATCATCGCTGGGCTGAGCTTCCTCTTCGTTGGGCTATGGCTCGGCGTTTCAACGCACCACGCACCGCGGCCAAGCTACCCTTACTACGACACGCAAAAGCCGGTGCCGCCGTGGAGCGAGCCCGCGCCACTTAAAGGCAATCGCGACAGAGGAGGAGATTACAAATGAAGAAATATAGGCCTAAAGTCCTATAGACACCGCGTCCACGGCGCGCCATGATTAAGCGATCCAACTGGAATCTACCACGTTTGATTGTCACAAACCAAAATCCTAAACAACCACTCAAACTAATCTATGAAAAAACTATTAACACTAACAGGTATCGCCGGTATCGGGGCGGTCCTGGCGCTATTGGCAGCGTGTCAGACCACCGGCACAGGCGACGTTGTCGCCCAGAAAGAGTCCCTGCTCTCGCAGTCGGGTTTTAAGGTCAAAACGGTGACCACGCCTAAGCAGCAACAACGAGTCAGTCAACTTCCGCCAAACGTAGTTTCAGCGGTGAAATACCAGGGGAAGTTGTACTACGTCTATCCCACGGCGAAAAAGGACCAGATCTACG
>JBKPQL010000115.1:0-5589 GCA_046734045.1 Verrucomicrobiota bacterium
CACGAAAACCCTATAACTAAAAGTAGGCGGGCTGCGGCCCGCCTACTTTGCCTGAAGTTCTTCGGGTTTGAGCGTATCAAATCGTAGTCGTGCTGAGCATCGGAAGTCCACACACCTGATTCAGGAACAGTAGCGTCGCTCAATTGGCGAAACATCGCCATTACGCGCATTGACCCGGATTTTGGCGAACTAACAGCGCAAATGCTTCCCCTGTTACTGTGGCTGCAACCTGTTGATAAAGTCAGTAGGATTCTCCATCACCGCATGTCCCAAGTTGCTTCCGCCTGATGGGGTCTGTCTCTGCCGCTGTTGCCTCTGTTCCAACCATGAAGGGATGGTTTCAGCACCCGGCATGCGTAAGCGGAACTTCTTTCATAGTTACCTTTTGTTTGATTACTAGTTCAGCCAAACGGTGTGCGAAGTTGAGCAATCAACTATTGGCTGTGCATCGTAAGCGTCCGGAGTGGACCGCATTGACGAGCGGTATGGGCATTTAAGTGTCCAGAGGGTGACCCTAAATCAAGTCCGGGAGCTGGTCGCGCGGAATCAGCAGGCGGATGGATCGAGCCTGGCGAGGTGTTCTCTCGATAAGGCCATGAGTTTCGAGCATCAAAATCATTTGGTGTACGGAAGGCGGGGAGACTTTAAAGTATTGTTGCATTTCGGACTCCGAAGGTGGGAAGCCGTGGATTTTTCCGTAGTAGTAAATGAACGCCAGGTACTGGCCTTGCTTGTCGGTGTAGGGTCTCTTCATCGTAAAGCGGTTGGTTAGGGCCGGTGTGACAAGCCGTTTAAGGTTTGGCGTTGATCTCGTCGGTGTAGACATCGTCCGTGAGCGCCTTGTCGATGGCCTTATCAAGGCGCATCAGAAACTGCACCAAGGTTTCACCTCGACGACGGACCAACATAGCCAGACATCTATCTTCGTCTGCAGCGGTAGCGATACAACCAACCGGACGAAGCACTCCGAGAGTAATGTCGCCGTAGGTGATCAGGTTCTCGATATTCGGCAGCGACACCGTAATGTCAGCGGAGGTTCTGGCCTTGGTTTTAACATCTAGGCGGCGGGTTCGACGGCGGGTGTCAGAGTGGCGGCGATGTTCCAAGGGAGGAGCTCCTCAATGCGGTTGATGGGATGATCGGCGATGCGAGTCAACACCTCGCGAAGATACGCTTCCGGGTCAACACCGTTGAGTTTGGCAGTGCCGATCAAGCTGTAAATGATAGCGGCTCGCTCGCCGCCCGAATCGGAACCGGCAAACAAATAATTCTTTCGTCCTAAGGTTACGGTGCGCAAGGCGCGTTCCGCAGGGTTGTTGTCGATCTCCAGATGACCGTCATCGCAATAGCGGGTCAACGCCGGCCACAGCGTCAGCGCATAGCGGATCGCCGCCGTCGTGTCCGACTTGCGAGAGAGTTTTGTCAGCGAGACTTCGAACCAGTCATGCAAACTCTGGAGCAAGGGGCGAGCTCGGGCTTGCCGAACTTGTTGTCGTTCCTCGGGTGGCCGTCCGCGTATCTCATCCTCGATAACATATAAAGCCGCAATCCGTTCCAGAGCTTCCCGGGCCAGGGGAGAACCATGAGCTTGTTCCAGGTCATGAAACTTGCGACGACAATGCGCCCAGCACGCCACTTCCTGAATCCGTCCATCCTTATATAGCTGATTGAATCCGGCGTACGCATCGGCCTGCAAAGCACCTTGAAACGTCTTCAGATGTTGCTCGGGATGTTGACCGCCACGATCCGCCGAGTAGGCATACCACACTGCCGGAGCCGCAGCGTCGCCCGCCGGCCGGTCGTCGCGCACGTAGGTCCACAACCGCCCCGTCTTCGTCTTGCCCGTTCCCGGCGCCAGCACCGGTACCCGCGTGTCATCGGCATGCAGCTTCCCCGCCCTCATCACATAACGCCGCAGCACTTCCACCAACGGATCCAACAACGCACTGGTTCCCCCCACCCAGTCCGCCAACGTCGATCTCTCCAGTTCGATTCCGTGCCGCTCATAGATCTCGCATTGCCGGTAGAGGGGGAGATGATCGGCATATTTCGAGACCAACACATGCGCCAGCAAACCTGGTCCAGCCAGTCCGCGCGCAATGGGCCGGCTCGGCGCCGGTGCTTGCACGATCCTTTCGCATTGCTGACAGCTCAGTTTCGGCCGCACATGACGGATCACCTGAAAGCAGGCCCGCACGTACTCCAACATCTCCGAAACATCTTCGCTCAGCTTGCGTAACTCTCCGCCGCAATCGGGACAAACCGAGTGTTTCGGCACATGCGTCTGGGTTTGTCGTGGCAGGTGCTCGGGCAACGGCCGCCGCGCCGGTTTCGCTTGGGTCGTGGGCTGGGAAGGTTCGTTCGAGGGACGCTCGATGGACTGCGTCGTCTGCTCAGCAGCTTGCGCTTGTTGCAAATCTTCCAGCCGCAGTTCCAGCTGTTCGATCTGCCGCTCCAGTTTCTCGCTCTTGGGCCCAAACTGCATCCGCCGCAGCTGGCTCAGCAGCAGCTTCAGGTGCTCGATCTCCGTCTCCCGCCGCTGCAACTTCTCCTGCGTGGCAATCCGTTCCTGGTGCTCCGACAACAGGAGCGCCTGCAGTGCTTCTCGATCTAACTTGCTCAGATCCGGAAGTGTCGGCGCTAACATGAGCCGCAGTATGCCACGAACCCGCGCTCACTCCAACCGGAGAGCGCACAAAAATCTGTGCAAATCCAAATCGTGTATCTACACCGCCAACTGCGGATCCCACGTGCGCTCCGGTCGCCGCCAATCAATGCCTTCCAGCAGCATCGACAACTGCGCCCGGGTTAGAGAAACGCTTCCTTCCGTAGCTTGCGGCCAGATAAACTTTCCCCTCTCTAAACGCTTCGCGAATAAACATAGCCCGTCGCCATCGAACCAGATCAGTTTCACCAAGTCACCGCGGCGGCCTCGGAAGATGAAGACTTGGCCTGACATCGGGCTCTTTTCCAACTTGGTTTGTACCAGCGCACTGAGTCCGGTGAAACCTCGGCGCAGATCAGTGACCCCGGCGGCAATCCAAATTTGCGTGTTGCCTGGCGGCGCGATCATCGCTGCAGACACTCCAACAACACACGCAGCAACACTGGATTGGCGTCGCTTTCGACCCGCACTTGCGCATGCTGCAGTTGGATGTGAATCGTGCCCGCCGAGGAGGTGAGCAAGCCACCAGGTTCAGTCCATGAAGCTGGCGGCACAGTGCAACTCTCTTCCGCGACTCGCACCGGCAACAGTTTGGCCTCGCTCCGCCGTCTCAGTCGCCCCGCCCGATACAGCCTGCACCAGTTGAAGACCAGGTTGGCGTTGACTCCGTGCGCCCGTGCCACCCGCGCCACCGATGCCCCCTCGGCCAATGCCTCTCCCACAATCCGCTGCTTCTCTTCCAGCGTTCGATACTGTCGCTTAGTTGTAACGGGTTGCGTGTAAGTGTCCATCATCGCTCCACGTGGACACTATCGTTGCTGTCCACATTGCGAGCTTGACTTGCGATTACACGCTTGTCCAGACGGCCTGAGGCGTACGCTTACGGGACATCTAGCTTGAATTCATTTCTCGTGCAGGGAAAACTTGCCCTCGTAACCGGAGCGACCCGTGGGATTGGTTTGGGAATCGCCCGAGCTCTCGGTCAAGCCGGAGTAGCCGTGGTATTGGTTGGGCGGGATGATACCGGCCTGCGTACTGCCGCGGAAGAATTGAGGAAGGCGTCCATAATTGCACACGTCTCCGCATTCGACTTGCTGCAGACGAATGAGATCAAAAGTGGTTTGAGGATCTGTGTGGCAACTTGCGTGTGCCGGACATTCTCGTGAACGCCGCTGGCATATCTCGCAGGGGACCAGCAGTCGACCTTTCCATTTCCGATTGGAACGATGTTGTGGCAGTCAATGCGACGGCGATCTTCGAACTCACGCGCGCCTTTGCGCCTTTGCGAAGAGACGCATCACCCAAGAGCAGGGCGGAAGAGTCATCAACATCGCCTCCCTCATGACGGCGGCTGCACGTTTAGGTATCGCGCCATATGTGGCCTCAAAAGGGGCGGCTAACAAAAGCATTAGCTGTGGAGTGGGCCAAATTTGGAATCCTGGTCAATGCGATCGCGCCCGGATATATCGACACCGAATTGAACAAAAGTCTACGGGCTGATCCGGTCTTTGATAGTTGGGTGAAGCAACGATGTCCACTAGGGCGTTGGGGAACGCCAGAGGATATTGCGGGCCCGGTTGTGTTCCTTGCAAGTTCGGCGGCGGCCTTCATTACGAGGATGCCCGTTAGTTCGTAGAAAGTAGCGACTCTCACACCCCGGTCATAATGGGCCGAAGGTAATTTTCCGCCAAGGAAAAAGGAGAGAGTCGCTATGAAGAGACGATACCAGATCGATCAGCAGCGCGCGGTGCAGCAGTTCCGCCAACTGGCGCGCGAACAGAATCCCAACACCCAGATGATTTTTCCCCATGGCCGAGGTCGTGGGTCTGCTGCAAGAAGGGGTCGGCCACTTGCTGCGTGAGGCCGGGCTGGCGCTGATGAACCTAGTGATGGAGGAAGAGGTGCGGCACTTGGCGGGGGAGCGTCATCAGCAGCACTCCGGCCGCCGCGCTCACCGCTGGGGAAAAGAGGACGGCTACTGCGTGGTGGACGGGCAGAAGGTTCCGATTCGTAGAACGCGGTTGCGCAGCCCGGAAAATCGCGAGCAACGGCTGGGTAGTTACGAACTGTTCCAGCGCAGCGCGCCGCTGGAGCAATCGGTGTGGGACAAGATGATGCGCGGTCTGTCAACGCGCAACTACGGGGCGGTGGTGAAGGATTTTCGCGAAGCCTACGGGGTAGAAAAGTCGGCGGTGAGCGACAGCTTCATCGAGGCCAGCCGGGAAAAGTTGCAGGAGTTGATGGAGCGGCCGCTAGGCGAGTTGCGGCTGTGCGCGGTGCTGATCGATGGCACGCCGTTCCGGGACCGGCACATGATCGTGGCCTTGGGCATCAGCACGGACGGACACAAAATGGTGTTGGGTCTACGCGAAGGAGCGACCGAGAATGCCAGCGTAGTCAGCGAGCTCCTGAGTGATCTGGCTGCTCGCGGGCTGGACTTCAGCGTGCCACGGTTATACGTGTTGGATGGGGGCAAAGCGTTGGCCGCCGCGGTGCGCCGGCATGCGGGCGAGGCCGCGTTCGTGCAACGCTGTCAGGTGCATAAGCGGCGCAATGTGGTCGACCACTTGCCGGAGGAACACAAGCCGACGGTCAAGAAGAAACTGCAGAACGCCTACGCCATGACCGAATACGCGGACGCCCAACGCGCCCCGGAGCGACTACATCGCGAACTGATGGAGTTGAATCCCAGCGCCGCCCGCAGTCTGGAGGAGGGGATGGCAGAAACGCTCACGGTGCATCGTTTGCGGATCCCCTCCAAGCTGCGTCGGACCTTGGCGAGCACGAACGTGATCGAGTCGGCCTTCTCCATCGTGGAGACGGTTTGTCGCAACGTGAAGCGCTGGCGCACGGGAGATCAGATCGAGCGCTGGGTTGGTTCGGGTTTGCTGGTGGCTGAGCGACAATTTCGCAAGGTTCAGGGA
>JBKPQL010000116.1:0-4258 GCA_046734045.1 Verrucomicrobiota bacterium
GCTGACGGCCTCTGTCGACCTTAAATCGGCGATTCGGAAGTTTTTCCAAACTTCGCTCCGGAATTTCTGGAAAAAGAACGTACTTCTGCTCTAGGGCGAGCGCCGCTTTCGTTCTGCCTAGCCCAAGATTTTTGTTGACAAGCAGGCGAGATTTTTTGCAGAAGACAGGAATTCTATGAAGATGACGACTGCATAATTCCGATTGAAGTGGGCGCATTTGCAATCTGGCACCCGAACTAATAAGTAAAGCCCAGAGTTAGTGGCTGTTATCCCATGAGCTGGATCACCATTGTTTGGTCGATGAATGCAGGCGCGTGTTTAGCGCTTGCGGCGATTTATTTCGTGCTTTGGTGTAATCAGCGCAAAAGCTGGATGCATCTCGCATTTTCGTGGAGCGCTACGGCGGGCGCGGCGCTCGCGGCGTTCGAGCTGGCATTATTGCGAGCACAGACGACAGAGCAGTACGGCGTGATCGTACGCTGGGCCCAGCTTCCCGTATGGGTGTTGGTTGTGTCGCTGGTGGTTTTCGTGCGGCTTTATCTGCGTGCCGGGCGACGATGGCTCGCATGGACTGCCTGCTGTGTGCGGACACTGGCGTTGATTTTGAATTTTCTTTTCATACCGAACCTCAGTTATCGCGAAATCACGAGCCTGAGGCAGCTCTCGTGGTGGGGCGGCCAGACGGTGTCCGCTCCAGTTGGCGTGACAAATCCGTGGATTTTAGTCGCTCAACTCAGTTCGCTGTTACTTATTGTTTTTTTCATTGATGCCACAATAACTGTTTGGAGGCAGGGCGACCGGAAGCGCGCGCTACGTGTCGGTGGCAGTTTGATCCTGTTCAGTCTGATTGTCGTGGGCCAGGCGCTGCTCGTGGTCTGGGGAATTATCCAGGTCCCATTTCTCGTCTGCTTCGCAATTCTTGGCCTGTTAGCGGTGATGGGCTATGAGCTTTGTGGCGATGTCTTTCGAGCGGCGCATCTCGCGCGTGAATTGGAAGTAAGTCAGGCGGCACTGCGCAAAACGGAGCAGGCCATGGAGATCGCGGCCAATGCGGTCGACCTCGCCTTGTGGACTTGGGACATTGCGAGCGACGAGATTTGGCTTTCTCACAAAGCGCGAGCTGTTTTCGGCTTTTCTCCTTCGGAAAGGCTCGATACGGAACGCATACGCAGCGTTATCCATCCTGAGGATCGTGAATTTGTGCGGAAGGCTGTGAGGGATTCTTTGCAGACGGGCGCCGAAAATCCAGTCGAGTACAGGGTGGTGCTGCCGAATAGTGAAATTCGCTGGCTTGTCAGGCGCAGCCGTACCGAGTTCGACCACAACGGCAAGCCTGTTTTGATGCACGGTATTTTGTTCGACATCACGGAGCGGAAGTTTGCTGAAGAGCGCTTCCGACTGGCGGTCGATGCGGCGCCTGCCGCGATGATCATGGTTAACAAAGAAGGGCGGATCACCCTTATAAACAAACAGGTGGAGGCCCTTTTTGGCTACAAGCGCGATGAACTCATTGACCAGCCAGTCGAGATGCTTATTCCCGAACGATTCTGGTCCCACCATGCGGACTATCGGCACGGTTACTTTCGCGATCCCAAAGCTCGCCCGATTGGTGTTGGGGGCGAGCTCTTTGGCCAATGCAAAGACGGCAGCAAAATACCAGTCGAGATCGGCCTCAACCCGGTTCAAACCGCTAAAGGGTTATGTGTCTTGGCCTCTATCATTGATATACGTGAACGGAAGCAGGTGGAGCTCCTGGCCCAACAGCAGCGCGATGAAGTCGAAGAATTGAGGCGGGAGAAGACCGCGTTGCTTGAGAGGGAGGTCGCCGAGCGTGCTCGGCTCGAGCGTGAGGTAATTGAGATCTGTACGCGTGAACAACAGAGGATTGCCTATGATTTGCACGACGGTGTTGGACAACAGCTCGTGGGCGTTGCTTTGAACGCCAAACTGCTTGAGCAAGAATTGCGCGCAGCATGTTCGGCGGAAGCTGAGAAAGCCTCAAAGATCGTCCGACTTGCCAATCAAGCAGCCAGGCAAGCCCGGCTTACCGCACGCAATCTCGAGGGAGCCGATGGAGTCGGAGATTTGAAAACGGCGCTGCAGAAACTCGTCGCGACTGTGCGAAGGGATTGCCGTGTTGACGGCATCGTGAAAGCCGACGGCGACGCCTCCTCTTTTCCGGTTGGCGCGCTTGTGGCAGCGCAACTTTATCGGATTGCTCAGGAAGCGGTGCATAATGCAGTGGAGCACGGCGGCGCTCGCAAAGTTGAGATCGATCTTGCCCGCAATCACGAGAACTTGGTGCTGACGGTACGAGACAACGGGAAGGGGTTCGATACGAGCGCCATCTCAAAGGGCATGGGTCTTCGCATTATGCGATACCGGGCCCAGTGCGTCGGCGGCTCGTGTGAAGTGCAATCGAATCGCGCTAAAGGTACGGTTGTCACCTGCTGTGTGCCGCTGCGCACGGAGGTGGCCGTTCGTCCCATCCCATGACGGCGAACCGACAAGGCCAAAAGAAATCGCGCACGATCGTCGTCGAGGATCATCCGGTGCTGTGCGATGGCCTCATGCAACTGGTTCGTAGCCAGCCGGACCTCACCTGCATCAGCTCAGCGGACAATACCTTGGACGCGAAGCGGCTCGTCGAGCAATACAAACCCGATCTAATGCTTCTCGATTTGCGCCTGAAGGGTGGCGATTCGCTTGACCTGATCAAATCATTGCGGGTCGAGCATCCCCACGTAAAAGTGCTCGTCCTTTCGCAATTCGATGAGTTGATTTACGCCGAGCGCGCGCTCCGCGCCGGCGCTTCTGGTTATATCATGAAAGAAAACGCCGCAGACGAGGTGCTGCGAGCAGTGCGCAAAGTCTTGGCCGGAGAATTATATTTCAGCGAAAAGGTCGCGGCCGCAGTAGTCCAGCGAAGCCTGCGAGAAAAACCAGGTGCCTCGCATGTCGGTCTGGAGAGCCTATCGGATCGCGAGCTTGAGGTTTTTCAACTTATCGGCGCATCTTATCGCACACAGGAGATTGCCGAGCAATTTCATCTCAGCCCGAGAACCGTCGAAACACACCGCGAAAAAATTAAATACAAACTAGGCCTGCACAGCGCGGCTGAGCTTAAGCAGTTTGCCCGGAAGTGGGCTGCGGAAAATCTATTGCCGGCCCAATCTTGGACGTCCTCCCGTGTTCGAAAGACCGGGGCCAAGAACTAGTCCGGCGCGCTTTTCTGCAGTGGCGGTCTGTCGCTGGCAATCTGTAGTTTAGCATCGCGCTTCGCGCAGCGACGTGGCTACGGCGATACGCGTGGTAAGGCGGCTACAGCTCATACGCGATCGATGGGAACGAGCGCCGCCGCCCTAGTCATAATTTCAACGATCCACTAGGTGATTTCGCCCCTTTCCCTAAGTAAAAATAAGACGTTCAATCAGGGCAGCGTCCCGATTGAAGAAGCGCTGTGTTCTTCTATTATCTTCGATCTTCGTAAGAAATGGAGAGTGAAAGCACACAATCATTCAACCCCAGATTTTCGAGAACTTCGCTTCGCAGATTCCGTAGAAGGAGGATGAGGTCGGCGATTCGCACTTCGCGAATTGTCTTGACAAGCCGTGGCCTCTCATGGATGGAAGTGCCGCTCGACACTCGTAACACCATCTCCGACGGTGGCACCAAATTAAAACACTGGCTGTCTAAAAAAGGAGCTGGGCGGCCTTACGACGAATCAAGCCGTTGGGGGGATAAAACTGTCAATTGGTGGGTAAGACTAAAGTCTTACAAGCAATTAACAGCCTCTCGTTTAAAAACATATGTAGCGACTTTTTTTGCTTTCCCAGGGAAGTATAAAACTTGGCACGGATCCTGATAACAAAAGCTGCAGTGGATGCAAAATTCTCGGAAGTAATTTGATCGAGCGTGTTCATCTTCATCCTCCCCTTTCCTCTATGCTCCTGCGCCCTAGTTCAATCTCCCTGGATCTCCAAAATGAGCCGTGCAGTTGCGCGCAATGTGGGTCGGCATTACGCGTTGGTCGCAGTCTTTGTCTAAACTGTCTTCTTGCCGCAGGTGCGGGCCCCAACGGACATCAATCTCAGTCAGATGACACGCTTGATGACGCGCTCGGCGAACTCGATGTGTGCGACGCCGATTGGCGAATAGGCAATTACCAAATTCTAGAGGAGATCGGGCACGGCGGGATGGGCGTCATTTATCGGGCGCGACAGCGACATTCACGTCGCATCGTGGCGCTGAAACGAAT
>JBKPQL010000117.1:0-29595 GCA_046734045.1 Verrucomicrobiota bacterium
TCTGCTTGTTGTTCGTGTCCGTCCAGAATGCGTGGAACACGTTGTCAGAGCCGACCGCGACTGTGGTGTAGTCGCCGATGAACCCGCCGCCGAAGCCGTTGCGCGTGTTGATCGGGTGTGTGCTGACCATTTGCTCTGTGGCGCCCGCCAGGTTCCTGACGAAGTAGTCGAGCCTGGCGTTGTGGATGTAGGGGCCAAGCGTTGTGCAGTTGATCCGCCCCTCGGGCGGTGGGGGACCCGCCGCGCAGGTCTGCCACGGCGAGACGACGTCTGCCCCGTATGCGGACATGTACACGCGCCCCGAGGATGAGACCGCCACGCCCGGCCATTGCGTGTCGACAGGACGTTCCGCCGGCGCGTTGAGCGTGGAACCGTCGCAACCCTGCGCGGCTGTGCAGCCAGGCGACGGTGTCGGCTGCGTGACCGGGTAGCCATCCGGCACCCGGTCGGAGTTATCGTGGGATGGGAAGATAAGCGCCGACGCGGACCAGGTCGCACCACCGTCCGTTGACTTGCTGTACACGGCCGCGACATGGCAGCCATTGTTCGTGCGGGTCGCGCAGAGCGTGCCATCCGAGTCCTTCAGCTGCGTCGACCAAGCCACGTACAGGTCGCCGTTGGGCGCGGCGTCGCCCGCTGGGAAGCTGTCGTCCCGGTACGCCGTGTTCGCTGGCGGAATGACGTCCTGGACGTCCGCGATCTTGGTCGGCGGCCCGAAGGTGGCGCCGCCGTCCGTCGACTTCACGATCCACTGGCTGTCGAGCGTCGCCAGCCGGGTGGAGCCCTCGAAAATGACGTAGACGGTGCCGTCGTACCCGACGATCGGGCGCGAGCCCTGGTCGTAGAGGACGTTGCCCGAGATGTTAGTCGGGGTACTGAAAGTCGCCCCACCGTCCGTCGAGTAGGCGAAGAAGATCGGCGACTGCGTATAGCTGCCGTTGTGGGCATTGAATAGGAATCGCGTCCAGCTGACGTAGACCCGGTCACGGAACGGGCTCGTGACGTGCCAGTCGGCCGCGATCCACTCCTTGTCGTTGAGCGTCGAAGGTGAAGTCGTCGGATTAATGAACGTTGGTGGACCCCAAGTCAGATTGCCGCTACCATCGAACATGCCTTTGTTAACCGCTACCGTGTTCGGCGGCGAGGTGCGATTTACGCCAAGACCCGCGTAGAAGACGTGCCCGTGGCTGTCGAACGCAACTGAAGGATCTCCACCGAAGCCATAGGGGCCTCCCACCAGATACTCGACGCCCGGGATGAGAGTTCCGATTTGGGCCGGGTCGGTGGTCGGTGTGTATGTGGAGCTAGGATTGCTGTTACAGCACCAGTGAGCGCCGCCATCGTTCGAATAGTAAGTGCCCGAGTAGGCGTCTCCCAGTGCGCTGCACGGCGTCCCATCGACGAAGCAAGACCATGTGCGCGTGACGTAATCGTTTGCTCCACCAACGATCCGATTCGGGTTATTCGGATCAACCGCTATCGCAGTCTCGTTCTGCGGCGCAGCGGCCGTATCCTGATTCACGGTTACAGCCGGCGGTTGGACACTCGTGCCATCTAGCGGGCTCGAAAGCACGTGGTCCGGCGTGATCGGCGTGCTCGGAGCCGGAATGACGTCCGGTTCTTCTGCCTCCTGCTCAATAAAGGCGGAGAACCGGATTTGCAGACCCGCGGTTCCCCTCAGTGCGGCTACCTTGCCGGCAAGAGTGTTGATGTTATAGGTCGGCGCAGCGGCGTTAGACGGGCGGGCCGCGACGAAGGCCATTGCCACTGCCGCGGAGATGAGTGTGCCCGCACCTGCGATGCGCACAATTGAGAAGAAACGATTTCGAAGACTAAACGAGTGATCGGATTTCATAACGTATTGTTAGTTAAAGGTTGGAGTTTAAGGGTTGAAGAAGGCTGGACGTGTAAGTTTGCCGAAATGACGCTGAGAAGGTCAGGCAACTTCATAGATCTTGCTTGCGTGGTATCGCAGCGCGACCGCACGTCGGCTGTAACTATTTTCTCTTTTTTGGCCTTTTTTCTCGGATTAGCCGATTGATCGGTGTCGGGATCAAGCGTGATCACCAGTCTTCGCTGAACTACGAGACAGTTTCGAGCGTCGGTGTCTGCCGTACAGGCTCGACCCATTTGCCATACGTCACGGCGTAAATCCTCTTACGTAAACGCAGAGAGTTGGGCGTGGCTTCGACTAATTCATCCGAACCGATGTAATCGATGGCCGGCTGCAGACTCATGCGGCGGGGGCCCTTCTAATTGAATGCTGGTTGGTGCGTTCGCCAAGGATGGCTTGGAAGTGCGCGGACACTAGGTGAGAGTTTAATTACAACACGTCGGCAAATAGGAATCTACACAAAAAAGGATGGGATCGGTCCAAACCGACCCCAACAACATCGATCCCTTTGTGATTCTTACTGCGTGACCGCGCTCAACGCATTGATTTGTCCGTGTCCATTGAACGAGTTGTAATCCAGGGTGCCTTGGCACACCTGAGGCGCGCCATTGTCCAATGCCGGGAAGAACGCATAGATTGAAAGGTCAGGTGGACAGTCAATAGGATCAGCCGTGTTTTGAAGCTTGGCTGCGACCGCGCCGGGATTCGTGATGCCTTGACTCGCAATCAGCGCAGCGACCCCGGCGGCATGCGGCGATGCCATCGAGGTACCCTGCTGATAGCAATAGGTGGCGCCCGATGGATCTGTGACTCGCCGCGAAGCTGCACAGGTGACGGTGAACAGCGACGCTGGCCAGGTCGAAAGCACGCGTCCGTTCGGTGCAGCAACGGTGCGCTGCAAGATCGAATCGCCACCGGGGGCGATGACATCCGCCGTGCCCAGGCCGTAGCTCGAGTAGAACGACTTGAGTTGCAAGTTCCCATTCGCAGTCACACCGATTACGCCCGGTACTTCGACGGGAACAACGGCGCAATCGTTGTGAATAGTCCGCAGTACCGGGGTCGTGTCATCTGGGCTGGTGGCATCCTGTGTCGGATGCGCGAGATCGTCCGCCTGATTTCCTTCCGCTGCAACGACGACGACACCTTTGGAAATCGCGTATTGAATCGCGCGGCGCTCTGCATTCCAGATCGCGCGCTGCTCCGCGTCGTTACGGCAGTTAAAGAGCCAGGGATCCGCGAAATAACTGTTGTTGGTAACATTGACGTTATGCGTGGCTGCCCACATGAAGGCGCACACGACAGCTTCGGGGAAAAAGAAGCCGTCCGCATTGCCGGCTTTGATGCCCGCAATCTTAACATTCGGCGCGACGCCAACAATGCCGATCGTGTTTTTGGCGGCGGCAATTGTGCCCGCGGTGTGTGTGCCATGACCGTTGTCATCGTTCGCCGCGACCTTCCCTGGTACAGGCACACCCGATACGCAGTTGCAGCTGGCAGCGTCATCCACATTTGCCGCGAGGTCGGGATGCGTGTAATCGAGACCCGTATCAATGTCGCCAACAAGGACTGACGAGCTGCCGCCGTTGATGGCGCGCGCTTCGGGTGAATGAATCTGGACCATGTCCCATTGCAAGCTTGATAGGGGATCGCTCCCTGCTGCAGGCGTACTGGGCGTGACCAGTGCGGCGGCTGAATCGTTTACACCTTCATCCGGTAGCTGCGTCGCGAACTTTTCAGTTGCCGCCACGCCTTGAATGGCAGAGTTCTTCATCAGGTTGCTGCGAAACGCGTCATTATCCGAGCGCGCGATTACGACGCCAATCGCATTGTAATTGGCGACCAGGACGCCACCGGCTTTTGCAATAACATTGGCGGCATCTGTCGAAACAGACTGCGTTTTGTAAAGTACGATATAGGTGTGGGCCGTTCCTGCGCGTACGAGTGCGGTATTCGTTGCGGTTAGGAAGGCGACTGCCGCTGCGGCAGAGATGAGTGTGCCCGCGCTTGCGATGCGCACAATTGAGAAGAAACGATTTCGAAGACTAAACGAGTGATCGGATTTCATAACGTATTGTTAGTTAGAGGTTGGAGTTTAAGGGTTGAGCAAGGCTGGACGTGTAAGTTTGCCGAAATGACGCTGAGAAGGCCAGGCAACTTCATAGATCTTGCTAGCGTGGTATCGCAGTGGGACCGCGTGTCGGCCGTATCTATTTTCTCTTTTCTGGCCTTTTTTCTCGGATTAGCCGATCGAGAGACGTCCGGACGAAGCGCGATCAGCAGCTTACGCCGGATTATGAAACCGCTTCCAGCGCAGCCGTCTGCTGTGCGGAATCGACCCACTTGCCGTGTTCGCGAATTAAATCTTTCAGCCGATCGACTGCTTCAGCTTCGGGAATATTGAATTTCACCGCCGTTTTGCCGACATAGAGATTCACTTTCCCAGGCGCGCCGCCGACGTAACCGAAATCGGCATCCGCCATTTCGCCTGGACCATTCACGATGCAGCCCATGATCGCGATCTTCACACCCTTGAGATGCGACGTCGCCTCTTTGATTTTCGCGGTTGTGGTCTGCAGATTGAATAGCGTCCGTCCGCACGAAGGGCAGGCCACGTAATCGGTTTTGAAAATCCGCGAACCCGCGGCCTGCAAGATGTTGTAACTCAACCGTAACGCCTGCCCGGGCGCTTCCTCGCCCTGCACAAGAATCGCGTCACCAATTCCATCGCAAAGCAACGAGCCAATGTTGGTGGAGGCAATGAGAAGTGTCTCGAGAAAATCTGTAGGGCGTTTCTGCGAAACGCCGCCGTCTTGGCTGGCGTCTGACACAGACGCCCTACAAGGGAAAACATCTTTTAGCAAGATCGGATGCCGCGATTGCAACTTTGCCGCAAGCAAACGGAAAGCAGTGATGACCGGAAGGTCAACGTCGTCACGCACACTGACAAACTGAGGCGTCAAACTTTGATTGAGCCGCGCGAGCGCGTTCTCATCGCGTGGGTCAACTTCTTCAATCGGAGCATCCTCGTAGATAATCTCCGGCTTGTAATCGCCCATCTTGTCGATCTTATGCGCGAGCTTTTCGAAGTTCGGTTGCCTAACGACTACACGAATTAATTCATTGCCACCGAGCTGGATTTGTTCGCCGCGATCACCGATCCCGGCTACAGAAATCGTCTCCGACGCCCTCCGCTGATACGAAAACGGGTCAAATGATAGTTGAACGTTGAGCGTTGAGCGTTGGGCGTTGAACGTTTGGCTTATGTTCTCAACCAGCGCTTTCGCTACGGGAATTTCGTGCGGGCTGTCTTCTGTGAGCGAAACGCGAATGGTATCGCCGATTCCATCCGCCAGTAGTGAGCCGATCCCGATTGCGCTTTTGATTCGCGCGTCTTCGCCTTCGCCGGCTTCGGTCACGCCGAGGTGCAATGGATAATTCCAATCGGGCCCGAGTTCATTTAATCGCGCCACGAGCAAACGATACGCGGCGATCATGATTTTCGGGTTGCTCGCTTTCATTGAGAAAACGAAATCGTGGTAATCGAGGTCGCGCGCAATCCGCGCGAACTCGAGCGCACTCTCGACCATGCCGAGCGGCGTGTCGCCGTAACGGTTCAGGATGCGATCAGAAAGCGAGCCGTGATTTGTTCCGATCCGCATTGCGATGCGGCGCTTCTTGCAAAGATCGACCAGTGGCGAAAAGCGCTCGCGAATCCGTGCCAGCTCCGCCGCGTACTGCTCATCGGTGTATTCACGGATGACGAATTTTTTCGAATCGGCGTAGTTACCCGGATTGATCCGGACTTTGTCCACCCATTTCGCCGCTTCCATCGCAGCCTCAGGCTTGAAATGAATGTCTGCGACGATCGGCACACCGCAGTCGCGCTCGCGCAGACCTTTTACGATGTGCTCGAGATTGCGCGCATCTTTCACTGTCGGCGCGGTGATCCGGACGATTTCGCAGCCAGCGGCCGCCAGTTCCATCGTTTGCTGGATCGACGCTTCGGTGTCCATCGTGTCGCAGGTGATCATCGATTGGACACGGATCGGGTTTGCCCCGCCAATGCCGACGTTCCCAACCTTCACTTCACGCGTCTTACGGTGGTGATAAACGAATGGATTCTCGCAATATTTCACTGCAAACAAAACTTTATGAATTGCCACCGACCTCGCAATGCCGCGAAAAATCTACTGCTGTGTAGACTTTGCCGGCGCTGCTTTTGGCAAGAATCTTGGAGTCTCGCGCCTGAACCCAAAGAGGTCCTGCACGTCAAAGAATGCGATGTAAATCATGAAGGTGATAATGACGACCGCGCAAGCGGTTTGCACCACTTCCAGCACCCGCATGCTGACCGGTCTTCGGCGCACCGCTTCGATGAGCGCAAGCAGGATATGTCCGCCATCGAGCACCGGAACAGGCAGCAAATTGAGCAGCGCCAGGTTCACATTGATCACCACGCTGAACCAAAGCGCCATCCGCCAGCCTTCTTTGCTGGAAAGCATTTTGTAATAGACGTGCAACATCATCACAGGGCCGCTCATGTGTTGCAGGCGCACGTCCGAGTTGGGCGACGCGATCGCGCCCACCGTATTGAAAATTGATAACATGCTCGAGCGGATCTGCTCCAGCGGCAGCGGATATTTCACCATCATGTTGCCGTATTGGTCGAGTGTGATTCCAAAGTCTTCGCCCCAAAGAATTCCAATCCGTGCGACCGTATCGCCGCGGGGGATTTCTGGCGTAACTATCACTTCGCGTTTTGTCCCGTCTCGCAAGATCAACATCGTGATTGGCTGGTCGGCACGGCGCTTGATGTAATCAGAAATCGCCAGCGTGCCTTTTGCGGGCTGCCCATCGACCGCCAAAACGATGTCGCCCCGCTCCAATCCGGCGCGCGCAGCAGGGCTGTCTTTGAAGACGTCGTCGATCTTCGGATTGCTCGGTTCAAATGGAACCTGAGTTTCCTTTCCAGCGCGCTCGACCGTGAGCGTGAGCGGCTCGCCGGGATGCCCACGCATGTAATCGGCAATACCTAGAATCTCGTAGAGCGGTTGGCCGTTGATGGCGACGATCATGTCGCCCGGCTCCAAGCCCGCTCGCGCAGCAGGACTGTCTGGCTCCACTTTTGCAATCACGGGCGTTTCTGCTGGCACGATCCCGATTTCACGAAATCCTTTGCGTACCCACCACTTGGTCTCCGGAACAATGGGACGCGCCGCGACGGTCATCGTTTCGGAGCGACCGTTTACGATGCGCTCGATCGTGATCGGAATGGTTTCGCCTTCGCTGCGAACAATCCGCCACTGAATGCTCTCATCGCTCATTCCACCGAAACGCGAAACGCGATGGCCATCCACAGAAAGAATCCTGTCGCCCGCTTTCAATCCTGCCTGCGCTGCGGGCGAATCGGGCACGACGTAACCGATCATGGTAGTGGCTTCCGCTTCCCCTACAGGCCGTCCAACGGCCCAAATGATCACGGCGAAGAGCACCGCCAGCAGAAAACTGAACAGCGGGCCCGCAAACGCCACGATAATTTTGTCGAGTGCGGAAATCCTCGGCAGCTTCGCACGATCGACATCCGCCTTGCCTTCGATGATGTCCATCGGCGCAAGTTGTGGCAGCGCCACGAATCCGCCAAAGGGCAGCGTGCCGAGCGAGTATTGGACGCCATTGATGGTTTTTTTCCAAATCGATTTCCCAAACCAGATGCCGAATTTCTCGATGTAAAGACCGCGCCACCGGGCAGCTAGGAAATGTCCCACTTCGTGGACAACGATAAGCAGGTTAAAGAGGACGAGGACTTCAAGGATGATGAGGGCGATGCGAGCAGTGTGAAGAAGCATTATGAAGACGTGAATGGTGATTCGTAAATCGTGAAGCGTGATCTCGGAAGCGCCTCCGCCGATTTAACGAGTTAACGATTTGACTGATCTCGTCGCTTCAGCGCGCGCCCACTGATCGGCTTCCAATATCGCATCGAGATCAGGATGCGCAACGGAGGTGTGCCGGTTCATCACTTCTTCAACAACGTGCCAGATGTCCGGAAAACGCGCTTGCTGGTCCAAAAACGCCGCAACCGCGATCTCGTTCGCGGCATTCATCACAGCGGGTAGTGTCCCACCAGCGTCGCCTGCCCGCCGCGCGAGATTCAGTGCGGGAAAATCCTCATACCGCGGGGTGAAAAATTCCAACTTAGATAATTTCGAAAAATCGAGCGGTGACAAGGTGTTAGGGACGCGGTCCGGCCAGGTCACCGCATACTGGATCGGGAAGCGCATGTTCGAATAACTCAACTGCGCGAGCGTCGAGCCATCGGCGAACTCCACCATAGAATGAACGATGCTCTGGGGGTGGATAACGACTTCGACACGTTTCATCTTCACGCCGAAAAGCCAGTGCGCTTCGATCATCTCCAGTCCTTTATTGAAAAGCGTGGCCGAATCGATCGTGATCTTTGGACCCATGTTCCAAGTCGGATGCTTGAGCGCCTGCTCTGGCGCGATGGAATCGAAACCTTTTCGCGGCGTTTCCCGGAACGGCCCGCCTGACGCAGTCAAAATGATTCGGCGAACTTCTGATGAGCGCCCATCGAGACATTGAAAAATCGCGTTGTGTTCGGAGTCCACCGGTAAAACATGCACGCCGTTCTCGCGCGCTTCGCGCATCACGATCTCGCCAGCCATCACTAGGATTTCCTTGCTGGCGACGGCAAGGTCTTTGCCGGTGTCGATTGCTGCGAGCGCCGGTCGCAGTCCACCGGTGCCGACGATTGCAACCAGCACCATGTCCGCATTCGTTAGGCAAGCGATCTCGCGCAACCCCGTTTCGCCCGATAAGATCCGCGGCTGGTAATCGAGCGCTTCGCGCAGGATATCGATTTTGGTTTCGTCAACCAGACAAACCGATTCTGGCCGCATTTCATTGGCCGCCGCAGCGAGCTTTTGCGCATTGCTATTCGCCGCCAAGCCGACAATTTCCATTCGCTCTGGAATGTCTCGGGCAACCATAAGCGCGCTGTCGCCGATGGACCCAGTTGCACCCAAAATAACGACACGCTTCCGTTTCATTTTTTCGACAGAATGAACAGAATTAACAAAATGAATTCAGCAAATCACAAAGAAGCCTGCTCTTTCTTCGGCAGGCGAAACTTTTTCTTAAACTCCAGCCGCTCTGCCCCGAAGTTCACAAGGAGACCTTCCTCAAGTCCGGTGGCGACAAGATAGTTTACGACCTGAACTTCGTGGGCTTTCGCGAGCGACTGAATCGCTTTCAGTTCAACGATCAACGAATCGTTTATTAATAAATTAGCTGTAAACGCACCGACAACCTGACCATCGTAATGCACGCTGATCGGTCTCTGTGCTTCGGGTTTAAATCTGCTTTTTCGTAGCTCCCAGATCAACGCATTCTGATAAACCGATTCGAGAAATCCCGGCCCGAGAGCCGAGTGAACCCTCATCGCCGCACTGATCACTTGTCCACACGGATCGTAAACCTTCGACGCCTCTTCAATTCTGCTCATTCTGTTAATTCTGTCGGCTTTCTACGGGACGCGAACTACCAATCGTAAATAGAAAAACAACAGAGGCGCGGTGAACAGCAAACTGTCCAGGAGATCGAGCGCGCCGCCAATTCCCGGCAGTAGATTGCCCGAATCCTTGACGTCGGTGCTGCGCTTAATGATCGATTCGGCCAGATCGCCCACAATCGCGCCGACCCCGAGCAGCAACCCAAGTATTGTCGCATGGGTCCACGTGAGCGCATTTAGGTGCCCGGGCATCAGTTTAAACAATATTAAGCTGCAAAAGAGCGCAAAAACGAGCGCGCCGAAAAAGCCTTCCCAAGTTTTTTTTGCGCTGATGTGCGGCGTCATGAGGTGACGCCCAATGGCGCTCCCGGTCAGATAAGCGCCCATGTCAGCGAATTTGGTGACCGCGATCAAGTACAGGACATAAAACTGCCCCGTTACCGCGCCGGTACTCGAACGCGGGGTTAAGTAAACAATCTTGGTGATGAAATTGTAGAGCCAAAGCACGTAGAGCAGACCAAACAAAGTGTAAGCCATCGTTTGAAGTGGCTCTTCATGGCGAAGCCGTGCAAACATTTGTCGACCGAAGACCGTGAGCAGGAAAAAAAGTAGAACTGCTACTTCGAAATCGTACGAGCCTGCCGGCCCAATCCTGGAGAAGTAATAAAAACTGCCGGCGAGCATGACGGCGCCGCAAATCATTCCGGTGATTTTGAAATTCGGCAGGCCTTTATGATCGAGCATCCGGTAAAATTCCAGGAGCCCAATCATTCCGAACACGCTGATTAACAGCCAAAAGAGGATCTCGTATCCGGAGAACATGATCAGCAGTGCGATCGACCAGAGCGCGATGGTGGTGACAAATCGCAAAATAAACGCCGAGCGCGGCGTCACTGCGTTCGCGCTGGCTTGCTGAAGCGTGGTAGGCATTTAGCTGCATCATCCTAACGGAATAAATTTTGTCCACAGATTACGCGGACCATCGCAGATCGGATTGTGAGATTCTTTTCCACGATTCTCTGTCAAACCGCGAAATCTGTGGATAATTTCCTGTCGTGCGAAAGACGATGCAGGCGGTCGTGAAGGCAAAGGCCGAGCCGGGCTTATGGCTCGAGGAAGTTCCGGCTCCAACCGTTGGCAGCGATGACGTGCTCATTCGCGTCTTGAGAACATCCATCTGCGGAACCGACGTGCACATCTACAACTGGGATGCCTGGGCACAAAAAACCATTCCCGTCCCCATGACGATCGGCCATGAATTTGTTGGCGTTGTCGATCTTGTCGGCGATCACGTAAGGGGTTTCGCGCGCGGCGACCTCGTCGTGGGCGAAGGCCACATCACCTGCGGACATTGTCGCAATTGCCTTGCCGGGCGGCGTCATCTTTGCCCCAACACGCAGGGTGTGGGCGTTAATCGTCCCGGGGCATGGGCGGAATTTGTCGCTATTCCGCAAGACAATTGCTGGCACGCCGATCCGTCGATCCCGTTGGATGTGCTTTCGTGTTTCGATCCGCTCGGTAATGCCGTGCACACTGCACTTTCGTTCGATCTCGTCGGTGAAGATGTGCTCATCACCGGTGCTGGCCCGATCGGTTGCATGGCTATTCCCATTTGCAAACGAGCCGGCGCGCGTCACGTCGTGATTACCGACGTCAATCCGTACCGTCTCGATCTCTCCCGCAAAATGGGTGCTGACCTCGCATTAGATGTGCTGACCGAAAAAGTCACCGACGCGATGCAGAAACTCGGAATGAAAGAAGGCTTCGATGTCGCGCTGGAAATGTCGGGCAATCCGAAAGCGTTCGAGGACATTCTGCCGAACATGTTTCACGGCGGTAAAATCGCGCTGCTCGGCATTATGCCCGGAAGCGCGGCGATTGATTGGAACACAGTCGTCTTTAGCGCGCTCACGCTGCAAGGCATTTACGGCCGCGAGATGTACGAAACCTGGTACAAAATGACTGCCATGATCCAAAGCGGTCTCGACATTTTACCGGTCATCACCCACCGCTTTCCCTATACACAATTCAAGGAAGCCATCGAGCTGATGAAATCCGGCAACTCAGGCAAAATCGTCCTTGATTGGAGTGAATTGGCATCCTGAGCGAAGTCGAAGGGTTCCCAAAGAACCGCGGATTCAGACGGATGTCACGGATTCCCTTTCCTTCATTCCGACCGACGTTGGCAATCGGGCTTCGTGTCGATGCGTAATCCGGGAATCGAACTTCGAGATGCGAATTAGTGGCGTGCAATACGGCGAATCATGATTTAACGAATCACAAAAAATTTTACCCCGCCGGTGCCGTTCAGGCGGATCGCCCGTTCCCTTTCGTAACGGGTGGATGACCGTCGCTACAGCGTCTGACTTCCAACTAAGGCTTGCCATGTTCTGCGGCGACCCAGCCTCCTTAAGTTCATCAATTATCGGTTCGGGTATCCCACCTCTAATCTCGAACATCGCAGGGTAAATTGTTGCGACTGATGAGAGCCGTCAGTTGAGAGTTGAGAGAAAAGCACTGGTTTTCTTCCCAACCCTCAACAAACGACTCTCGGGCTGTCAAAGAACTATTCCCGCAGCGTTACGCCCAACTCGCGTTTTAATCGTTCGCGAATCTTCGCGTGCGCCTCGGTTACTTCTTCATTTGTGAGTGTGCGATTTTTCGCGCGGTATGTCAATCTATATGCGAGCGATTTTCCGGATGCGCCCGTAGCGAGCCCTTCCTGGCCTTCGAACAAGTCAAACAATTCGGCGCTCTCGAGAAACGGTTCTCGTGGCTCTTCGATTGTACGTAAAATTTCCGCGTGACTCAGTTTATCTGGCACGATCATTGCAACGTCGCGAATCACGGCAGGAAATCTTTCGATCTCGCGAAATGTTCTTGCTGCTTTTTGTTCTTCCAACAAAAGATCAGCATCGAGCTCAACGAAAAAAATCGGACCAGCCGCATCCAGTTCCGACGTGCACGACGCGGAAAGCTGCCCACTGAAACCGACTACTTGTTCCCTGGATAGAATCTCGGTGGCCAGAGCAAAATCGCGATGTTCGCTCCGACGAAATGACAGACTCTTGATCTGCAGTGATTCGATTGCGCCTTTCAAATCGAAAAAATCGAGTCTTCGTTTTGCTCGCACTCGCCAGTGAGACACAGCCGCGGAATTTCCCCACAGCAAAATGCCTAGGTGGCGTTCTTCCTTTCCAGTTGGCGGAACAAACACGCGGCCGAGTTCGAAAATCGCAACGCGCTCGGCGCCCGCGCGCACGTTGCGATCGAGCACAGCAACAAGTCCCGGGAGCAAATTAGGCCGCAGCGCGACGTGATCTTCGCTGAGCGGATTGCGCAGCTTGATCGCATTTCCGGTTGTAGCCGCGGCGGCCGAATGTGGAATTAACTTTGATGTGCGCACTTCGGCAAGGCCGCACGCGGTCAATCTATCACGCAAAGCGGATTCCAAATCATGCGAATGATCGGCGACACTCGACGGCGTAAACCGGCTCCGGTCTGTCCCTTCAATTTTCGCCACGCCGTACGTGCGCACCACTTCCTCGATAAGATCGACATCGCGCTGCAAATCGCGCCGGTAACTCGGAATCTTCCATGTGGCGCTTACATTCTTAATCTTACCCGCGTGCCGCGCGGTAGGTCGCCGCGGCGAGTGATGGCGGGTGCTCTTGGTCAGCCCAAATCGCTCAAGAATTTCGTCGATCATCTCCGCCTCGATCGCGATACCAAGCAGTTGATCGCATTTTTTGTAGTTCAACGACACATCCGGCGGATTTGGCAGCACGTCGCCGGCAACAGCCGTTTCTTTCGCCGGATTTCCGTTCGCGATTTTGCGAACTAGCTCGGCTGCCCGCCCGGATGCACGCAAGACCATTGCCGGATCGACGCCGCGTTCGAATCGATAACTTGCATCGCTTGGCAGATTCAGGTTGCGAGCCGTTCGCCGGACACTAGCCGGCAAAAAGTAAGCGCTCTCCAGGACAATCGTTCGCGTCGCTTCAGTCACACCGGTGTCTTCCCCGCCCATCACGCCGCCGATAGCGATCGCCCGTTCGTCATCGGCGATAACCAGGTTTTCCGACGTGAGGGAATAGTCCCTGCCATCAAGCGCAAGAAGTTTCTCACCGTTGCGCGCCAGCCGCACATCGATGACGCCTTTGAGTTTGTCTGCGTCGAATGCATGCGTCGGCTGGCCGAGCTCGAGCATTACGAAGTTCGAGATATCGACGATGTTGTTGATCGAACGAATCCCGACGCTCTCAATCTTCGCCCCCAGCCAACCGGGACTGGGCCCCACCTTTACATTGTCAATCTTGCGTGCGGAATAGAACGGACATTCGCGCAGCGCCGAGATTTTCACTCCCGATGCCGTGGTGTCCGCTGTCTTCAGCGGCAACGGGGTGCGCAACTTTTTTCCCGTCAAGGCCGCGATCTCGCGCGCTAATCCAAAATGGCTCAGCAAATCGCCGCGGTTAGGCGTGATCTCAACATCGAGAATCGTGTCCGCAGGAAAAAGATCGGCGATCGGCGCACCGATCCTTGCATCGGACGACAAAATCAAAAGACCCGATGCATCTTCGCCCAAACCAAGCTCGATGGGGCTGCAGAGCATTCCTTCCGATTCGACGCCGCGCAGTTTGCTTTTGCGGATTTCAGTTCCGTTGGCCAGCTTCGCCTCCGGCAATGCCAAAGGAATTTTGTCGCCGACTTTGTAATTGGTCGCGCCACAGACAATCTGTCGTTTGGTGCCGCTGCCATCGTCCACTTCGCAAACTGTAAGGCGATCGGCGTTCGGATGCCGGGATGAGGCGACGATCTGCGAGACCACAACCTTGTCGATGGTCGCGCCGCGTTGCTCGATCGATTCGATTTCCACACCGGCAAGTGTGAGCAACTCGGCTAGCACATCGACGCTCGCCGGAACATCGACAAATTCGCGCAGCCAGTTAACGGAGAATTTCATTTCGCGTTAATGTCATGTCGAGCGAAGTCTCCCGCATGCGGGATCAACGAGAGCATCTAGAGATTCCTCGACTCCGCTCGGAATAACAAAAATGCCTCATGCAAATTGCCTCAAAAACCGCAGATCATTCTGCGCAAAAAGGCGAATGTCCGGAATATCGAACAAGATCATGGCAAGCCGGTCCATGCCGAGACCGAATGCATAGCCGGTCCATTTTTCCGGATTATAGGCATCATCGCCGCGGGCTTTGTTGACTTCTTCGAAGACACCGGGGTGCACCATTCCCGAGCCTGCGACCTCAATCCATTGTTCGCCGCGCTTTAGCGCTTTCGATTTCACATAAACCTCCAAACTCGGCTCGGTGAATGGAAAGTAATGCGGTCGAAATTGAACCGCTGTATCGGGGCCAAGAAGTTCACGAAAGAAAAATTCGAGAGCGCCTTTAAGGTCGGCGACACTGACCTCTTTATCGACGTAGAGACCTTCGATCTGGTGGAACTGCGCGCTGTGCGTCGCGTCGATTTCATCGCGGCGATAAGCAGCGCCCGGAGCGATCACGCGGATCGGGGGCGGCGCGCCTACCATTGCTCGAATCTGCACCGTCGAAGTATGTGTTCGAAGCAAACGCCCGTCCGGCAGATAAAATGTGTCTTGCTCATTGCGTGCGGGATGATCGGGCGGCGTGTTGAGTGCATCGAAACAATGCCACTCCGTTTCGAGGTCGGGGCCGTCCGCCAGCGCGAACCCCATTCGGCGGAAGATGGCGATGGCGCGATCGAGTATTTGTGTGAGCGGATGCAACGAACCGCGCTCGCTCGGTGTGCCCGGAAGCGAAATGTCGATACTTGTTAGCGCTTCGCTCTCTTTTTCAGCGCGAAGTTTTTCAGCGCGTTGTTCGATCGCGGCAGTGACGGCGTCGCGCGTTTCGTTCAGCAGTTTTCCAACCACGGGACGCTCGTCCTTAGTGAGCGTCCTCATTTGCTCGCCCCAGGCGGAAATGCTGCCGCTCTTCCCGAGGTATTTCACGCGCACGGCATCGAGCGCGCTCTCGTCGCGCGCATCGTCGATTTCGCGAAGCGCACCGTCGCGCAGTTGTTCGAGCGGATGGGGCATGGGATCGTGAATCGTTAAATCGTTACACCGTTAGATCGGAAAATCGATTCACGATTTAACGACTCACGATTTGCGATCTAACGAATCAGGCGGCTTTTTTCGATTTCTTTTCCAGCGCGCTCTTTGCTTGATCGACGATCGATTTGAATGCGGGCTCGTCTGTGACGGCAAGATCGGCAAGAATCTTTCGATCAAGGGCGATCTCGGCGGCTTTGAGCCCTTCGGCGAGACGGCTGTAAGTCATGCCATTGGCGCGGGCGGCAGCATTGAGCCGTTGAATCCAAAGATAACGGAACGTCCGCTTGCGTGTCTTGCGATCGCGATAGGACCAATACTGGGCCTTCATGATTGCGTCTTTCGCGTAGCGGAAAAGTTTCGAACGCCGACCTCGATAACCTTTCGCTTTTTTTATTACCCGTTTGCGTCGCGCCCGGCTCGACGGGGCGTTACTAACTCTTGGCATTATTATCTTGCCCCGAATTCATTCGAGGCTCCTCGTTCAGCGAGCTGTTGTTTCCTTGTCGATCTTCGCGACCTCACTCGCTGATTTGATCCCGCGATACGGAATCAGGTGCGCAGATCGGAAGCGAGGAAGTTAGGCACATCTCGATAAAAGACAACTGTATATCGAAATGAAACTGTCCCGTGGGGAAGGAAGCCGACTGCACAAAACCACTAATAGGGATGGGAGTTATTTCTTCGTCATTCAGATTTTTTTTCCTTCGACATTCGTCATTCGGGCTTTGTCATTCGATTGCCCTTTTCCCCAAAGTAACCACCCGATAACGCCCACGGTCGCGCCGCCCAAATGCGCGAACGATGAGACAGAAGTGATTCCGGCTTTTTGTTCCCAAGCGCCGATAGTTTGGAACAAAATCCAAAGGATAAAAACAAACCACGCGGGAAGCCGGATCCATTGGAAGCGGAACCAGTAGCGGAGCAAGAACCCAAGTCGTACATGTGGAAATTTAAGCGCGTAAAACGTGATGACCCCGGCAATGCCGCCGCTCGCGCCGATGCACGGGATTTGCGACTGCGGGTCGGCCAGGATGTGCGCCAGGTCGCCGATAAATACTGCCAGCGCGATGAGCGCGAGATAGCGAACCGGTCGCAGAAAATCTTCCACGTTGTCTCCAAAGGCGAGCAAGAAATACATGTTTCCAACCAGATGAATGACACCGGCATGAAGAAAGAACGACGTGATGAACGTGAGGCCGTCGAGCCGCCCTGCCTCGGCTGGAATTAATCCGAAGCGCTGGACAGCATCGCGAAGATGCGGAAAAGCAAGTACACTGGCGCAAATGATGGCCGCGGAAAGCAGCCACGTTGCCCAGGGATTCCGCTCCTCTTCTGGCGCTTCGAGTTCGACCGGCACCCCAAAGAAGCCGGCGATTTGTTTCCATCCTTCATCGGGCGGCCCGCTATCGAAATCGGTGCCGTGCGCTTCTTCAGCGATCTGTCTTACTTTTTCGATCGCGATCAATTCGCGTGCCTCTGGCAGTAGGTCGGGGGTCGACGCCGGCAATTGGCGCGGAGCGAGAATGTCCATGTCGTGGGCATCGAACCACACGAAATGACAATGCTGGCAAACATCGACATCGACTTGCGCGTTCTCAGATAGCGCGACTTCGAGCATCGGTTTTCTGCACGAAGGACAGAGGCGCCCGCTTTTTCCTTCCCCGCTAATTGCGTGAAGCCAGAGCGGATTGGTCGACTCTGGAGTGAACGTCCGACGCAAGAGCTCAACTGTCAGCGCGCGACCGCCGCAATTCTCGCAAGCCCAAAAGATGCCCTGCGATGTACGTACTTCTTTTAGTGGCACATTGCAGCGTGGGCGGAGGAGTGCCGAGCCGTCCTCCATTTAAATTAAGGCTCCGAAATCCAAGCTCCAATATCGAGAGAAAATCCAACTCGGTCGGCGCGGTCCCACGATTTTGTTTCACTGGCGAAATTTGCCGCACGGCGTAGAGAATGCGCGTGAAGAAAACGCCGAAGAGTTTTCATTTCCTCGGGATTTGCGGGAGCGCAATGGGCTCCGTGGCGGCGGCGCTGCGAGATCGAGGTTTCCAAGTCACCGGCTCGGACGAAAATGTTTATCCGCCGATATCGATTTTTCTGGAAAAGAAGGGCATCGCGATCAAAGCAGGCTATCGCGCTGAAAATATACCGCGAGATGCCGACGTGGTGATTATAGGCAACGCAATGAAGCGCAGAAATCCTGAAGTCGAAGCCGTGCTCAACCGCAAGCTTTTCTATCTCTCGCTGCCGGAAGTTTTGAAAAGCTATTTCCTGCGTGGGAAACACAATCTGGTGATAACTGGCACTCACGGTAAAACAACCACAACCGCGTTGCTGGCATGGATCATGGAAAAAGGCGGACGCAAACCGGGTTTTTTAATCGGCGGCATCCCGAAAAACTTTGGCGAAGGCGCGCGGTTGAACGATTCGAAGTATTTCGTGATCGAAGGCGACGAGTATGACACTGCGTTTTTCGACAAGCGCTCGAAATTCATTCATTACCTGCCGGAATTGGTGATCGTAAACAACATCGAATTCGATCACGCGGACATCTTCAACAGTCTTGATGAAATCAAACTAGCCTTCCGGCGCCTCCTCAACATCGTTCCGCAAAACGGAATGGTTTTGTTGAACGGCGACGACCGCAATTGCGTTGAGGTAGCGAAAGATTGCATGGCGCAGATGATCGAGGTCGGTGTCTCAAGGAACTGCGCACAGCGCATTCGCGACGTTACTTTCTCATCGAGCGGCTCGCGATTCAGACTCGGTGACGAGATTTTCGAGATCCCACTGGTCGGAGAGTTTAATGTGCGCAACGCTGCGATGGCGGCGACAGCGGCACGATTTTACGACGTGCCGAAAGCAAAAATCGCCAATGCGTTCAAGGCTTTTTCTGGCATCGCGCGGCGGCAGGAGCTCCGCGGTGAGGCGCGCGGTGTGAAAGTGATTGACGACTTTGGACATCATCCGACGGCAATCGCTCACACCCTGCACGCGCTCCGTCATCGTTATCCCAGTCACCGGCTTTGGGCAGTGTTCGAGCCGCGTTCGAACACGACGCGGCGCGCGGTGTTTCAACAGCAGTTTCCGGACGCGCTGAAATTGGCCGACGGCGTTTTCATCGCGCAAGTGGCGAGGCTGGAACAAATCCCGGAAAAGGAGCGATTGAATCCGGTGGCCGTCGTAAACGCGATTTCTAGAACGGGTCGCCCAGCGTTTTACGAACAGAATGCCGATGCAATTATCACCCGAATTGTGCCGATGCTGAAGCCAAAGGATGTCGTGGTAGTTTTTAGCAACGGGGGCTTCGACAACATCCACGAGAAGCTTCTCGCGCAGTTAAGCGCGTAAATTGTCTTGGCCATGCAACGGTTCAACGAATCACGATCTAACGCCTCGTCGGTGCCGCCGACGTATGATCGTGCACAATCCGCCAGCCATCGGTAGTTTTGCGAAAGATTAGAGTGAAACGGCCATGCGGCTGGTCTTGCGCGCGTTTTAAGTGCCAGCGACCCAGGACGACGGCCGCGTCTGAACTGAGCGGCGTTACATCGAGATCGGAAAAAGTGAGTACACCCATTTTCGCGCGATCGGCATATTTCTTTTTGTAACGATCGCGAACCATTTCCCATCCTCGGCGCACCGAATCCTCTGAAACAAAAATTGTCGATTTTGCACGCGCATATCCATTCATGAAGCGTTCAATATCACCGCGGTTCCATGCGTCCTGTTGCGCACGCAGCACGGCGCGAATCTGGGCTGCTGCGCTCGGTTGGTCCCCTGCTCTGGCCACCGGCGCACTGCGAATCGAGTGAGCGACTGCGAAAGCGAAAACGAGGTTCGCACAAATGCAAAGCGCGAGCGAGAGTCGACGGCTGGAATGAATCATTTGCAAGACCGGCAGTTTATTATACGCTCTATCGGTCGCATCTAGGTCGATCAGGGGATGATTGTTTGGCCGGGCAAAATAAGCTTGAACGCCTTATCTGACTCTGTTAGCATCGATGCTCACATTAATAGGGCTACCGTGCATCGATTTTTTTGCATCGTGATGCTGGCGATTGCGTCCGCGCCTCTCGCTTCGGCTCAGCAAGGGCCCGAGCGCCCGCAGCTACCCAATTTGCAGGGAGACAATGAAGCGAAGTCTCCGTCCATTCTTCCGATCGCAAAGGGGGCGCAACCTGCACCATCGGCTGTTCAGATAGCTAATCCGCCGCCGACGGAGACGCCTCCCCCAGGGGCGCCGGCGACAGTTAAGCTCCAGTTCCCAAACAGCGATGTCGTCGATGTGCTGCATATGTATGAGCAGCTTACCGGTAAGAAATTGGTGATGGACAATTTCGTGCAAGGCAAGGTGAACATTTTCCTCACTAAAGACGTGTCTCGTGACGAGGCCATCAAGATTATCGAGATGAGCATGGCGTTGAACGGCATCTCTTTAATCACCGCGTCTCGCGACATTGTGGAAGTAGTAGGAGCCGGGCAAAATCCGCGCAAGGCAGTGGTGCCGATAATTTCCGACGCGGAGGAAATCCCGCCGGGCAATCCAGTAATCAGCTTCTTATTCAAACTTCAGTATGCAGACCCTCAAGAGCTGCAGCAGGTGCTGATGGCATATTTTCAGGGGAGCTCGAGTTCGATCAACATTCTGGCATTGCCGAAATCCTCGAGCCTTCTGGTGACACAAAATGCGGATGTCATCCGACAACTTGCCAGCGTGATCCAGCAAGTAGATGTGGCGCCAGCGGAAGTAGTGAGCGAGTTCATCAAGCTCGAACGCGCCGACGCCAGCAAGGTGGTGGACATGCTCAAGGACATCTTCGAGAAGGGCCAGCCAACCGGGCAGCCCGGCCCCGGCGGAGTTCGCAGCGTCAGAGTGACGCCGCCCGTGCCGCAACCCGTGCCCGAAGCCGAGACTGCCGCTTTAACTGGGCTAACGGAGGAAGCGGTCGTAGTAGGGAAAATCAAACTCACCGCCGACGTCCGCACAAACCGCATACATGTGGTGACGCGGCCCATCAACATGCCTTTTATTCGCAGATTGGTTCGCGAATTTGATGCGAATGTCGAGTTCGGACATCCGGTCGCGCGCTCGTTGAGATACATTTCCGCCGGCGACGTGTTGCCTGTACTGGTGCAAGCGTTAACTGAGCCGGGTGCGGCCCAGCCCGGTGGTCCGGAAGCAGGTGGCGCGAGTCCCACTCCGCCAACTCCGGCAGTCCGCTCGGCCACGGCGACCGCGGCTAACCCTTACACGGGCGGAACGTTGAGCACTTCGACGACTGCTACGGGAACTACTGGAACTACTGGAAGCACGCTCAATATTTCCGAGGAGCTCATCACGCAGCCGGTTGACACCACACCGAAGGCAGTCACGGTCGGCAACGCCAAGCTGATCGCCGATCAGCGCGCGAACGCGATCATCGTGTTAGGCAGCCGAGAGGTAGTGACGAAGGTGGAAAAAGTTCTCGACGAAATGGACGTCCAAGCGCCGCAGGTCGCGCTGAGCACGGTGATTGGGCAATTGTCACTCACCAACAATGAAGAATTCGGGGTCGATTATTTTGCAAAATACAATAAGCGATTCGTGGGCACCTCCCGCAATTTGAGGGATGAGCAAGTACGACTTCCCTTTGCCAATGCCTCAGCTTCGCCCGGAAGCTCGCCCGGAAGTTCGCCCGCAATTGGAAACATTCTCGATCCCTCCAACCTGATCAACTTCAGCCAAATCATTCAGAATGTGGGTAGCGGAACCAATATTTACGTGGCAGCCGGCAATGCTTTCGCGGCAATCGTGCATCTGCTGGAGTCTACTAACCGGTTCCGGATCATTTCGCGTCCGACAGTTTTTACGAGCAACAACAAGAAGGCAATCATCGCCTCAGGCCAGGAGGTTCCTATTCCTACTAACACCCTGACAAATGTCGTTGGTTCGAATGTTGTCGCCAACCAGGCTGCGGTGTCTTCAAATATTGAATACAAGAAAGTCGCGTTGCAACTGGAGGTGGTGCCTCTGATCAATTCCGAGAAAGAGGTGTCTCTGGATATTTTGCAAAAAATCGACAGCCTCGGCGAAAACAAAATAATCAGTGGCAACGTCATTCCGACAATCAACACGCGTTATGTCCGCACGAATGTTTCGGCACAAAATGGCTCAACCATTGTTCTGGGGGGGTTGATCGAAGAGAACAAGAACAAGGCTTACAGCGGAATTCCCTATCTTTCTCGAATCCCGTATGTGGGGGCTCTTTTTCGCAGTACAACAAGCGATAAGACTCGTCAGGAATTGATTATCCTGATGCGCCCAGTGGTGACCTTGACCAAACTGGATGCTTATCGGCTCCGCCAAAAACAGGAAGACAGAACACACTTTGGACCTGAGCTCGAGCAGGATGATTGCCCGGAATGTCCGAAGCCAAGAGGGGGAAAACAATTAAGCTTACCGCCGCCGGATATTCCTCCCGCAAAAGATATGTAGCAGCTTCACTGTATTTTTTATGAAACCGATTGTTCTCGCTTTAATTCTCGCCTTGGGCGCGACCATGGCGCAGGCCGACGAATATTCCATTATCGAAGATATGTTTCGGTCAGTTGATCCACTGGCTCAACGGGACGAGTGGGGTCTGCTTCACCAGGGCAAGCGTGTAAACGCCACCGACTTCGCGCCACGCTATAAGTGGCGCTGGGAGTACTATTTTAAGGCGCCCGAACAACTAATCCTACAACCGGCTTATGTGGGCTCAATGCAAGCGGCATTACGCCGGCTGGGTTATTATTGTGGCCCAATCAACGGCGTGTTTACCCCAGAGGTAAGCGATGCGATTGCGCGGTTTCAAAAGAATTCTTCTTTGCGCGTCACGGGCACTTTTACTGAGTCCGTTCGGTACGGATTGCATCTGCCCTGATCCCGTATTCGCGGGATTTTAGGCATTTCGAATACTCGCGAAGGCTTACGCGTTGTGCGTGAAAGCGCTTGCGAAGGCCTCTAAATCGGGTTCATTTAGCTTCTTCTGCTCTGCATATCAATCCCATTCAACCTCCGATCTGAATGAGCTCAGCCGCCAGCCAATCGTTAATTAATTTGCTGCTTGAAAGCGGTGTCTCTTCTCCGGAGGAAGCGGCGCAATTGGCCTCGAACCCAAACGGTGCATCGTGGGTCGGATACGTGCTGGACTCAGGCAAAGTGGACGAGCAACGCTTCCTAGGCGCGATCGGGAATTTCTTCCGCGTGCCGCTTGTCTCAATCGACCCCAGAAAGATCGACCGTACCACATTAGCGATCTTGCCGAGCCGTTTCGTTTTTCAGCATCACATTCTGCCGATCGAAGTGAAGGAAAATTCGGTGGTGCTTGCGACTTATGATCTTTTTAATTCCCTCGGGCGCCAGCTCGCGTCCCAGCTTTTGAAGAAACCGGCCGAATGGGCGCTGGTGCCGCGCGCACAGCTCCTGCGCGCAATGAAAACCCTCTACGGCGTCGGCGCAGAAACATTCGACGAAATCCTGAAAAGCAACCGTGCGTTTGAAGTGCTTCACGAGGGAGAAATCGCCATCGAGCTGAATGCAGACGATCCTGAAGCTTCCGTAGTCAAGTTTGTTAACCAGATCATTCGCGAGGCAATCCTCGAACGGGCGACGGACATCCACGTTGAGCCGCTTGAGAACGATTTGCGCATTCGTTATCGGATCGATGGAATTTTGCATGAAATTGCCGTGCCGCCCCAGTTGCGCGTGTTGCAATCGGCTATCATCTCGCGGCTAAAGGTGATGGCGCATATGGACATCGCAGAACGCCGTCTCCCGCAGGATGGGCGCATGAATTTGCACGCGAACAATCAGGAGATTGACGTGCGCGTTTCAACAATCCCCACGGTAAATGGAGAATCGATCAGCTTGCGCTTGCTCAGCCGCGGCGAGCAGCAGTTTAATTTTGAGCGGCTCGATCTGAGTAAGAAACAGGAAAAGATCATTCGCCACCTGCTCGCGCAACCAAACGGGATTATTCTTCTCACAGGTCCCACCGGCTGTGGCAAATCAACCTCGCTCTATTGCTTCTTGAGCAGCATTAACTCCGTGCAGCGGCGCATTATCACCATCGAAGAGCCGGTGGAATATCGCATTGCCGGCGTATCACAAATCGACGTAAAACCGGAGATCGATCTCACATTTGCCAAGGGCCTGCGCCATATTTTGCGACAGGACCCGAACGTGGTGATGGTGGGCGAAATTCGCGACATCGAAACGGCCGATATCGCCATCCGCGCAGCCATGACTGGACACCTGGTTTTCAGCACGCTGCATACGAATGATGCGGTGGGCGGAATCACGCGCTTGCTCGACATGGATGTGGAACCGTTTCTACTCGCTTCAGTCGTCAAATCATTCATCGCGCAACGGCTGGTACGCACCATTTGCCCAGACTGTGTGGAATGGGTGGATTACCCGCACGAATATCTCGCCGAGATCGGTTTCCCACTCAAAGAACTCGGCGCCCGTTTCCAGCGCGGCGCGGGCTGCGATCAATGTCGACAGACCGGTTATCAGGGGCGCGCAGCCATTTATGAAATTTGTCTCGTGACTGAACTGTTGCGAAAGCTGATCATGCGCCGGTGCGATGGCGGCGAACTCAAGCAATGCGCGATTGCCGAAGACATGGAAACTTTGCGGCAGGACGGCTGGCGTCGTGTCGCGCAGGGCAGAACTACTATTGAAGAAGTGGTGCGCGTTACCCAGACCGACGAAGTAATGGCCGAAACCACCGAGGAAGCCCAGCCGGTAGTGGCGGCCGAGACGACGGGGACGCCGTAACGCACGACAATCATTCGCGGCGTCGATTCATGCCGCGCAACTCGCGGATCGCTTCGCTGTAATCCGGTGCGTGAAAAATTGAGGTGCCTGCTACGAGGACGTTTGCACCGTTTTCGATCGAAGGCTTGGCCGTCTCTGCGTTGATGCCGCCATCCACTGCGATGTGCATCTTGTGCGCCTGCGATTGGTTCCATAGCGCGGTGCGTTTTATCTTCTCCATCATTTCCGAGCGGAAAGTCTGTCCGCCGAAGCCAGGATGGACGGTCATGACCAGCAAGATGTCGATCTCGTCCAGAAACGGCTCGACCGCCTCAAATCGGGTCGCTGGATTCAGAGAGAGACCGGGACGACAGCCAGCCTCGCGAATGGCGCGCAAAGTTTTTTCGACATCATGGTTGGCTTCTCGCTCCACGTGAACCGTGATCGAGTTAGCGCCGGCGTCGACAAAGCGCGGAACAAAGTGATCGGGACGCTCGATCATCAAATGCACATCCAGCGGCAGCTTCGTCTCTTTACGCACAATGCCGACAATTTCCGGCCCGAAAGAAATGTTATCGACAAAATGTCCATCCATAATGTCGCAATGGATCCAGTCGGCGCCAGCCCGTTCGGCGTGATGAATTTCATCGGCCAGTCGCGCAAAATTCGCGGCCAGGATGGAGGGTGCGACGATGATATCTCGCGAGATCACGTCGTGAAGTAAAGCCCATGTCGTTGGCTCGTTAAACTGTTAAATCGTACATGGGATAGGCGAATAACGCGCTACGCATAAATGGGCTTGACGAGCCGACGCGCTGTTTGAGATTACGGCGGAGTTTTTCAGCCGGTTGAATCGCACTCGCGGGAAAGTTCTCGGAATGTGACGCGCTTCGCTCGGACTGGAAGTGCTTTTAATTTATAATTCATGCTCAACGGACTTTTCGGCTGGCTCTCCAGTGATATCGGGATCGATCTCGGCACGGCGAACACGCTTGTTTATGTAAAGGATCAAGGGATTGTTTTGCGCGAGCCATCTGTGGTGGCTGTGCAAGCCGGCACCAATAAGGTGTTGGCAGTCGGCGACGAAGCCAAGCGCATGCTCGGCCGCACGCCCGCAAATATTGTCGCGGTGCGCCCGCTGAAAGACGGCGTCATCGCCGACTTCGAAGTGACCGAGGCAATGCTGCGGCATTTCATTGCCAAAGTGCACAATCGCAAGGTGCGCGCACGGCCTCGTGTGGTCATCGCAGTTCCTTCAGGTATTACTGAAGTGGAAAAACGCGCAGTGCGTGAGTCGGCGACACATGCGGGGGCGCGAGAAGTTTACTTAATCGAGGAACCGATGGCGGCGGCGATCGGGGTCGGCCTTCCGGTCCAGGATCCCGCCGGAAATATGATCATCGATATTGGCGGCGGCACCACGGAGGTCGCGCTCATTTCGCTTTCGGGAATTGTGTTTAGCCGAAGCGTACGCGTGGCCGGCGATGAGTTGGACGAAGCGATCGTGCAGTATTTGAAACGCGCCTACAATTTGATGGTCGGCGAGCGGACGGCGGAGGAAATCAAAATCAAGATCGGCTCAGCTTATCCGAGTGAAAAGGAAACCAGCGTGGAAGTGAAGGGACGCGATCTGGTCGCGGGATTGCCCAAGACGCTGATGATCACTTCACAGGAAGTGCGGGAAGCGCTGCTGGAGCCAATCTCCACGATCGTGGATTCGGTGCGCATCACGCTGGAGCGCTGTCCACCTGAGCTTTCAGCTGACCTCGTCGACCGAGGGCTTGTGCTGGCAGGAGGAGGAGCATTGCTGCGAGGCTTCGATAAGCTTTTGAGCGAGGAAACCGGTTTGCCTGTCCATGTTGCCGAAGATCCACTCAGCGCGGTGGCAGAAGGGACGGGCAAATGCCTCAATGAAATTAAATTTTTGCGTCAGGTGGCCTCAGCAGATCGTCAATGGCGCTGACCATTTTCGATTTTCGATTTTGGATTTTCGATTTGCGCGGTTGAACGCGCGCATTCACCAAAGATCGACAATCGCTGATCGCGCAGATTGGCAATTCGCGATCGGCAATTGGCAATTCTGATGAGTCGCGTAAATCTCATCGCGTTGCTGATTTTTGGTGCCATTCTGGGGTATTTTCTCAGCTTCGGGCCAGAGAGCACACGCAAGTTCAAGGCTGGTGTCTATCAATTGCTGGCGCCGTTCTTGTCCAGCGGCTCAGGATTACAGAAGCAGCTTACTTCCGTGCGCACCGGTCTGAAGTCGCTGGATCAATTGGAACGCGAGAACTCGACATTACAGGTGGAGAATCGATCGCTGCGCGCCACCAACCAAGCGTTGCGCGATGTCGAACACGAAGTCAATCGCATGCGCCATGCGCTCAATTATCGCGAGCGATCCGTCTTCAAGTTGATCGCTGCCGAAGTAATCACGCGTGATTCTTCAACCTGGTGGCGAACTGTCACCATTAATCGGGGAAGGCGAGATGGTGTCGAGCCGGACACGCCAGTGGTGACAGATGAAGGATTAGTAGGCAAGACGACGACCGTAAGCGACAGCATCTCAGTTGTGCTTTTGATTTCCGATGAAAATTGCAAAGTGGCAACGTCAGTGGAAGGAAGCCGCGAACAAGGGATTGTCTCCGGCGAGCGTGTGACGGCTGGGTTGAATCCGACCTTGGATCTGAATTTTTTGTCGAAACAGGCTGACCTCAAACCGGGCCAAAAAATCTATACTTCCGGTATGGGTGGTGTTTTCCCTTCCGGTTTGCTCGTCGGCGTTGTCAAAAGTTTTCGAGTACGCGAGCTTGACGGACAAGCGCAATTGGCGCCAGCGGTGGATCTCTCCCATTTGGAGGACGTGTTCGTAGTGACCGGCCGCAAATGATCTTCTTTTTCCTGCTGCTGGTCCTGGTAGTGATTGTCCAAATCGCGGAATTCTTCATCCCAGTTCTGCCCTGGCTTTACGACGCGCATGTTTACATTGTACCGGTGATCGTTTTTTACGGGGCAATGGCGTTGCCTTTTCCGCTGATGCTGGCACTTGCTTTATTTGCCGGCCTTCTGCTTGATGCCCTCACGGTACAGGTGATTGGTGGAAAAGTTGAAATCTCAATTGGATCGTCGATACTTTTGTATGGCGTGCTGGCGGGACTTATGCACGGTCTGAGACCGCTCTTTGTCCGTGGCCACTGGGAAGTGCATTGTATCCTGAGCGGCATCGGCACGTCATTAATAGTTCTAATGCAATACCTGATGATCGCATTCCGGCGCGGCTCTCCCATTTTTAACCGAGAAGTTTTGTGGCAAATCGGCGGGCCCGGCCTCATCGCCATGGCATTGGCGCCGATCCTGTTTTGGTTTTTACAATGGATAGCACGGATGACCGGCTATTCATATGTTCTTGAAAGGGAGCGTTTCGAATGAATCGTCGTCGCAACAATTCCCGTCTGCGCATTCAGTTCCTCGGCCTGCTTATTCTGCTGGGCATGGGCGCGCTTGGCGTCAGGCTCTGGTGGATCCAAGTAGCCCACGGTGCCGAATGGACCGCGCAATTGCGCACCAGCGCTCAAGCAACTGTCCGAATTCCTTCCGTGCGCGGCGAAATCAAAGACCGCAACGGACTAACGCTGGTCCAGAATCGCGCGAGTTACGAGGTAGATTTTTATTTGCCGGAAATGGTCAAAGGCTATCGCGAGCGCTTAGGTCCACCACCGTTGACAGAATACCGAGCAACCATCAACGGAATGCCAAAAGACATGAAGGAGCCGGACATCATCAAGATCGTCAATGATGGCATCATCCCGCGGCTGAATGATCTTGATCTGGCTCGCGATTACAATTCCAGCCGGTTACAGCGACATTACCGCAACGACACGGAAGTTCCGTTTTCCTACATCAAGGATATCGATTTCCCGACCATGGCAAAATTTTCCGAGCACGATGTCGGGTTGCCTGGAGTGGACATCGCGATCAAGCCGGTGCGCTCCTACATTTATGGCGCGCTAGCCGCGCATCTGCTCGGTTACGTTGGAATGCCGGACGACATCGACAAAGAGGAAGCACGAAAATTCACGTTTTACCAAGCAGACGTGGAAGGGAAATCGAACATCGAAAAGGTGATGAATGAATATCTGCGCGGAAAACCGGGGGTGCGTTATTTGCGCAAAAGTGCCAAGGGGACAATCGAAGGGATCTTGCGTGAAGATCCGCCGCAACAGGGCGCGAATGTTTTCCTCACGCTGGATGCCAGAATGCAATCGATCGCGGATGAGGCACTACGGGCGGTGGGTCGTGGCGCAGCCGTGGTCGTCGATCCGAACAACGGCAACATTCTTGCGATGGCTTCGGTGCCCTCATTCGATCCAAATAAATTTATCCCGAGCATCAAAGCCAAAGATTGGAAAGCGCTGCAAAAAGATGAAGCCGATCCACTGGTCAATCGTGCGATCAGCGCATTGCCACCTGGTTCAACATTCAAACTCATCACGTCGCTCGCCGGATTGCGCCGAAACCTAGCGAACGCCCGCTACAGTTGCGGTGGCGGTGTGAGTTATGGCAACCACTTTTTCCAATGCTGGGTGGCCGAAAAGCATTACACGCACGGCACGCTGGGGTTGACCGATGCGATCAAGGTCTCGTGTGATTCCTTTTTCTATCAATACGGCAACGCAGCTGGCATTCAGTCGATTGACACCGTTGGCAAGATGTTGGGAATTGGCGAAGAATCGGGGCTGCAACTCACAGGTGAACAAAGTGGCAATTTGCCAGGACCTGAATGGATGCAGATTCACCATCCGCAGGAGAGATGGTCGCAGGCGCAAACGGCAAACGTTTCAATTGGCCAGGGGTATACTCTAGTTTCGCCACTGCAATTGGCAATGGCCTACGCGACGATCGCCAACGGCGGTATCTGCTATTACCCACGTCTAGTCGACAAGCTCTTGAAACAGGATGGCTCTCCTGTGCTGGACGAGCATGGTAACGTTGCAATGCCGCAAACGCCGCGGGTGCGAGCGGATCTGCACAAGGAACTGTCGCCCGATCAAATCGAGATGGTGCGCAAGGGCTTTTGGAAAGTTGTTAATGAAGACGGCGGAACCGGCGGAAGGGCGCGTTTGGAAGATGTACAGGTTGCAGGCAAGACCGGCACTGCCCAGGCTACCGATCGCGGTCACAAGGATACCGTTGCATGGTTTGCCTGTTTCGCGCCTTTCGATAAACCCAAGTACGTTGTTGCCGTCATGGTTCAAGGTGGCGAGCATGGTGGCAGCGTCGCTTGCCCA
>JBKPQL010000118.1:0-4177 GCA_046734045.1 Verrucomicrobiota bacterium
TATCCATATGGTGATAGAAGCGCCTGAGAACGTGGATCACATCGAACGGAGGAACGGAATCGGCAAACTTTGTTGAATTCCGTATATCGACGAAGAGAATGGCGATCTGCCGCTCTTCACCGAGCGATCCGTGGGTTGTTGTGTCCTTCGTTTGGTCCGTTAATCCGGCGTCATTCGCGTCTAGGATGAGTCGTCGCACCGCCACGTTCCCCAGGATGGTGGTCTGGCACGCTAGACGAACTCTTTCGGGGAAATGTAGCTGCGCCGCAAGCGCCTGTTCTTTCTCATTGCGCGGACAACAGAACTCCAGACCGTTAAGGACGAGTACACGGCATGTCGAACACCGCGCGTTTCCGCGGCATTCATTTGTATGAGAAATCCCTGCTCGTAAGGATGCGGAGAGGATACTCTCTGATATGGAAGCCTCAACGGATCGCCCGTCAGGTAGGAACAGGATTTGAGGCATAGCTTGGTGCTAGATTTTATTGCTCGCTGCCATCGAGCGAAAACATATGAAATCGCGTCACATATACCGGCTCTCTGGGGACCTAACGAGACCAAGATGAGCGACGGCCACCGAGAGCGAGCGTGGACCGAAGCGACCGCGTACTAGCGATGGGAAACGTGAACGCACAGCGGGTGGCCGTTCGCTCCGTCGCATGGTTAGGCGTTGCGGTTCTTCGGATAAGACGTTGAGCTACGACTGACCAAAATGTGGAATGCTCGAAAGACATGGAGCTAATTTTGAGGCTCTATGATTGGCGGTGTTGCCAGCTCTTGTAGACCGCCTCGAGACTGTAACCGTCGGGATCGAAAACGTTCGCAGCGTAATAACGGGGATCGTAATACACGCGCGCGCCGGGCTTGCCGTTATCGGTCGCGCCCGCCGCCATTGCGGCCTTGTAGAACGCGTTCACCTCGGCCTCGCTGTTGGCGACAAAGCCGATATGCGCAGCCTTGGCGTCCGCGTCGCCCTGCCTCAGCCAGAAGAATATGCGACCGTCCCGTCCGAAGCCCTTGAGGTCGGGATGTCCTTCGGGGCCATCCTTGCCATCGAAATCGCTGGCATGTGCGATGCCGAGCGGCTTGAGAGCCTTCTTGTAAAAGGCAATCGATCGATCGAAATCCTCGACGGTTATGAAGACGTGGTCGAGCATGAGTAAATGAGGTAGTTGTTTTTGTTCATGGATTGTAAGATGCGCGAGCAATGCCTAACGAGAATTCGGTTCAATTATTGGGTCTTTCAAGGGAAAGACCTAAATTTTGGGTCTAATCAGGTGTTGGTGAGCACGCCGTAGTACGTCGAGAAGACGCACGGATCCGTCTTCGGTCGCCGCAGCGACCTTCAGCGGGCGGCTCGGCTCCAGACCACTCTCACACGTCATAGTACATGCTGAACTCGTAGGGGTGAGGTCGCAACCGCAGGGCGTCGTATTCCTTTTGTTTCATGTCGATCCAGTTGGCGATGAAGTCTTCGTTGAAGACGTCGCCGCGCAACAGGAAGGCATGATCGGCCTGAAGCGCTTCGATTGCGCCGCGGAGTGAATCGGGAACGCTGGCAACTTGCGCGAGTTCTTCCGGCGGCAGTTCGTAAATATTTTTGTCGAGCGGATCGCCTGGATCGGCGCGATTTTGGATTCCGTCGAGACCGGCGAGCAGCATGGCCGAGAACGCAAGGTATGGATTTGCCGAGGCGTCCGGTGTGCGAAACTCGAGGCGTTTTGCCTTCGGACTGGCTGAGTAAGTTGGAATGCGGACTGCGGCAGATCGGTTGCGCGCTGAATACGCGAGATTAACCGGCGCTTCGAAGCCAGGCACAAGACGCTTGTAGCTGTTTGTGGTTGGATTCGTGAAACATGTAAGGGCGGAGGCGTGTTTTAAGATCCCGCCGATGAAAAAAAGTGCGGGTTCGCTCAAGCCGGCATAACCATTGCCCGCGAAAAGGGGCTTCCCGTCTTTCCAGAGCGAGATGTGGGTGTGCATGCCGGAGCCGTTGTCTGCGAAGAGCGGTTTCGGCATGAACGTGGCCGTTTTGTTGTGCTTTCTCGCCACGTTGCGAATGATGTACTTGTAGTACTGCATCGAGTCGCTCATCTGCTTTAGCGGAGCAAAGCGAATGTCGATCTCGGCCTGGCCGGCGGTAGCCACTTCGTGGTGCTGTTTATCGACCGGGATGCCCGCTTTCTCTAGCTCGAGCGCCATTTCGTTGCGAATGTCTTGCAGGGTGTCCATCGGCGGAACGGGGAAATAGCCCTCTTTCGGCCGAATCTTGTAACCGACATTGGGAAATTCTTCGCGGGCGCTGTTCCAATGGCCTTCGACGCTGTCCACGAGGTGGAACGACGAATTGCCTGTGTAGCTAAAGCGTACATCATCGAAAATGAAAAACTCGGCTTCTGGCCCGAAGTAGGCGGTATCGGCGATGCCGGTGCTCTTCAAATAAGCTTCTGCTTTTTCGGCGACGCCACGCGGGTCGCGATCGTACGGCTCGCGCGTGATGGGATCGACAATGGTGCAGATGAGCGACAGAGTCGGCTCGGCAGTGAAGACATCGATCCACGCCGTGGCCGGGTCTGGAATGACGAGCATGTCGGAGGCGTGGATCACTTTCCAACCGCGGATGCTCGAGCCGTCGAAGCCGAGGCCGTCGGTGAAAATATCTTCGCTATATTCACTAAGCGTCGTCGTGAAATGCTGCCAGGTGCTGGGCAGATCGGTGAATTTGAAATCCACGAGCTTTACGCCGTGGTCTTTAATCATTTTGCTGACGTCCGATGGAGTTTTTTCTTTGGCCATAATTAGGAGCTGTTAGTTGAGAGTTGAGGGTTTGGTCTTTGAAAAGTTATGTCTTTGCAAGTCTTCTGTTGGCAAGGGGAGATGGCGATGACGTGCAGGGAGTTGCCACGCACAATCCGGGCGAACACATCAAACATCAAACATCGAACATCGAGGATTGGGCCTCAGACCGCTTTTTCGCCAATTTCTTCGGTGCGAATGCGCACCGCATGTTCCACTGGAAGAACGAAGACTTTCCCGTCGCCGATCTTGCCGGTCTTCGCCGCGGCTACAACGACGCTCACCGCCCGCTCCACCATATCGTCCGCCATGACCACTTCCACTTTCACTTTAGGCAGAAAATCCACCGTGTATTCGCTCCCACGATAAATTTCGGTGTGGCCTTTTTGCCGGCCAAATCCCTTTACTTCCGTGACAGTCATCCCCTCGATGCCCAGCTCTGCCAGCGCTTCTTTGACCTCTTCGAGCTTGAATGGTTTGATGATCGCTTCCAGCTTTTTCATGTAGTTGTAAACTCGGCGCCGCCTATCGCTTTGCAATCGAAAGCTGACGCGGCAGGCGCTCTCATAGCAACAACAGGAAAGCGATGCAAGCACCGTTTTCTTGCTCGTTAAAATTGCCGAACCATTACACCGTTACATCGATCACGGTGAATAATTTACCGATTTACCAGCGTGCGCGGCGCTCTTGATGTTGCTGGTCGTAACCGCGCAATTATACTGAACGCTGATGCCTCGCGACTCTTTCGTTCATCTCCATCTGCATACCGAATACTCCCTGCTCGATGGCGCGATCCGGATGAAAGAGCTGATGAAAAGAGCAGCCGAATTTGGAATGCCGGCCGTCGCTATCACCGATCACGGCAATTTATTCGGCGCGATTGAATTTTATCAGGAGGCGACCCGCGCTGGAATCAAGCCCATTATCGGTTGCGAGGCATATGTCGCCCCCGGATCGCATAAAGATCGGCCGCCCTCACGTCGCGATGCTGCGTATCACTTCACACTTTTGGCCGAAAACGAGAGAGGCTACCGCAACCTCGTGAAGCTGGTAACGGCTGCGCATCTCGATGGATTTCATTATGTGCCCAGGATCGACAAAGAACTTTTGACCGCACATGCGGCGGGACTGATCGGCCTCAGCGGCTGCCTGGCGGGTGAAATCAATACCGCGATCCAGGCAAACAACATCGAAAAAGCGAAACAGAGCGCTGCCGAATACCGCGACATTCTTGGTCGGAAGAATTTCTTTATGGAGATGCACGACCACGGAATGGAAGTCCAACGCCAATGCAATCGCGTTCTGCCACGGATAGCGAGGGATCTCGGCGTCGGATTGATCGCGGCGAACGACGTGCATTTCTTGCGCCGAAGCGATCACG
>JBKPQL010000119.1:0-9003 GCA_046734045.1 Verrucomicrobiota bacterium
CTGTCAAGAGCAGTGCTGGGTAGCTATGTTCGGAAAGGATAAGCGCTGAAAGCATCTAAGCGCCAAGCCTATCCCAAGATGAGTTCTCCCTGAAGGGTCGTGGTAGACCACCACGTTGATAGGCTCCGGGTGTAAGCACAGCAATGTGTTCAGCTCAGGAGTACTAATAACCCGTTCGGCTTGATCTTTTACTTTTCCAATAAGCTGCCCCGAAAACTTTCGGGGCAGTAATGGGAAATGAAAGATCTCAATAAAACTCAGACAGTTGTAGCCACGTCGCTATGCGACGCGCGACTTCCGAAAGCCTGTATGTAGATGCCAGGGAATCGGCGGAATCAGCTGATAGTTGATAGTTGATTGTTCTTTCAAAATCGAACTGTAGGGCGTCTGTGTCTGACGCCAGTCTCCAGAGATCCGCGTCGGCCGTTGCGTTGCTGCGACAGCAGCGAAACCGCCAGCGCGGTTCAAGTGCCAGTCCGGCTCGGACCTCTGGTGACACTAGCGCGGTGGCCCCACCCGTTCCCATTCCGAACACGGAAGTGAAACGCTGCAGCCCCGATGGTAGTACGGCGACAGGCCGTGCGAGAGTAGGACGTCGCCAGAACCCAGCACTTTGACTAGCAAAGTGCTGGGCTTTTTTTCCTGGAAGCGGTCGCCGCAGCAACCTGGTCCTCGCAATCACGAACTTCGCGTAAGCCTAATCCAGTTTCACGTACTCGAACTGATCTTTAATCGCGTTCCAAAGCGCTCCCGCCCACTCCGCCTTCAACAATTCCCGATAAACAAACTCAGGAACGTGCATGCACCCATAAGGGTCTTCCTCTCGAAATTCGATATCCAAAGTCCGCCTCTTTCATCATATTTCACCGCGGCAGTAGCCGCCGAACCGAGCCTCACCGATTTCACAAGAATCTCTTCGCCATCTGGTCCACACAATCGGTCTCACTGCACTTCCCAATCGTTTTCCATATCCGAGTGAACGATGTCGCCCTTGATTTTCATCCAGCCTCTCAGCGCGCCAAGTTGCCTACGCTTCTTTGGTCTCTCAATCGGTGCCGAAGCCAGACCTTTCTTCAAGCCATCCGCCGACTTGTCCAGCATCTCCAAAGAACGTGCGGAAATCGCGGGTTGCGTTTTTAGAAGCAGGTTGCCGTTCTTCTTTGCGAGCCTCGACCAAACCCCTCATAAGATCTAAATGCATGTACTTTCCGCGCAGCTTGCGAGTACGCTGATTCAGCGCGTGCTGTCCTTCAATCTTAGATAGCTCCTTCTTCCTCTCCGAGCGGCTTCGTTTCATTTTTGTCGACGTGCAACATTGATAATCCGCCATCAACTCTCAACCATCAACTTTCTTCGACGGCATCCCGCTATGCAGGACGAACTAACCCGGAAATTTAATCTCCGCCCGGCGGGGAGCCGAGCCCTTTCAGGACCACCGAATGTCGTCTGTTTTCAACAGTCTGCTTCAATTCCACCTTGGCGAGAACGCTCGCGTGAGCAGAAAGGGCTGGGTTACCCAGCTGCTTCCAATGAGGCGGCTGCCCTTCGGGTGCATTCTGCCGAGGAAATGCAAATGCAGGTAACCGGGACGGAAACGCCACCAATGTTGTCTTCGTTCATACCACCGTGGGCGACGGCGACCATTTTCAACCCCGAATGCTTTCGGGGGGCGCTCAAGTCGCGGTGGCAACAACAGAGCGAACTGTTGCACGAAACTACTGCAACTTTCCACAGCGAGAAGTAGGCCTGATTCAGATCGGCGATAGCCGTGGAGATTTAGGATTTGACTAGAATTGCTCCCGTACTTGCCAATCTAGATGCAGGCTTGTTTTTGTTACGCTCGGGTCGCGAGCGAGTCAATCGTCTTCCACTCTTCCGTGCTCAACTGGATTTTCCGCGCCGCCATATTTTCCTCCAAGTGCGCGAGCGATGACGTGCCGGGAATCGGCAGCATTACCGGCGACCGATGCAGTAACCACGCCAGCCCCAGCTGATAAATGGTCACGCCATGATCTTTCGCGGCCCTTTCCAAGACGGCGTTGGTCATTCCCCTGGTCCCACCGACCGGCGCCCATGGCATGAATCCGATCCCTTCCTTCTCGCAATAAGTAACGGTGTTCTCCCATTTTCGATCCGTAATATTGTAGCGGTTCTGCACACTCACGATGGGCACAGTTTTGCGCGCACGCTCAACCTGGTTGGGTGACACCTCGGATAGTCCTACATGGCGAATTTTGCCAACACTCTGCATTTCCTTGAGGGCGCCGAGCGATTCTTCCATCGGTACCTTGGGGTCGATGCGGTGCAGTTGATAGAGATCGATACGCTCAAGCTTTAAACGCTTGAGACTTTTATCGACGCATTGTTTGAGATATTCAGGGTCACCCTTCGGCACCCACTGGCCGGGTCCGGGTCGTATCTGACCGCCCTTTGTCGCAATGACGAGTCCTTTCGGATACGGATAAAGCGCTTCTGCGATGAGCAATTCATCAGTTTCGGGTCCGTAAGCATCCGCGGTGTCGATTAGATTCACACCAAGTTCGACCGCGCGCCGCAAAACTTTGAGCGCATTGTCACGATCTGGCGGCCAACCCCAGATCCCCTCGCCCGTGAGGCGCATCGCACCAAATCCAAGTCGATTTACTGGCAGATCGCCACCGATACTGAAAACCGAGTTGTCGCCCGCGTCTGTTGGTACCGGCGATGCAGCCGCGAATATTGTGGCTGCTCTTCCCGCCAAAAGCGACGCTCCGCCTGCAAGCGTTGCGCGAAGAAACAGTCGGCGGCTCATCACGCTAGAAACTCCCTCCTGTTTCGTTTCAAAAGGCTCGTTATTCATAGGACGCAACGTAAGTTCAGATGGAATCTTTTCACTAGCCAACTTTGAGCTCGCCTCGACGCATGCGAAACATGGTTGGAGATCATCACATATCAGCCGGTTCAGGATGTGGCCGCAAATGGCGACCAGTTAAATCAGCTCAGCTGGCAGGGGCAATTTAAGATCGCTGTTTGCGCCTTAAACCTTTGTGTAGAAAACATTCGGCCAGCGGCCGAATGCAACACCGCCAGCGGCGTGTGCTCCCCAGAATTGATCCGTTTGCATCCGCGTAATCCGCGGTAAGGTCTTCGGTATGTTGACGAGTCAAAAGGTCATTGATGCGATTAATGAACAAATCGGATACGAATTTAGCGCCGAGCTGCAGTATTACGCAATCGCGGCGCATTTTGCCGCCGAGGCGTTGCCGCAGTTGTCGCAGCATTTTTTCCGGCAGGCCGAGGAAGAGAAAGGGCATGCGCTGCGGTTCATCAAATACGTCGTGGATGCCGGCGGACGCGTGGCGATTCCGGCGATCGAGGCGCCGAAATCGAAATTCAAGACCGCGCGCGACGCGGTGAAACTCTCGCTCGAGCAGGAGATTCACGTTACTAATCAAATCAATGGCCTCGTCGAGCTTGCGCGCAAAGAAAACGACTATATCACGATCAATTTTCTCCAGTGGTTCCTTACCGAGCAGCTAGAGGAAGTTTCGTCGATGGATAATTTGCTCAAGATTATCGAGCGCGCGGGCAACGATCTGTTGCAGGCTGATGAATACCTCGCTCGCGTGGGCGTGAAGGCAATTCCCACGCCGCAGAGCGAGTAAAGCGCTTTACGAAAACATTTAGAGATCCCTCGACTTCGCTCCGGGATGACAAGCAGTCGATCAGTATCTCGCTGGCGTCGGAGTCGAATTTTCGGCGGTCGCAGACCGCCGCGACAGATCGGGGAGGGTATGACCTTCAAAGACCATTTTTCAAAACAGGCAGCAGATTATGCGAAGTTCCGGCCGCGATATCCGCACGAGATGTTTGAGTATCTCGGCAATCTCTCGCCAACTCATCAGCTCGCTTGGGATTGCGGAACTGGAAACGGTCAGGCTGCGGTTGCACTCGCCGAAGTGTTCGATGGCGTGATCGCGACTGATGCAAGTGAGAAACAAATCGCAAAAGCCCAGCCGCACGAACGGGTGGAGTATCGTGTCGCGCGGGCAGAAAATAGCGGCATGCAACCGGAAACGCTTGACCTGGTCTTGGTCGCGCAAGCGCTGCATTGGTTTGATTTGCCACGCTTTTATGAGGAAGTGCGACGCGTGCTGAAGAACAATGGCGTGTTCGCTGCATCAGCTTACAACCTGTTACGGATCGAGCCGGCTATCGACGAGATCGTAAATCGATACTACCACGAGGTGGTCGGTCCTTTCTGGCCGCCGGAGCGCAAGCTCGTGGAAAATTTCGCAGATCTCTCTTTCCCATTTCACGAAATCGAGCCGCCGAAAATTCAAATGATCACGTAGTGGAACCTCAATCATCTGATCGGCTGCCTTCGAACGTGGTCGTCAACGCAGCGGTTCATCGCCTCGACAGGCGCTGATCCATTCGAACAAATAAGTGATGGGCTTCGCCGTGCGTGGGGAAATCCGCAGCAAAACCGAACGGTTATCTGGCCGCTGACTCTGCGTGTTGGGATCAAGATCATTTCGGAACCGCCGAAGGAATAAGATCCAAAGAAGCATTTAGAGATTCCTCGACTCCTCTCGGAATGACCGAGGGCGGACGAATATCTCGCGAGAATGGGCGTGCCGTCTATCCCGGAGCCGCACAAAGAATAGTGGAGGGACGAATTCTGTGTCGTCGCCATAATTTTAGGGACGGCGGCAGAGTGGGTCCCCGCCAAGATTGCCATCCGCTTGCGTCGTCGCGCTGTCGGCCTTATCGCCAAATTATGAATCCGAAAATTATTTGTTTCGCGGCAGCGGTGAGTCTGGCACTGAACGCACAATTGTTCGCAGCGGGTGGAAAGACATACGAAATCACGGGAACAGTTGTTGCGGCTACCGGCACCACGCTTGCTATTCAAAAAGGGACAGAGAAATACGAGTTCGCGATTGATCCGGCGACAATCAAAGGATCGGCCGAACTCAAAGTCGGCTCGACGGTGACGGTCACATACGTGATGAGCGCGACCAAGGTTGAAGGCGGTGCCGCGTCCTCATCCAAAGAAGAAGCCGAAGCCTCGCCGACTCCGTAATCCAAGCCGGATCGGCGATTTCCCCTCACCTCAATCCTCTCCCTAAGGGAGAGGCGGAAACCTTCACACCACCGAGCGCGCTGGCCTTAGCGGCACTAACTGGATGCAACGTCACGTTGCTTTGCGCCAGGCACCGAGGACGAGGCCGCTGATGGCGAAACCAAGAAGCGGCCGACCCATGTCGATGCAAATGAGCGGCCACGGATTCGTTTCGAAAGCTGAGAACAAGCCAATCGTTGCGTGTTCAACAAACAAAAAGCCGAACCAACAAACTACCGCGATCTTCAATCCACCGACCGCAGTGGTCGCATTGAGACGTGAGATCAGCCAAGCCAACGTGTAATTCACAACAATTGCAGCAACGACGGCAAAGGCATACGCGCTAATGTTATGCGTCCGCTCGATGTCGGTCATGGTGCGGGCGTGGAGATTCAGCCACTTATCGCCAAAGATGGTGTACCAGCCCCAGCCAATGAGTTGGTGGATCACGACGAGGATCCAAACTGCGAGATGATTGATCTTCATGTTCACAAAAATTTTGCGGATTATCCGGGCCTCGGAAATTCAATTGCAAGTAGATTCCAGCGCTGACCGCGCGCCATCGAACCCTCACCCTCCCCTCTCCCAAACCCATTCCTTGGCCCTCACTGGCGCTGACGCGTCCGTCTCTCCCAAACGGGAGAAAGAAGGGAGAGGCGACCTATGGGCTTAGTAAATCGACAACCAAGGAACGCTGGTACCTGGCACAATCAGTAGAGATAAGGCTTCGAGAGCGGAAAGGCATTCCTGATCAATTCAACACGCGGTTTCGCGTCATCCGTCATGATGACTTCGACGACGTCGAAGCGGAAGAGAATATCGGGATTATCGAGCATGCGCAGCCAAGCCAGGCCGCCACGGGAAATCCGTTTTTGTTTTTGGCGATCGACGGCCGTAAACGGCCGGCCGAAATCCTGGCGCGTGCGCGTCTTTACTTCCACGAATACGAGCGTGTCATTATCTCGGCAGACGATATCAATCTCGCCGCCGCTGCGTCCTTTGAAGTTGCGGTAGAGAACCTTGTAGCCATTACGACGCAGGTAGCGACACGCCAGTTTCTCGCCGCGCGCGCCGCGCTGGAGATGAACTGATTTTGACGAGTTCTTCGAGGGCGAGAAGCGGTTGCGCCACCGGTTCGAAAGATCGGCGATGGATCGGGCAAGGGCCGAATACATGGAGTTTCAGGAGATGCAGTTCAGTTCCGTAACCTTTGTGCTGACCGAAGAGATACTGGGGAAATTGAGCGCAAAAGTCACGCATCATTCTGTCGCGTGTGACCTTGGCGATCACGCTGGCGGCGGCGATGCTCAAGCTGAGGCAATCACCGTCGATGATGGCCGTCTGCGGTAATGGAAAAGGGATCACTGGCAGCCCGTCGATTAAGACATGGTCGGGCGGCTCGATAAGAGCCTCGATTGCCACGCGCATGGCCCGATGGCTTGCGCGCAGGATATTGATGCGGTCGATCTCGATCGAATCAACGACGCCGACACTCCATCTGACTTTAGGATTGGAGACCAGTTCGCAATAGATTTCCTCACGTAATTCCGGCGCAAGCTGCTTGGAGTCGTTCAGGCGACGATGACGGAATTTTTCCGGAAGAATTACAGCAGCGGCCACAACGGGACCAGCCAGCGCGCCGCGGCCCGCTTCATCGATGCCGGCAATACGCGCGAGCCCAGTGGCGCGAAGCTTTTTCTCGTAACGAAATCCGCAGCGCCGATAGGACATCCGCAGAAGTTATCCGCAGAATGCGCAGATTTTCACAGAAATTTTTGGGGAAGGCAGCCTTCTCCCTGGAAATCTGCGTAAACCTGCGAAATCTGTGGACGAAACAATTCGCGTTACTCCCGTACCGCTGTCGCTTCCTTGCCTTTGCGGGTACGGAGATAATTTAGTCTGGCGCGGCGAACGCGGCCTTCTTGCTCCACCTCTATTTTTGCGATACGCGGCGAGTGCAATGGGAACACGCGCTCCACGCCTTCACCGTACGAGATGCGGCGGACGGTAAATGTTTCGTTCAGTCCACGGCCCTTACGCCCAATCACCACTCCAGCGAATATCTGGATTCGCTCTTTATCTCCCTCCACAACCCGCGTATGGACACGGACGGAGTCGCCCACCTTGAATGTGTTCGCGTCGGCTTTTTGTTGCTCTTTCTCGATGGCATCGATGACCTGATTCATAAACTCCGATTCATAAACTCATGGCGGGCCGCGCGACTGCGGGCGCACACTCTTATTCGAAGGCGTCGAATTTGCAACTTGAATTCATGCGCCTCATCATCATCGACGATTCGAGCGCGACCACGATTACGAGCATGAGCACGAGGATATGCAGAAATTATCTGTGAAAACCTGCGGAATCTGTGGCTAATTCCCGTTCTCCTCCGCGCCCGTAGCTCAACTGGATAGAGCGTTGGCCTCCGGAGCCAAAGGCTGTGGGTTCGACCCCCGCCGGGCGCATTACCGCGTTTTCATAGGTAAAAACGCCCTTCTGAGCGTATAGGCTCGCAGCGTTTAGGACCGATTTAGGACATCGCGCGGCACCCGTTTACGGAGGTGCGCCGCCGCAAAAATCATCGCGGCGTCGATCTAATCTCTGATGCGGGATCTTTTCATGATTGACCGTTCGCTTGCTGCGACCAAGAATACAGTCGGCTGCCTCGGGTGAGGATCAGCCAATAGAGAGAACTTATTCATAAGGGGGAGCGCGAGCGCCAATGTTCGCGCTCCCTTTTTTTCTAAGCTATACGTCCGCACTCTTCGCTTGCTGCGATCAACGGAACGGTGGAAATGCTCGCCAGACAGATCGAACACCAGATGCATGGCCAATGGGAGCACTGTGCGATTTACGAGAAGGACTTGGAACGGCTGTGGCCAGCGGACCAGAAAGATCGGGAAACAAAGATCGCACAATTTGCAAAGAAATACGGATTCCGTCTCCGATTCTATAGCAAGGGACTGTGCGCCATCTTCGATAGATGGCCGCCGCCGACTGGCAAATGATGCGGCCATGATGCCATCGACGATTCCTGCACGCGCAAAGATCGTTGCGGCGGCGGCGGCGATCTTCCCATGCCTAAAACTGCGACCGAAACACGAACACCTTCGGCTTTAACACGCCGCTGTCTGCCAGAATTGCCCTAATGCGGGACGCTTGAGCCTCGCAATTATTTCGTTCTAGGCTCTTGCGCCAGTGCACGGCGATGTCATGCAACCGGCGCAGCGGGTAAATGATAATCGACTTATCGGAATGCTGGCCGATGTCCCAAAAACCCATGACGCCATCTGGGCCGCCGGCCTTCTCCTGCTCGTTGATCGCTTTGGCAACGTAGCCCGGCAGCTCGGCGGCAAGGCGCAACGCAAACGGGCGCATCTTTTCTTTGATCTGAGCGTCGCGCCGATCTAGCGCCGTTGTCTATTGCGGGATAGCTTGCCGCTGCTCCTCAAGCTTGCGGCTGCGCTCCGCAAATTCTTCCGGGGCAAGCGTCAAGTCCTGCGACAACGCCCACAACGCGTCGTCACAGGAAATTTTTGCGAAGCGAAGACTTCCTTTACCCCAGCGCCTCGATTCGGTTCAGCAGGTCTTTTTTGCTTGTAACGCCGGTGACTTGATCGCGCAGTTGGCCGTTTTTAAAGAAAAGCAAGGCCGGAATCGCACGGATGTTGTATTTGGACGAAAGGCTCTGATTTTCGTCCACGTTAACTTTGCCGACCTTAACCGCGCCGTTTTTTTCTCGTGCGATCTCATCCAGCAGGGGCGCGATCATTTTGCACGGGCCGCACCACTCCGCCCAAAAATCGACAATCACGGGCTTGTTGCTGTGGATCACTTCGCGATCAAAATTGCTTTCATCGAGATTAATCGTGGCGGAATTGTCCATAGCTTTAGGA